>NZ_CP117430.1:1255423-1569279 GCF_030687395.1 Pseudomonas wuhanensis | reverse complement strand
CGCCGCGCAAGCCATTCACCAGCGCACAGACGATCGCGAACCGGGGCGGATTATTCTGCGTACAAAACTGAATCCGCCTTGGGCGGAAATTCAGGTCGAGGACAACGGCATCGGCATGAGCGAGAACGTGCGCAAACGCACATTCGAGCCATTCTTCACCACCAAGGAAATCGGTCAGGGCACCGGCCTTGGACTGTCAGTCTCGTACTTCATCATCACCAACAACCACAAAGGCCAGATGGAAGTGCAATCGACGCCGGGCCAAGGCACCTGTTTCACCTTGCGCCTGCCGTTGTCGGGCACTCCGGTGGTTTCTCAAGAACTCAATCAGCTGTCGAGGTAACCATGGGCTTTCGCTTGTCGAAGATTTACACCCGCACTGGCGACAAAGGCGAGACCGGGCTCGGCGATGGCCGCCGGGTGCCCAAGGACCATCCGCGCATCGAGGCCATTGGCGAAGTCGATACGCTGAACAGCCAGGTGGGCGTGCTGTTGGCCGGGTTGGCGGCGCAAAGTGCCGAGTTTCCCGGGCTTAACGAAGTGATCGAGGTGTTGGCGCCCTGCCAGCATCGGTTGTTCGACTTGGGTGGCGAACTGGCGATGCCGGTGTATCAGGCACTGAATACGGCAGAAATCGAGCGCCTGGAAGCGGCGATCGATGCGTGGAATGAAGAGTTGGGGCCGCTGGAGAATTTCATTCTGCCCGGTGGTTCGGCGCTGATTGCCCAGGCTCACGTATGCCGCTGCCTGGCGCGCAGTGCCGAGCGGCGCTGTCAGCAGTTGAATGCGATCGAGCCGCTGGCCGGGGTTGGCCTGGCGTATATCAATCGGTTGTCGGATTTGTTGTTTGTGGCGGCACGGTTGATTGCCAAGCGTCAGGGGATTGCCGAGATTTTGTGGCAGCCTGCGGCCAAGCCCGAGGTTTAGTCGGCGCGTCCGAAGACGCCATCGCGGGCAAGCCCGCTCCCACAGGGATCAACGTCGTACACAAATCTGTGTCCGCTACGAACTACTGTGGGAGCGGGCTTGCCCGCGATGGCGCCAGCAGCAACACCGTAGAATCAGGCTTCAGGCCAAAACGCCCGAATCCCCGCCACACCCTGCGCCCCCGCCTCCCAGGCTTTCTGCCGCTCCGCCGGGCCAACCCCACCCAGCAAAAACACCGGCTTACTGAAGCCCTCAATCAAGGTCGAAGCCTGCTCCCAACCCAATGGCAGCGCATCCGGGTGCGTCTGCGTCGGCTGCACCGGCGAAAGGGTCACGAAGTCCACGCCCATCTGCTCGGCCAACGCCAGTTCTTCAGCGTTGTGACAAGACGCCGCCAACCAGCGTGAAGCCGGTAGCGGACGCCCGGCCGCCGCGTACTTGCGCAACTGCGCCGACGTGATGTGCCAACCGGCGGACGGGAAATCCCCGAGCCATTCAAACGGCCCCTTGATCATCAACTGCGCCTTGCCGGCACACAGCCCCGCTGCGTCCACCGCCAGATCGCGGTATTGCGGGTCGTAGCCGTTGGGCGCGCGCAATTGAATCAGCTTGATGCCGCCGGCGATGGCTTTCTGAATACCGCGCAGCAAGGCCGGGGTTTCCAGGCCCTCCGGGGTGATCAGGTAGTCGCCGGGCAAACGGGCGGCGGCGACAATCGGTTGGTTGGCAGCCGGAAACTCGTAGTCCACCAACTCCCGCGCGGTCACCCAGGCCAAAGGCTGACCTTCGGCGCCATGGGGTTCGCCGGTAAACGCCGAGACTTCCCAGACATCCAGCAACACCTGCTTGTCTGGGTAATCGTGGCGGACTTTGATCATCGGTCGCGCGGTATTGACCACGATACCCAGCTCTTCGTGAAGCTCGCGAGCCAGGGCCGTTTCGACGGATTCGTCATCCTCGACCTTGCCACCGGGGAACTCCCACAAACCGCCCTGATGCTGAGTGTCGGCACGGCGGGCAATGAGGATCTTGCCGCTGCTATCGCGGATAACCGCGGCTGCTACATGGACTCGTTTCACCGCTCTATTTCCTCCAGACCCGCCTTCTGCCAGGCCTTGAAGGCTGGCCATTGGTAGACGGTTTCAACATAGGCCGCGTCGACCTCGGGCAGTTTTACCTGATAGGTGCGCAGGCGTACGGCGATCGGTGCAAAAAACGCATCGGCCAGGGTCGCGCCCCCAAACAGGAACGGGCCGGTTTCAGTCGCGGTGGCGCGACATTCAGCCCACAACGCCAACATGCGCTCGATTTCAGCCTGAACCTCAGGCGGGGTCGGCGACAGCGGCGCATTGTGGCTCAGGTCGAACGGCATGTTGCCGCGCATGGCGAAAAAGCCGCTGTGCATCTGCGCGCACGCCGAACGCGCCTGGGCACGGGCGGCAGTGTCTTTGGGCCAGAGGCCGGCATCGGGGAATTGTTCGGCCAGGTATTCGGCAATCGCCAGCGAATCGGCGATGGTGCCGTGTTCGGTTTTCAGCAGCGGGACTTTCCCGGTCGGCGAATGCTTGAGCAGGCGCTCGCGAGTGTCGGGCTGGTTCAGTTTGATCAGTTCTTCGGTGTAGGACGCGCCGGTCAGGTCCAGGGCCAGCGCGGCGCGCAGGGACCAGGAGGAATACAGTTTGTCGCCGATGATCAGGTGGAGGCTCATGTTTGGTGCCTTCTTGTCAGGGGAACAAGCCAGAATATCTAGCGTCTGGTCGTCCGTCATCGCGGGCAAGCCCGCTCCCACAGGGTTAGCGCAGGTCCTGTGGGAGCGGGCTTGCCCGCGATGGGGGCGACTCGGTCTAACTGTATTAAGTGCGGTATTCGGCGTTGATCTTCACGTATTCGTGGGACAGGTCAGTCGTCCAGATGGTTTCGCTGCAATCGCCGCGACCCAGCTCGATGCGGATGGTGATTTCTTCCTGCTGCATCACCGCCGCGCCCTGGGCTTCGGTGTAGGTGGCAGAGCGCGCGCCACGGCTGGCGATGCACACGTCGCCGAGGAACACGTCGATCTTGCTCACGTCCAGGTTCGGTACGCCGGCACGGCCCACAGCGGCCAGAATGCGGCCCCAGTTCGGGTCGGAGGCGAACAGCGCGGTCTTGATCAGCGGCGAGTGGGCCACGGTGTAACCGACGTCCAGGCACTCCTGGTGATTGCCGCCGCCGTTGACTTCCACGGTGACGAACTTGGTCGCGCCTTCGCCATCGCGCACGATGGCCTGGGCCACGTCCATGCACACTTCGAACACGGCCTGCTTCAGCTTGGCGAACAATTCACCACTGGCGGAGGTGATTTCCGGCAGTGCTGCCTGACCGGTGGCGATCAGCATGCAGCAGTCGTTGGTCGAGGTGTCGCCGTCGATGGTGATGCGGTTGAACGACTTGTTGGCGCCGTCCAGCAGCAGGTTTTGCAGCACATCGCGCGAGACTTTGGCGTCGGTGGCGATATAGCCGAGCATGGTCGCCATGTTCGGGCGAATCATGCCCGCGCCTTTGCTGATGCCGGTGACAGTGATGGTCACGCCGTCATGCTGGAACTGGCGGCTGGCACCCTTCGGCAGGGTGTCGGTGGTCATGATGCCGGTAGCGGCGGCTTCCCAGTTATTCACCGACAGATCGTCAAGGGCGGCTTGCAGCGCGCCTTCGATTTTTTCGACCGGCAGCGGCTCGCCGATCACACCGGTGGAGTACGGCAGCACCAGGCTTGCATCGACACCGGTCAGCTCAGCCAGTTTGGCGCAAGTGCGCTCAGCAGCTGCCAGGCCTGGCTCGCCGGTGCCGGCGTTGGCATTGCCGGTGTTGGTCAGCAGGTAACGCACCGGGCCTTGCACGCGTTGTTTGGCCAGGATCACGGGAGCGGCGCAAAAGGCGTTCAGGGTGAACACGCCCGCCACGGTGGAACCTTCGGCACAGCGCATGACCACGACATCCTTGCGCCCCGGGCGCTTGATGCCGGCCGAGGCGATACCGAGTTCAAAACCGGCAACCGGGTGCAACGTGGGCAAAGGACCAAGACCAACAGCCATGAATGCGCTCCTTAAAAAGTATTGTCTGCACCGTCATTACCCCGTTCTTTTAACGTGGCGCGGTGGTTTAAATGGCAAAACGCCGCGACGGCATAAGCCGGTCGCGGCGCGGGTATTTCAGCGTATGAAACGGGTTTACTGGATCTGCCCGTGGCAATGCTTGTACTTCTTGCCCGAACCGCAGTAGCACAGCTCGTTACGACCCAGCTTCTGCTCGTTGCGCACCGGTGCGGTGGCGAGGGCTACATCGACCTCTTCACCCAACACTTCCGGTTGCTCCAGGCCAGGGGCTTCGTCGTGCTGGAACTGCATGCGCGCAGCCAGTGCTTCGGCTTCCTGACGCAGGCGAGCTTCTTCTTCGATCGGGTCTTCGCGGCGAACCTGAACGTGCGACAGCACACGGATCGAGTCGCGCTTGATCGAATCCAACAACTCGGAGAACAAGGTGAAGGACTCGCGCTTGTATTCCTGTTTCGGGTTCTTCTGCGCATAACCACGCAAGTGGATGCCGTGACGCAGGTGATCCATGGTCGACAGGTGGTCTTTCCACAGGTCGTCCAGTACGCGCAGAACGATTTGCTTCTCGAAGGTGCGCAGTGCTTCGGCACCGGCCTGGTCTTCTTTCTCGTTGTACGCGGCGATCAGCTCGTTCATCAGCTTCTCGCGCAGGGTTTCTTCATACAGGTGATCGTCTTCGTCCAGCCATTGCTGGATCGGCAACGCCACACCGAAGTCGCTCTGCAGCGCCGCTTCCAGACCGGCCACGTCCCACTGCTCTGGCAGCGATTGCGGTGGAATGTGCGCGCTGACGGTTGCGTTGAGCACGTCCTGACGGAAATCGGCGATGGTTTCGCCAATGTTGTCAGCGGCCAACAAACTGTTACGCATGTGATAGATCACTTTACGTTGTTCGTTGTTGACGTCGTCGAACTCGAGCAGCTGTTTACGAATGTCGAAGTTACGACCTTCAACCTTGCGCTGAGCCTTCTCGATGGCGTTGGTCACCATGCGGTGCTCGATCGCTTCACCGGACTGCATGCCCAGCGCCTTCATGAAGTTCTTCACCCGGTCAGAGGCGAAGATGCGCATCAGGCTGTCTTCCAGCGACAGGTAGAAACGGCTGGAACCGGCGTCGCCCTGACGACCGGCACGACCGCGCAACTGGTTGTCGATACGGCGCGATTCGTGACGCTCGGAAGCGATCACCTGCAAGCCGCCCGACTCCAGCACTTGCTGGTGACGCTTCTGCCAGTCGGCCTTGATCTGGGCAATCTGCTCAGGGGTCGGGTTTTCCAGCGAAGCGACTTCCACTTCCCAGTTACCGCCCAACAGAATGTCGGTACCACGACCGGCCATGTTGGTGGCGATGGTCAGTGCGCCCGGACGACCGGCCTGAGCAATGATTTCGGCTTCTTTTTCGTGGAACTTGGCGTTCAGAACCTTGTGTTCGATGCCTTCCTTCACGAGCAGGCTGGACATGTGCTCGGACGTTTCGATGGTGGCGGTACCCACCAGCACCGGACGGCCCTGAGTCATGCACTCCTTGATGTCGTTGATGATCGCCGCGTATTTCTCTTCGGCGGTCAGGAACACCAGGTCGTTGTAGTCTTTACGCGCCAACGGTTTGTTCGGCGGAATCACCATGACCTGCAGACCGTAGATCTGGTGGAACTCGAACGCTTCGGTGTCTGCGGTACCGGTCATGCCGGACAGCTTGTTGTACAGACGGAAGTAGTTCTGGAACGTGGTCGACGCCAGTGTCTGGCTCTCGGCCTGGATATTCAGGTTTTCCTTGGCTTCGATGGCCTGGTGCAGGCCTTCGGACAAACGGCGACCCGGCATGGTGCGGCCGGTGTGTTCGTCGACCAGCACGACCTGACCGTCCTGCACGATGTATTCGACGTTGCGATTGAACAGTTTGTGCGCACGCAGGCCGGCATAAACGTGGGTCAGCAGACCGAGGTTATGCGCCGAGTACAGGCTCTCGCCTTCAGCCAGCAGGCCGACGCGGGTCAGCATGTCTTCGATGAACTGGTGACCGGCTTCGTTGAGTTCGACCTGACGGGTCTTCTCGTCCACGGTGTAGTGGCCAGCCTTGGTGACTTCGCCTTCGACTTCTTCGACGTGCAATTGCAGCTGCGGGATCAGTTTGTTGATCTCGATGTACAGCTTGGAGCTGTCCTCGGCCTGACCAGAGATGATCAGCGGGGTACGGGCTTCGTCGATGAGGATGGAGTCGACTTCGTCGATCACGGCAAAATTGAGTTCGCGCTGGAATTTTTCTTCCATGCTGAACGCCATGTTGTCGCGCAGGTAGTCGAAACCGAATTCGTTGTTGGTGCCGTAGGTGATGTCGGCGGCGTAAGCGGCGCGCTTCTCTTCCGGCGGCTGGAATGGGGTGACCACGCCGACCGTCATGCCGAGGAATTCGTAGAGCGGACGCATCCAGTTGGCGTCACGGCGGGCCAGGTAGTCGTTCACCGTCACAACGTGCACGCCCTTGCCGGACAGCGCGTTGAGGTAAACACCCAGTGTCGCCACCAGGGTCTTGCCTTCACCGGTACGCATTTCCGCGATCATGCCTTCATGCAAGGTCATGCCGCCGATCAGCTGGACATCGAAGTGGCGCATACCCATGACGCGCTTGCCGGCTTCGCGGGCGACCGCAAAGGCTTCTGGCAGCAGTTTGTCGAGGGATTCCCCTTTGGCGAGGCGGGCCTTGAACTCGTCGGTCTTGGCACGCAATTGATCGTCCGAAAGGGCTACCATTTGCTCTTCGAAGGCATTGACGAGCTGCACCGTCTTGAGCATGCGTTTGACTTCACGCTCGTTCTTGCTTCCAAAAAGTTTCTTTAACAAAGGCGCAAACATATCGGCAGGATCTTCCACACTAAAGGGATGGAGGGCGGCCCCGTGAGTCGCCCGTGCAGCCCTCATGGCCGCATGCGAACGAGCATTCTACCCGGAAACGATGGTGAGGAAAGTGGCGTTGTTCCACGATGCATGCACTGCGCTGTGACGGGGCTCACTTAAAATAAGGGCTTTTTGCTGAACTTCAACCCATCGAGGGCACAAGTTACTCGTTGATTTAATGAGTAAAGCGCTCACAAAGCAATGGGTCGGGGGCAGCGGATGCTTTCTGTTACCATGGCCGCTCTGTTACTTCAGGTGTCTGATCATGGCATTTCGCCCTCTCACGGCCAGAGCACCCGCCGTTCTGCTTCGCGAAGCCAAACCGCTGAAAGCCATCTTTGGCCACGCTCAACGCCTGGGTCATTTACAACGCCTGGTGGAAAGCCAGTTGCAGCCGGCTGCCCGCGAGCATTGCCATGTGGCGTCGTGGCGTGAAGGCAGTTTATTGCTGATTGTCACCGACGGCCACTGGGCCACCCGCCTGCGCTATCAGCAAAAGCGTCTGCAACGGCAGTTACAGCTGTTCGACGAGTTCGCCAGCCTGACGCGGATCCTGTTCAAGGTTCAGCCGCCTACCGTTCAGCAAGGGGCTGCGGGGCATACGATAAATTTGTCGACCGATGCGGCGGCGACCATTCAGGCAACGGCTGACGGGATTACCGACCCGAACCTGCGGGCGGCCCTCGAACGCCTGGCGGCGCACGCCAAACCCAAAACCTGACATAAAACCAATGTGGGAGCGAGCCTGCTCGCGATAGCGGTGTATCAGTCAACACATGTGTTGAATGTCCGGCCGCAATCGCGAGCAGGCTCGCTCCCACATTTTGATTACCCACTTGTCAGCGGCGTTTGCTGCCGCCGAGCAATGAGCCCATCAACCCGCGTACCAATTGTCGGCCCAATTGATTTGCCGCCTGTCGCATAGCTGATTTCAATGCCTGGCCTGCCGCCGTGCCGAGGAGTTCCCCGGCCTTGTCGGTGAAACTCGGCTCTTCAGGTGCAGGTTTGCCCGGCGCTGCTTCAGGATCCGGCGCCAGCCCTTTACGCCCCATCAGCACTTCATAAGCTGATTCGCGATCGACCGGTTTGTCGTAACGCCCCTTGAACGGCGAACCGGCGATCAGCACGGTGCGTTCGGTCTCGGTCAACGGCCCGATCCGCGATTGCGGCGGTGCAACCAATACACGCTGGACCATCCCCGGCGTGCCCTTGTCTTGCAGGGTGCCGACCAGCGCCTCGCCGATCCCCAGCTCCGTCAATACTGACAAGGCGTCAAATGCCGGGTTCGGCCGGAAGCCCTCGGCCACGGCGCGCAGGGATTTCTGTTCTTTGGCAGTAAACGCGCGCAAACCGTGCTGAATGCGCAGGCCCAGTTGAGCCAGCACATCATCGGGCAAGTCGCCCGGTGATTGGGTAACGAAATATACCCCCACGCCTTTCGAGCGGATCAGTCGCACTACCTGTTCCAAACGCTCCTGCAACGCCTTGGGCGTACCGGCGAACAACAAGTGCGCTTCGTCGAAAAACAGCGCCAGCAGCGGTTTCTCGGCATCACCACGCTCCGGCAATTGCTCGAACAGTTCGGCCAGCAGCCAGAGCAGGAACGTCGCATAGACCTTCGGCGCTTCATGCACCAGACGACTGGCATCGAGCAAGTGAATGCGCCCGCGACCATCCAGGGCCGGTTGCAACATGTCTTCGAGTTGCAGCGCCGGTTCGCCGAACAACGCTTCGGCGCCCTGCTGTTCCAGCGTCGCCAAACGGCGCAACAGCGCCTGGCTGGAACCGGTGGTCATCAACGCGGCGTCATCCCCCAGCAATTCGGGGTTGTCGCGCAGGTGATTGAGCAGCGCCTTCAAATCCTTCAAATCCAGCAGCAACAACCCTTCGCGGTCGGCCACCTTGAACGCGGCATAAAGTGCCGACTGCTGACTGTCGGTCAGTTCCAGCAGGCTGCCGAGCAGCAACGGGCCCATTTCGCTCAAGGTGGTGCGCAGTGGATGACCGGACTGACCGTTAATGTCCCACAAGGTCACCGGATACGCCTGAGGCTTATGGTTCAGCCAGGGCATCCCGGCGATCCGGTCCGCGACCTTGCCTTGAGGGTTGCCGGCAGCGCCCAGGCCGCACAGGTCGCCTTTGATATCCGCCGCGAACACCGCCACACCGGCATCGCTGAAGGCTTCGGCCAGGCGCTGCAAGGTGACGGTTTTACCGGTCCCGGTAGCGCCCGCTACCAGGCCATGACGGTTGGCCAGGCGCATGGCCTGGGCGATGGACTGGCCCGTGAGATCGGCGCCGATAACGAGTTGCGATGAGTCAGGCATTTTGTCACCCATGGTTAATCTTTGATCCTTCATGGCCGATAACAAGCGAGAGACCAGACTGAAAAATAGCGTCGGTAATTCCCTAAGGAGCAGTGGAAATATCAGCTTACTTTCAACACTGCCCATTTTGCGCGCCTTTATAAAAGCACGCCCTGGACATTAAGACTTTAGCGGACCCCCAAGCCATGAATAAAAATCTGCGCTTCAGCCATAAAATACTGCTTGCCGCCGCCCTCATCGTTATTGCTGCCTTCGCCTCGTTCACACTGTACAACGACTATTTGCAGCGCAACGCCATTCGCGAAGACCTGGACAACTATCTGCAAGAAATGGGCAGCGTGACGGCCAACAATATCCAGACCTGGCTGGCCGGACGCAGCTTGCTGATCGAAAACCTGTCACAAAACGTCGCACTGAACGCTGACATCGGCAACGTCTCCTCGCTACTTGAGCAGAAGGCGGTGACCTCGACCTTCATGGGCGCCTATCTGGGCAACAAGGATGGCACCTTCATCATCCGCCCAGACAGCAAAATGCCTGATGGCTATGACCCTCGCGCCCGGCCTTGGTACAAGAGTGCCCAAAGCACCGGCGGCTCGGCACTGACCGAACCGTACATCGATCTCGCTTCCGGCCAACTGGTCATTTCCATCGTCAACAGTGTGCTCAAGGACGGTCAAAGTATCGGCGTGGTCGGTGGCGACCTGAGCTTGCAGGTGATCGCCGACAGCCTCAACGCGCTGGACTTCGACGGTATGGGCTATGCGTTCCTGGTCAGCGCCGACGGCAAGATCCTGGTTCACCCGGACAAAGCCCTGGCGATGAAGTCCCTGAGCGAGGCGTACCCAAAAAACACCCCGCGCATCAGCAGCGAACTCAGTGAAATCGACGTCGACGGCAAGACCCGCATCGTCACGTTCACCCCAATCAAAGGCCTGTCCTCGGTCAATTGGTACATCGGTCTGTCGGTGGACAAGGACAAAGCCTTCTCGATGCTCAGCGAATTTCGCGCCTCGGCGGTCGTCGCAACCCTCATTGCCGTGGCAATCATCATCGCCTTGCTCGGCATGCTGATCCGCATCCTGATCCAGCCGCTGCACCTCATGACCCGCGCCATGGAAGACATCGCCGACGGTGAAGGCGACCTGACCAAGCGCCTGACCATCCAGAATCAGGACGAATTCGGCATCCTTGGCACGGCGTTCAACCGTTTCGTGGAACGGGTTCATACGTCGATCCGCGAAGTGTCCTCGGCCACCGGCCAAGTCAACGAAGTGGCTCTGCGTGTGGTGGCCGCCTCGAATTCGTCGATGTTCAATTCCGACCAGCAAGCCTCACGCACCAGCAGTGTCGCCGCGGCAATCAACCAGCTCGGCGCCGCCGCCCAGGAAATCGCCCGCAACGCAGCCCAGGCGTCAAGCCAGGCCAGCGACGCGCGCAGTCTGGCCGAGGACGGCCAGCAAGTGGTGGATCGCAGCATTGCCGCGATGAATCAGCTGTCGAGCATGCTCAGCGCCTCGAGTACCAACATCGAATCGCTGAACAGCAAAACCGTGAACATCGGGCAGATTCTCGAAGTGATCACCAGCATCTCCCAGCAAACCAACCTGCTGGCGCTTAACGCGGCGATCGAAGCGGCGCGGGCCGGTGAAGCCGGGCGTGGTTTTGCCGTGGTGGCCGATGAGGTGCGCAACCTGGCGCACCGCACGCAAGAGTCGGCGCAACAGGTGCAAACCATGATCGAGGAGCTGCAAGTCGGTGCCCGCGAATCCGTCAGCACCATGAGCGACAGCCAGCGCCACAGTCAGGACAGCGTGGAAATCGCCAACCTGGCTGGTGAACGCTTGAACAGCGTGACGTTGCGCATCGGTGAAATCGACGGCATGAACCAGTCCGTGGCCACAGCGACCGAGGAACAGACGGCGGTGGTTGAGTCGATCAACGTGGATATCACCGAAATCAACACCTTGAACCAGGAAGGCGTGGAAAACCTGCAATCGACCTTGCGTGCGTGCTCGGACCTTGAGCAACAGGCTTCGCGCTTGAAGCAGTTGGTGGGCAGTTTCCGTATTTAAGTCACTCTTGCGGGCCTCTTCGCGGGCAAGCCTCGCTCCTACAGGGATTGGCGCATCATTCTGAACTGCGCATAACCTGTGGAGCGAGGCTTGGCCGCGAAGACGGTCTGCCAATCCCGCAAAACCCCGCTGACATCCCCACCGCAAAACCCCAATCGAACATCTATCCTTCATATAGGTCAACCAAAGGGAGAACAACGGTCCCGGAGGGATGTTCATCGTGCATATCGCTGACATAACCATGTTCTACGCCCCTGCCAGCGGTGGCGTGCGCACTTATCTGGATGCCAAACACCGCCGCTTGGGCAATAAGCCAGGCATTCGTCACAGCTTGCTGATCCCTGGGGCTCATTTGAGTGAACAGGATGGCATTTACACGGTTCCGGCCCCTGCCCTGCCCTTTGGCAAGGGTTATCGCTTCCCCCTCCGTCTCGCGCCGTGGCGCAATGTTCTGCAGGATTTGCAGCCCGATCTGATTGAAGTCGGCGACCCATACCTGACTGCCTGGGCTGCTTTGGACGCCAAGCGTCAACTTGATGTGCCGGTGATCGGTTTTTATCATTCAGACCTGCCGCTGCTGGTCAGCAATCGCATGGGCAACTGGGTTACACCCAATGTCGAAGCTTATGTAAGCAAGCTCTATGGCAACTTCGATCGGGTGCTGGCACCGAGTCAAATCATGGCCGATAAACTGATCGGGTTGGGCGTGAAGAACGTTTTCGTACAACCACTGGGCGTCGACCTGCAAACGTTCAACCCCAGTAAACGGGATCCAGGCTTGCGGGCCGAATTGGGCATCGATGAAAACACTCACCTGCTGATCTTCGCCGGTCGAGGATCCAAGGAAAAAAACCTGCCGGTGCTGCTCAAATGCATGAAACGCCTGGGTCGTCGCTATCACCTGTTACTGGTGGGTTCGTCAATGCCGACCCTGGTACCGCGCAATGTCACCGTCCTCGATGAGTTCTACCCGGCAGCGCAGGTCGCGCGATTGATGGCCAGTGCCGATGCGCTGGTGCATGCCGGTGATCAGGAAACCTTTGGCTTGGTGGTCCTCGAAGCCATGGCCAGCGGCATTCCGGTGGTGGCCGTGGCGGCTGGGGCTTTTCAGGAAATTGTCACCGATCAATGCGGCCTGCTTTGCGCGCCGAACAATCCAGCGGCGATGGCCAACGCTGTGCGCGAACTGTTCAGTCAGGGCAGCGCCGCGCTGGGCAAACAAGCCCGCCGCCATGTCGAGCAACATTACGCTTGGGATATCGTGGTCGACAGCCTGTTGGGGCACTATCACGCCGTACTCGGCACTCAATGGCCACTGACCGCCAATGGTTGAGCCCATGAACGCGCCCAGCCTGTTACTGGTATTGCACGACGTTGCGCCGCACACCTGGCCCGATTATCAAGCCTTCGTCGAAGCCGTCGACGCGCTGGGCGAGGTGCCGATTACCTGGCTGGTGGTGCCCAATTACCACAAGCATAACGACCTGGACGCGTATCCGGCGTTTCGACGTTTGCTGACCCGCCGCGTCGCTTGCGGCGACGAACTGGCACTGCACGGTTACTTTCATTGCGATGAAGGACCGATCCCCATCACTCCCCGAGACTGGTTCATGCGCCGGATCTACACCCATGAAGGCGAGTTCTACGACCTGTCACAGGAAGCCGCCCTCACCCGCCTGCGTGCCGGAATCGAGGTGTTCCACCGCTACAACTGGCCATTGGAAGGTTTCGTCGCTCCTGCCTGGCTGATGAGCGAAGGCACCCGCCAAGCCTTGCGCCAGTTACCGCTGCGCTACACCAGCGACTCGCAGCATCTGTATCGATTGCCGGATTTCACCGCGATCGATGCCCCGTGCCTGGTCTGGAGCGCGCGCAGCGCCTGGCGTCGCGGCCTGTCGAAAATCGTCAGCGATCAGCGTGAACAACGCTGGCGCCAGGCGCCGGTGATTCGTCTCGGTCTGCACCCCGTGGACATGCGCCATGAGTTCTCGCGTCACTACTGGCTGCACACCCTCAAGCGCTTGCTCGACGAGGGTCGTGTGCCCATGACCAAGGCCAACTGGCTGGCAAAGCAACGCGACCCCATCGGTCGCGCCGCATGAGCCGCGGGATTCTGCTGGTCGTCGCCCTGCTCGCGGCGGTGCTCATTCCGTCGTTGCTGGGTGGCGGAGAAACATGGTCGCGGTTGCAAAGCTTTCCGCAGAAATGGTTGCTGATCATGTTCGGCATGATCCTGCTGTGCTGGATGCTCAACACCCAGCGCCTGCGCCTGTTGCTGGGTGATCAGCGCGACAAGGTAAGTCGCTTCAAAAGCCTTGGGGTGGTGATGTCTGCCGAATTCGCCTACTGCGCCACCCCCGGCGGCAGTGGCGGGCCGCTGACCATCATGGCGTTGCTGGCACGTCACGGCGTGCGGCCGGCCAGGGGCAGCGCCGTGTTCGCCATGGACCAATTGAGCGATCTGCTGTTTTTTCTCTGCGCGCTGAGCGGAATTCTGATTTATGCATTGTTCCAGCACCTCAGTCAGCGCATGGAATGGCTGCTGACCGTCAGCGCCATCTCGATGTTCGGTGGGTTATTCAGTTGCGTATTAGCGGCTCGCTACCACCGCTCGCTGATTCGTCTGAGTGGTCGGTTGCTCGCTCGTCTCAATGTCAAAGGCGCCACCCGGATGCGCTGGGCGCGAAAGCTCCTGCACTTCCTGGCGGCGTTCACTGACACACTGAAGTTGCCCTTTCAGACATTGATCACGGTGTTTGCACTGACCTGTCTGCATTGGCTCTTGCGCTATAGCGTGCTGTATCTGGCATTGCGTGGGCTGGGCGTGGATCTGCAGTGGGCCTGGTGTTTTCTGATCCAGATGCTGTCACTGAGTGCGGGGCAGTTCAGCCTGTTGCCGGGCGGTGCCGGGGCGGCGGAATTGACATCGGCGGCGCTGCTGGCGCCCATGGTCGGAAAATCCACCGCGGCGGCGGCGATTCTGATCTGGCGGACAGTGACCTATTACTTCTATCTGGTGGTCGGTGGCCCGGTGTTTTTGCTGATGCTCGGGCGGCCATTGCTCAGGAAGTTGATGAAGCTCAAGCAGGCTTAAAAGATCTTTTTTTCAGGCATCCCCGACTGCATCGTCGGAATCGTCCTGCAACTGCTCCCACAACTCGGCGGCACCGGGAAACTCCGTGCCGTCTTCGGGGCTCAGGTCATCCGGGTCATAGCGACTCAAACAGCCCTCACCCAATGTGGCGGGTGCTTTGGATGTAGCTTTGTCCAATGGATCGGCCATGGTCATGTTCTCTCTTCACCTGGATCGGTCCCACGCGGAGCGTGGGAGCGATCCGCAGACCATCAGAACACGACGGTTTTGTTGCCATGCACCAGCACCCGGTCTTCCAGGTGATAACGCAGGCCACGGGCCAGCACCATTTTCTCGACATCACGGCCGAAGCGCACCATGTCTTCAATGCTGTCGCTGTGACTCACGCGCACTACGTCTTGCTCGATGATCGGACCGGCGTCCAGCTCTTCGGTGACGTAGTGGCAGGTAGCGCCGATCAACTTCACTCCGCGCATCGACGCCTGGTGATATGGCTTGGCGCCGACAAACGACGGCAAGAAGCTGTGGTGAATATTGATGACTTTATGGGCGTATTCGCTGCACAACTCGGGCGGCAGAATCTGCATGTAACGGGCAAGTACCACCACTTCGGCTTCGTGCTGTTTGACCAGACGCGAAACTTCGGCGAAGGCCGGCTCCTTGTTCTGTGGGTTGACCGGGACATGGTAGTAAGGAATACCGTGCCACTCGACCATGCTGCGCAAATCATCGTGATTGGAAATCACGCAGGCGATTTCACAGTCCAGTTCGTCACTGTGCCAGCGGTGCAGCAAGTCGGCCAGGCAGTGGGATTCACGGCTGGCCATCAACACCACGCGTTTCTTCTGCTCGGTGTCGGTGATGCGCCAGTCCATCGAGAACTCTTCGGCAATCGGTGCAAACGCTTCACGAAAGGCTTCGATACCGAAAGGCAGCGAATCGGCACGAATTTCGTGACGCATGAAGAACCAGCCACTGAGATTATCCGAGTGATGGCTCGCTTCAGTGATCCAGCCATTATGTGACGCCAGAAAGTTACTGACTTTAGCAACGATGCCGACGCGGTCCGGGCAAGCAATCACCAGCCGAAAAGTGCGCATGAGGGGGAAACTCCAGAACTTCGCAAAGGCCGCCATTCTAGCGATTGCGCAGCAAAACTGCAGTATTGATGACGTGTGGCTTTGCCCGCAGGTCCGGTACAGGTTCTGCAAGCACCACGCTGCCCCACGCGATGGTGTTCTTGCGGGCAATCTTCAAGAGGTCAACTGTGAACATTTGTGACGCTATTTAACTGTCACTCCAATGTGTGTCCTGTTCCGCAACTAATTTAAATAAAACTCCGGTTAAATGTTTACTTGATGAAACACCCTGACTATTATTGTCGCACTGTCACCCTGCCATCCAGCGCCCAACATAAGGTAGTCCTCATGTCCTTGATCAACGAATATCGCGCCACCGAAGAAGCTATCAAAGAGCTGCAAGCCCGTTTGAAGAATCTGTCCCAAGACGACAAACTGCAAACCGAGCTGGAATTCGAAGGCAAACTGCGCACCCTGATGGGCGAATACTCCAAATCCCTGCGTGACATCATCGCGCTGTTGGATCCAGAGTCCAAAACCAAGGCTCCACGTGGCGGCGCAGTAAAAACTACTGGCACCAAACGTGCTCGCAAAGTTAAACAATACAAAAACCCGCACAACGGCGAAGTCATCGAAACCAAAGGTGGCAACCACAAGACTCTGAAAGAGTGGAAAGCCAAGTGGGGCGGTGACGTGGTTGAAAGCTGGGCTACCCTGCTGGGCTAAGCCGCAAGCGTGTCGCGGACTGATCCGCGACCAAAAAAACGCCAGCAAATGCTGGCGTTTTTTTATGCCTGGAATTCAAGCGCAGATTATTTTCGTTTTCAAAGACTCAAACGTTTGCGTAATGCCTGGACATGATTCTGCCATTCATCCAGAACCTCTCGCTGAAACGATGTAGCACTAGTCATCAATTGAGCAGCAACCTCCTGAAAACTATCCAGCGTATTTGGCGCGCCCCACTCAGGTGCACACAAACGTTTCTGACAGAATATTCGCCAGCTTTCTTGCTCTTCCAGGCTCAACGTATCGGGAAAGTTGCGTGCGCGATAACGAAACAATAATTCAGGCAAACGTTCATCATCGAAAGGCCACTGTTCTTGTGCTAATTGCAAAGGGTCGGCGGCTCTGACTTGCTCACATAGACGCCGGTCCCGATCACCGATAAAACCGTTGTATAACTGTTGCTCGGGGTCTTGGCTCGGAGAGAAATCGTCGCTGGAGTAAATGTCTGGCACTTTATCTCGCCAAACTTGTTGTGCGTCACTTAGCCGCAGCGCCCGCTCCTGATAAAGCGCCATATCCAGCCCCAGACGTTGCTGATCTACAGGACGCAGTACCGATAACGGCGCCACTACCGGGCACTTGTTGATGTGAATGAGCTTGAGCGGCACCGGCAGTTCGCCTTCGGCCAAGTCCTCGCGGCGGGTATAAAGCCGCTGACGCAAGGTTTCGGCATCCAGATCGAGCAACCCCTGAGGGTCCAAGTGCAAGTCACAGACAATCAGCGCGTTGCGATTACGTGGATGCCAGGCCAACGGCAGCACCACCCCCACATAGTTACGGGCCGCCGAAAAGCGCCCGGAAACATGCACCATCGGCTGCAACAACCGAATTTGATCCATGACCTTTTGTTTGCTGCGCAATTGAAACAGCCAGTCATACAACTTCGGCTGTTTTTCCCGAATCAGGCGCGCCAGGGCGATGGTGGCGCGAACATCCGACAGCGCCTCGTGTGCATGCCCGTGATCGATGCCATTGGCGGCGGTCAGACGTTCGAGTTTGAGCGTGACTCGCCCTTCGTCGTCCTTGGGCCAGACAAGGCCATCAGGACGCAAGGCATAAGCTGCGCGCACCACATCGATCAGGTCCCAGCGGCTGTTGCCGCCCTGCCACTCCCGTGCGTAGGGGTCGAAAAAGTTTCGATACAGGCTGTAACGGGTCATCTCATCGTCAAAACGCAGCGTGTTGTACCCGGCCCCGCAGGTGCCGGGCGCCGCGAGCTGGGCATGAACCCGTGTCATGAAATCGGCTTCGCTCAAACCTTGCTCGGCCAGACGCGCGGGCGTAATACCGGTAATCGCGCACGCCGCCGGATGAGGCAGGATGTCGTCACTGGGCTGGCAATAAAGGTTGACCGGTTCGTCTATTTCATTGAGATCGAAGTCGGTGCGAATCCCCGCCACTTGCAGCGGGCGGTCGCAACGGGGGTTGATGCCAGTGGTTTCATAGTCGTACCAGAAGATCGAGGTCACGGGTTGTTCCTGAACTGAAGACCGACGAAGTCTAGGCGCACATACGTCGCCCCGACCAGAGTTCTTGTCATTCAATCACCTCTGATCACGCACCGTGCAATACATAGTTATGTCGTTTTCCCCCGAGAGGCTGCTAGCATCCGACGGACAAGGCCACATCAAGGTTGCCCATGCTCGAAACCACAGCACTGCCAGGGAAAGCGACGCTGGCCCGGCCACTGGACACGCGGTATCACGTCGAAACGCCCGAAGGCATCGACTTGCCGCTGCGCCCGGCCGGGTTGATGGTACGTGCGCTGGCGTTCGCCATAGACCTGGGCCTGCGCGGGGTGATTCTGGGCCTGCTGTTTATTATGTTGGCGTTTCTCGGAAAACTTGGCGCCGGGCTGAGTTCGATTCTGCTGTTCGTGGTGAGCTGGTGGTACATGGTGCTGTTCGAAGTGCTCAATCAGGGCCGTTCGCCGGGCAAGCATTGGATGGGGTTGCGCGTAGTGCATGACGATGGCACGCCGATCGGCTGGTCCGCGTCCTTGCTGCGCAACCTGCTGCGGTTTGTCGACATGTTGCCGTTCGGCTACTTTCTCGGGGCGATCAGCTGCCTGCAACACCCCTCCTTCAAACGCCTCGGCGACCTGGCCGCCGGTACGCTGGTGATCTACCGCGAACAACCGCTCACCCGCCCCCAACTGCCTGATGTCCCGCCACGGCGCGCAGCCTTCGCCCTGACGCTGACCGAGCAACGCGCCGTCCTCGGGTTTGCCGAACGCCAGGGTGAACTCTCCGAGGCGCGGGCCAACGAGCTCGCCTCGATACTCGCGCAACCGTTGCAGATATCGAAGCCCCAGGCGAGGGCCGAACTCAACGGCATCGCCCGTGGACTGTTGGGCCCCACATGAAGCAAAGCCTGTTCGAAAGTCGCCACAGCGCCGAATGGGAGCAGTTTGCACTCATGCTTGAACGGCTGGAACGAGGCAAAGATGCCTCTGGAGTCGCCAGTTTCCCCAGCGATTATCGACGGCTCTGCCAACACCTGGCCTTGGCTCAGGAGCGCGGCTACAGCAGTTTCCTGATCGATTCATTGCAGCAACTGGTCCTGCGCGGGCATCAACAGCTTTATCGGCATCGCAGTCGACTGGGTGCCAACGTGTTGAGTTTCATCCTCGCCGATTTCCCGCGACTGGTGCGTGAGCAGTGGCGTTTCGTCCTTGCCGCCAGCCTGTTGTTTTTTGGCAGCCTGATCGGTTTCGCGTTGCTGGTGTATCTGTTCCCGGAGCTGGTCTACAACCTGATCCCGGCCGAGCAGGTCAGTGAGATGCAAAGCATGTACGACCCCGACGCCGGTCATCTGGGGCGCTTGGCAGATCGGGCAGCCAGCGAAGACTGGGTGATGTTCGGTTACTACATCATGCACAACATCGGCATCGCTTTTCAGACCTTCGCCAGCGGTTTGCTGTTTGGCCTGGGCAGCGCGTTTTTCCTGTTCTTCAACGGATTGATGATCGGCGCGGTGGCCGGGCACCTGACGCACATCGGCTATGGGCAAACCTTCTGGTCGTTCGTGATCGGCCATGGCGCCTTCGAACTGAGTGCAATTGCCCTGGCCGGTGCCGCAGGCCTGCAACTGGGCTGGGCCTTGATCGCGCCGGGACGTTTACCCCGCGCCGAGGCCCTGCGACTGGCGGCGCGCAAGAGCGTGGTGCTGATTTGCGGGGTCATGCTGTTTCTGCTGATTGCGGCGTTTATCGAAGCCTACTGGTCGTCGCGGACCGGGCTCTCGCCGCTGACCAAATACCTGGTCGGCGCGGTGCTCTGGTTGTTGGTGGCGACTTATCTGCTGTTTGCCGGACGGACTCGCCATGCGCCTGAGTGACGCCAGTGTGGTGATCCGCCCGCGCACGACCTGGGAAGCCATGGACCTGGGGGTGCTGCTGAGTCAGCGCCATCGACGCCTGTTGATGACCAGTTGGGCCATCGTGACCTTGCCGATCTTCGCCCTGCTCACCTTGCTGCTGTGGGATTCACCCTCCCTCGCCGTGTTTCTGTTCTGGTGGCTCAAACCGGCGTTCGATCGGCTGCCGCTGTACATCCTGTCCAAAGCCATGTTCGGCGAAACGCCCACACTGAAACAGGCCCTGCGCCAATGGCCGCGCCTGCTCAAACCGCAACTGCTGGCCAGCCTGACCTGGCGCCGCCTGAGTCTGAGCCGCAGTTTTCTGATGCCGGTGGTGCAACTCGAAGGTCTGGCGGGGGAAGCACGCCAACAACGTTTGCGCGTGTTGCTGCAACGCAACGCGGGCGCCGCCCAGTGGCTGACGATCATCGGCGTGCATCTGGAAACCGCGCTGTGGATCGGCTTGATGGTGCTGTTCTACATGCTCTTGCCGCAACAGGTCGAACTCGACTGGGGCTGGCAGACCTTGATTACCGCCGCCACTCAAGACTGGCGCTGGCTGGAACACCTGACCAATACCTTTTACGTTCTGGTGCTGATTGTCTGGGAACCGATCTATGTGGCCTGCGGTTTCAGCCTTTATCTGAACCGGCGCACGTGGCTGGAAGCCTGGGACATCGAACTGGTTTTTCGCCGAATGCGCCAACGCTTGACCAGCACGGTCGTCACGCTGCTGCTGGCTGCGATCCTGCTGGTGCCAACGGCGCAAAGCGTCTGGGCCGCCGAACCGGTTATCTCACCGGACTCTGCGCGTCTGCTGGAGCAACCACTGACCAGTCAGGCATCCCGCGACAGCATCAAGGCCATACTCGATCAGCCCCCCTTCAAGAATAAGGAAACGGTAACGCGTTATCGCTTTGGCGAAGACAAACCCGCCGCCGACACTGCGGACAATGGTCAAACGCCCGCCTGGCTGAAGGCGCTGCTCAGCTTGCTGGACAGCCGACGCTTTGGCGTATTGGCCAGCCTGATCGAAGTGCTGCTGTGGGGCACAGTGATCGGCGCCATTGGGCTGTTGATCTGGCGTTACCGCGACTGGCTGCAGGCCTTTGTCAGCCGCCGACCCACGTTAAATCGCAAAGTCGCGCGGCCATTACCCCAGCAGGCGTTCGGCCTGGACCTCAACCGCGAAACCTTGCCCGCCGACATCGCGGCCAGTGCCGAAAGCCTCTGGCAGACCAATCCCCGTGAAGCCCTCGGGTTGCTCTATCGCGCCCTGCTCAGCCACTTGCTGCACGATTTCAACATGGCGCTCAAACCAGCCGACACCGAAGGCGAAGTGCTCCAGCGCGTTGAACAATTGCAACAACCTGCCTTGCTGGCCTTCAGCAGAAACCTCACCGGGCACTGGCAAAACATGGCCTATGGGCATCGCTTGCCCCCCGCGCATTTGCAACAGGAACTCTGTAACGGCTGGCGCGCGTTGTTCGGCCCGGGAGCCGCCCGTTGAACCGGCGTTTGTGGCTTTCAGTCGGTGCGTTGATCGCCCTGCTAGTGTGTGCGCTGAGTGTTTACCTGTATTTCAAGGCCATACCCTATCCAGCAGAAATCGATCACGGCCCATCCCCGGAAGCCCAGGCCAATCCCTACCTGGCGGCCGAGCATTTTCTGCGTAAACAGGGCCTGACCGTCAGCCATGCCAACAGCCTCGATATCTTGCCGACTCTCGAGCCTCATCAGCGCAGTTTGTTGTTGCTCGGCGATCGGTCGAACATGTCGCCGCGACAGGTGAATCAGGTATTGAACTGGACCCGCGCCGGTGGACGTCTTTTATTCGTCGCCGAAGCCCTGTGGGATGAAAAGACCGGGCAGAGCAATGATCTGCTGCTCGACCGGGTGCAGTTGCACCAATCCCTGAGCAAAGACCTCAAGGAGCCGCCGCCCGATCCTGTCGACGATCCTTACCCCAAACTGACCAAGCTCTACCTGGAAAACGAGGAGGCGCCGGCCTACTTCAGCTTCGATACCGCGTTCCACCTCGACGACCCGAAAAACCTCGCCCAGGCCTGGGCCAACAGCGGCAAGGCCACGCACATGATGCAGCTGAGTCACGGGCAGGGTTCGATCACCGTGGTCACCGACGCCGACCTCTGGAAAACCCCGGCCATCGACCAGTACGACAACGCCTGGCTGCTGTGGTACCTGACGGCCGACACAGACGTGACCTTGCTGTTCAATACCGATCACGACAGCTTGCTGACGTTGCTGTGGCGCTATTTTCCGCAAGCCCTGGTGGCCCTGATCGCCTTGATCGTTTTCGGGTTCTGGCATGTTGGCGTGCGTAACGGCCCATTGCTGGAGCCGGCCACGAGAGCCCGCCGCCAGCTCCAGGAACACCTGCGTGCCAGCGCCGATTTCATGCTCCGTCACAACGGTCAGCACAGCCTGTTGCAAGCCTTGCAACAAGACATCCTGCGGCGTGTCCGTCACCGTCACCCCGGTTTTGAACAACTCGGCGTCGCCGAACAATGGCTGGTGCTCGCACGCCTGACTGGCCAACCCACACGCGCCATCAGCCAGGCCATGAGCCCGCGACCGAAGCAGCGGCTGTCCAGCGCTGAATTCAGCCGTCAGGTCGCCCACCTGCAAACCTTGAGGAACGCCTTATGATCTGGCACTTGGAAAGCGTTAGATTGCTGTGATATTAGAAACAGACACTTAGAAGCTCATGCGCTTTAGGGCCGATCTAATCCCCTAACTGGTCAGAGCAGACAAAGTGATTGAGATTCTGATTAGCACAGAGGACGGCAGATGGAGCTTGTGTGGGCTACAGGGGATTTGGTGATCGCAGGGCAACCTTATCCAGGGTTTCCCATTCTGCTATGGGACTCGATGGAGAGTTGCGTTCCGGCCAATCAGTTCTTTCGGCACTACCTGCTTCGCGGGGTCATCGGCTCGAAGCGTTCCTGGCCCAGTACCGGACGCGCGCTGTACGATTTCTTCAGCTTCCTCGAGGCTCATGAGATTGACTGGCGCGACGTGGATCGTGGCGAGGCCAAGAGCCTTGTGGCGGCCTACCGAGATTACTGCCTGGAGGCGTGCGCGCTGGCACCGAACACCACTCGCCAGCGTTTGACTTATATCTGCAAGTTTTATGAATTCGCACTGAAAGAGGGGTGGGTGAAGCGCCTGCCCTTCGCTTATGAAGAGCGCGCCGTAAGGTGCCAAACAAGTTTCCTTGCCCATGTCGATGCCAGTGGCGGCAAGGCCATGGCAAACGATGTAATGCCACGTAGCCACAAGACCCTGCCTAAGTTTCTGAGCATGGCCGAGATCAAGTCGCTCTTGGCCGCAGTGGAGAACCCCCATCACCGAATGATGATGCGCCTAGGGCTGCATACGGGTCTGCGCCGCGAGGAAATCGCCGCCTTCCCGCTGGCCTATGTTTTCGACCCGGACAAGGCAGCACGAACCGAACGCAACCTCCGCATTCGGCTCGATCCGTTCGACGGCAGCGGTATGGTGACTAAGGGCAGCAAGCCGCGGGATATTTACGTCAGCCGCAAATTCATGGCTGAACTCTATCGCTATGTGACGAAGGTGCGCGGCGAGCGCGCCTCGCTAAGCAAGACCCCACAAAAGGCGTTGTTCCTTAACCAGTCCGGGGAACCCTATGGTGACGACGGCAAGAGCCTCAACCGGATCATCAGCGAGACCGGCAAGCGGGCTGGAATCAAAGTCCATACGCACATGCTTCGGCATACTTATGCCACCCATACCCTGGTCAGCCTTCAGCGTAACCCTGCGAGCGGGTTGGAGCCTCTGGTGTTCGTTCAGCGGCAACTCGGCCACAGTTCGATTCAGACAACCATGGTGTACCTGCACTTGGTCAACGAAATAGCCGACGAGGCGGTGCTGGCCTATGACGATGAGTTGAACGCATTGGCGGAGGCGGCCTGATGGGCAAGCGCAAGGTATTTACTAAGACCGACCTCAGCGTCCCGCAAGTCGAGCACAGCCGCGACATAGCAGGCAATGTGGTGATTCTGCCCGATACCATCCCTCCGACGAATACCACGGTCACGTTCGGGCGGAACGCCTCCAACAGCCGTAGTTTCGACTTTGCCCGCTGGTACGGCGCTGGCATTGACTCCATCACCTACGCCTGCCAGTGCCAAATTAAACGCTTCCTCGCCGGCCAAGAAGGCACCATCGCGATTAGCACCGTCGCTGGCTACTGCCAAAATGGGCTGCGCAATTTTTTCGACTGCTGCGTGCTGCGGGCGACGGCTATCGGCCGTGACTTGGCCATGTCCGATGTGAACCGGGACTTGATCGACGGCTATCTCGGACATTTGGCTGGGTTGGGCGTGGCGACTATCAGTCAGAAAACCCTCTACTCGCAGACCAAGCCCGTGTTGCTCGCCTTGGGGCGGCGTGGGCTAATCCATCTCGTCACCTCCGGCGATGGGACCACCTTCCCCCATAACCCCTTCCCAAACATCAACCGCAAGGCCAAGGGCGAGACGGGGCTGTCCAAACGCGAGCGGCAAGCGTTCACTGTGGCGCTCAGGCAGGCCATCAAGCCGATCTGGGCTGACGACGAGCCTGTGACCAGCGATCTGCTGGTCTACGCCCTGCTGGTCGTGGCGCTGCACACCGGACGCAATACCACGCCACTGCTGGAAATGGGTCGTGACTGCCTGCGCCCACACCCCAAGGACAACACCGTGTTCCTAGTACTGTGGAAGCGACGTGGCTACAACACCAGTAAAGTGGCGCTGCGAGCCGAGTCAGACACTGAGCGTCTTCTAGAGTCCACGCCGAACGTGAGAACCAACGTCGAGCGCTTGATCCGCCGCGTGATGGCCCTGACCGAGTCATTGGACGCAGAGGCTCCAGCCGACCTCAAGGGGCGCGTGTGGCTGTATCGCATACGCAATCGCAAGGGTTTCGGTACAGTCACGACGCTGATACCAGAAACGTTGGCTAGGTCGATAAACCGCCTCGTAACCGAGCATGGTCTGACCGACAGTGACGATAAGCCCCTGCGCATCAACATCTCACGCCTGCGCAAGACCTTCGCCAACCGCATCTTCGAGCTTACCGACGGCGATTTGGCGACCACCGCCGCTGCGCTCGGCAATACCCCGAGGGTGGCCGACCAAAGCTACCTGGCACCCGACGAGTATGCCCGTCGCAACTGGCAGTTCATGGGCGAGGTAATGGTGCAGGAGTTGCTAACTCGGACCGTCGGTGCAACCTATAAGGACACCCCCATGGGCCGCTGCGCCGACCCAGTGAACGGCCAGTACGCCCCGAAGCGCGAGGGCGCGACCTGCATGAACTTCATGAACTGCCTGCGTTGCAAGCATTACGCGGTAACCGCAGAGGATCTGTACAAGCTGTTCAGCTTCTACTTCCGCGTGCTGGCTGAGCGCTCGCGCATGGACAAGCGGCGCTGGGCACGGGAGTACGCCCACATCCCCCGCTTGATAGACCACTACATCGTTGCCGAAGGGCTGCGGCGCGGTACCTTCAAGGCCGCAGCGGTGGAGGACGCCCGCGAGCGAGCCCGGACCCTGCCGCACCCGTTCTGGTCGGTTGATCTGATCGACAGCTTGGAGCTATTTGCATGAGTGACAACACCTTGGTGGCACTACCTTGGGCTCCCCTTGCTGTCCAGCCGAGCGATGTGCGCGGGCTCCCGGAATCCGAACGCGACGCCCTGATCATCAGCGCTACTCAGGTCGATGGGCAGTGGGTTATTCTCAGCCGCTACCGCGACAACGTCTGGCAACTTGAAGGCTTCACCAGCAACGTGCCGGCGAGTCATACACGGCTGGACTTCCGCACCGCGCCACCGGCATTTTGGGAGGTGATGAAGGCGATGCTATATCGCTACCTACGCCGTGGACGCCATGGGGCGGTTCGGCCTAAATGCCTCGCTTTGGTACAAATTTTCTCTGATGCAAGGCCATTCCTGCGCCACCTGGAAGCATTCAAACTCGACTACCTAAGTGCGGTGACACCCCTGGTTTGCTCGACCTATGTGGACGCCTGCAAGGCATACCGGCAGCCCAGCCGATCCAAAGGCAAGCCGCTATCACAAAGCGGACTACATAGCCGTTTCAAGGCCGTCGAAGCCATTCATGAACTGAGCCACTACACCGACGACCCGATGCCTCAGCATCCTTGGCCCGAAACTTCCGCCAAGGCGATGGCGGGGCTTACCGGCAGCAGTGCCCAGAGCGGCAAGACCCCGCTGATTCCGGATGATGTGTTCTGCATACTGTTCGAGCGGGCCTATCAACAGGTTGAGCGCGGCCGGCACTTGCTTGATCTGCGCGAAGCGCTGGAAACCCTCGCTATGCAGCGAAAGGGGCGGAGTGCTCGGAGTCTCAATAAGGCCAAGAACAGCCACCTGAGCACCCTTGGTTGGGAGGACGGTCTGAACGCATTGAATAAGGCACTGATCAATCTGCGCACGGCCTGCTATATCGTCCTGGCTAGCACTTCTGGCTGTCGCATCCATGAACTGGCCTACGTGCAGTCAGGTGCCCACCACCGCACTCAAGACGATCATGGCACCGCCTACCACTGGATGCGCTCGCGGTCGGAAAAGACCGGTGTCGGTATCCATGATTGGATGATCCCCCAGGCCGCTGTGCGTGCCCTGCGCGTGATGGAGCGCTGGTGCGCACCCTATCAGGCCATGATCGCCGCCGAGATCCTTCAGCGGCGCCACGCCAACCCGTATGATCCGCAGATCGTCGAGGCGCACAAACACCGCTATGCGCTCTTTCTCGGCGTAGATCCGAAAGAGGGCAATCAAGTGCGCACGCTTTCCAACACTACTTGGAGCGTATGCTTCAAGGCATTCGCCAAGGATTGCGGACTGAGCTGGAATCTCTCCAGCCACCAGTTCCGCCGCAAGTTTGCCAACTACGCCGCGCACAGCCGCTTCGGTGACCTTCGCTACCTCAAGGAGCATTTCGCACATTGTTCGCTGGACATGTCTCTGGGCTACGCCATAGACGATAGCTGGGGACAGCATCTGGACCTTGATCTGTACGCAGATATTCAGGGTGAGTTGGAAGATATAAAACTAGGCGTCGTCGATAACTGGCTGGGTGACGAACCCTTGGCCGGGGGCTACGGCCGCGCGCTCAAGCAATGGCAGCGGGAACCGCAGAATCTGCTGATCTTCAAGGATCACGCCTCGATGCTGAAGTCCATTGCCGAGAGCACCGCAATTCGCAGCAACGGCCATGCCTGGTGCACGGCGGACAATGACGGTTGCGTCGGTAATACTCTTGAGCGTACCCGCTGCGGCAACTGCAACCATGCTGTGATTGGACACGGTCACGCGGCCATCTACCAGCGACTCTACGATGATCTAAAAGGGCTACTGAATTGCCCGGACATTGGCGAGGGCGGCCGCCAGCGCGTTGAGCGCGACCTGAATCGCTGCCGTGACGTACTGGTACAGTTGGGAATGGACCCGGAGACTTTAATCGCATGAAATCCAAGGACAAGGCGACCAACTATAAGCCTGCTGAGGATCGCGAGAAGGATCTGAAGCTCGCCCTTCTCCGCATCCAAAAGGGTCGCACCCACACCGGGGAATCCAAGGTTACCATCGCGGCAGTCGCCCGCGAGGCGGGCGTATCGACGGCGCTGATTCACAACTACTACCCACGAATTGCCGAGGCTATCCGAGAGGCTCAAGGTCGCTCCAGTCGCGCCATGCGTGATGTGAAACAACAAGACTTGATTGCGGAACGCAAGAAGTCCGCAGCCCACCGTCAGGAGATCGAGGAATTGCGGGTCAAGGTCGCCAATCTCGCATCCATCAACGAAGTGCTAACGGACGAGAACCGTGTACTCAAGGCTAAGATGAGCGACCGCAAGGTGGTCGACCTGCCTTCAAGAAAGTCGCATGGATAGGTCGATTTCGCGTAGTGCGCAATCACACCCTTTGCGTCGAGGGAAAGGTCAGTACAGAAGTATCCTTAGAAACCGAGGCGTGTATTGCTCCGTGTAAACCACTTTTATTCCTTGTTAACCACAGTGGTTTACAGTGCAAAAATTAGGGTTACAGAATTATGGCCTGCCCCGGCTTCGTAGGTTTCCGGCCTTTAATCGACACCTGGAAACCATCCCTACGTCGACCCAATGCGCCGACCCGACGAAGTGATATACAGCGCTTTGAAGTCATTACTCGAGTGTTTCCAAGGCTCTCGCGCCTACTCGGTTCTGGGGTAACGCTTGCGTAGCTTCGAAACGCCCTCGGCGACCTCTAGACGCTCGATCTCCCCAATGACGTCCTCGAGGACTTTCGCAACAGAACGATTGTCCTTTAGGGCATAGCTACCGACCATCAACGTTATGGGGTGCGTACCGAGCACAGCAGCAATGTCGTCGAGCTTCTCGATAGTCGGAGCGTACAGACCTCGCTCCAATGTGCTGATATAAGTCCGACTGCTAAGGGTGGAAAAGTCCTCCTGCGTCCGGCCTTGTTTCACACGAAGCCACCGAAGAACTGTCCCGAAAGCACTTTTCAATTCCACTTTGCATGTCCTGCAAAAGGAACGATAAGGCGCTTTCGAACAGTATATAACTACAATGTATACTGTTCACGTTGAGGGTTCGCCGTGTTCATAACCAATAGACAGGCAGAAGTGAAAGGCTCTCAAGCACTGCTGGAGCCTGGCCACCAAGGTTGGCATTTTGTTCAACAACATTTGATGTCACCTTGGTTTCATACAACGATAGTCAGATGCGAGGACGGCCTTGAGATCCACGACGTGGTGTTCGTGGATAGCTTGCAAGCGCTGACGTCCATTCTGGAGCTAACGGAAGCGGGAGTCCAAGTGAGGTCGGTACAGTTGGTGTCACCTGGGTGGCTCAACGGCACCGGTGACTGGCGCATGGATACACTGTTGGAAGTAGCTCAAAGTCAGGATGGGACCTCACTGCGGTATACCCTCCATGATGGCCGCCATTTCTACTTCCCTGAGGCACAGCCAGATGCCTCAGAGAAATACAGTGTGCTGGTGTTTCCCACACGAGAGAACGATGGACCGTAGCCTTCAGATTTTTGATGCTTGGTAATAGACGCATGAAGAATTTTAGCGATACCCGCTCACCCACCACTGATCTTCCAGCTGGAAGCGAGCTTGAGGTTCAAGGTTCCGATAGGTGACCCGCTTCATTCGTGATTTTCCTTGAAGGGTTGATCCTTCAGCTTACTTGTCGTACTCGGCCATTACGGAGGCGGGGAAAGCGACGTTATGAGCCAGGTCACAGAGGTGGCGCTTCAATTCCTGCCAGCCGGGTGTACCGCCGCCAGACCGGATGATAAGTTCTGCTTCATGGTGACAGGTCTTACCGCCAATGCTGCCTTTGTGGACATGCAGGGTCTTCGCACGTTCTCCATTTTGACGGAAGTTGTCAAAGACGACTGCTGCTTTGCCAGCGTCTTCAATGCGCTCGCCGCATACGTCACAAAACAGCATCGGCGAATTGATACCGTCCACTATTTGAATCTCGATCATCGTGTTTGTCCTCCGTCTACCGGCCGTATCGGTGGCACCACCGGGCGCCTATTTTTCCTACAGCCCGGTTGGCCGGTGACGGGTTACGCGCAACTCGTTGATGCGCACAACACCCGGGGACCAGTTTCCACCACTGGCGATCAACTGGCGGGCACGGCCACGGGCGCGTTCTTCGATCAGCTCAGCCGGTTCGTCGGCATCGATATTCAGGCTGAACGACTTGCTGTCCTGGTAGCTGACAGACGTGCCAGCTATCGACCACTCGGCGGTCACGCTGACAGTTTCGATCTGCATCACTTAGCCCTCCCAGGCGATTTTCCGTTACAGGGCCAGGCGATAGAATAAGGTGGATGAAGGCTCGATTATCAGAGCGTCATCCTTCGTTGAATAAAAAATCTTGGGGCCGATTCCTGTCTTCGCGTTCAAGTAGCCGTCTGCTACCTCACCGACACTTACCCCGAGCACAACATTGTTTTTTGCAGAAAGCTCCTTAACGGTAAAGTGGCGGCCGTCTTGATCGATGACCAGCTTCAATCCGCCGCCGCTGCGCTCATTGCTCCACGCACCAACGTATTTGCTGGCACCGCTGGAGGTTTCAGTAGGATCAGAGCAGCCCACCAGTGCGAGAACCAGCGTAAAGCCCAGCAAAACATGCTTCATATCGATTTTCCGTGATTATTCGACTTTGGTGTTCGGGTCAGGCGGGATGCAGGTTTCCAAGAAGCTCGTCACCTCTCCGAAGTCAGGTACGGTGTCGAGGTAGCGTCCGAATGAGCTGCCACCAACATTTCTGTAAAGCATGCAAAGGTAGGGATGGTACTTCTGGAAGAACTCGGTGAGCTTGACCAGCTCAATCCTTTCATAAGTTACATGGCCGGCAATCTTGTTCCGCATGGATCGGAAGGCGGGACCGAAATCTTTGTCGACAGGTAGCATGCGTTCAAATTGGGAACGCGGGTACACCTTGGCGGAGACGGTGCCTCGATCGATACTGGAAAGCCACTGATTGGCCTGAAGGTAGACCTGCTCATTCAGTGCGCCATCAGTGTACGTATGCGCACCGACTTTGCTCTTTTCCTCTCCAGTCCTTTTGGCCCTTTCGTCTTTCACCCAAGCCTTTATTTCAGGGCTATTTTTGATGTCCACGACTTGATGGTCCCGTGCAAACAAGGCCATGTAAAGTTCATACAAATGGTGGATGAAGCTGGAGTAGGCATTGTAGGCCCGGTACGCCCGCTGATGACTATGCCCTTGCAGAACGATGGATTCACCTTGCACCACGAAGAGTTCAAAGGCGTCCTTACACCGAAGATACTCATGCCGGATAGCCATGCAGTGCAGTTTGTCCGTTTCACTGTCCATTTCATTCCCTTGATCATGGAACGCGAAAATTGGCGTTCTTTACTGACCCAGCCCCGCGTTTACGGCGAGGCTTGGGAGAACCTGGGCGGCTTCCGACGCAGCCCCGTAGGGCTGGTAGGACTTTCCTAGCGGCGGTCGATGGCACCTGCCGCTACCAAAAGGTTTGCGTCAGCCACACTAACCACAGCTTTGGCTTCGCTGCCCAATTCGGGGCGCTAACGCGCCAAATAATTTTCCTATGCTGGCTGATGATCCTCGACCAGCTCGAAATAGTTTTGCTGAACGCAGCGCACTGTCCCCTCGATCAGCGTACCGTCACTCTGCTTGATGCGCGCACGAGTAAGGCCAGGAGCCTTAAGCAGAGCAACCCCAATTTCAGCAGGTAGGAGGAGCACCGAGAAACAGCTGTGCAAGCGCTGCAGCAGCGCCGGAAACGTCTGTGGCTCTGTTGTCCGGCCCAACTCGCCTGGTTTACCGTAAATAAGGGTTAATTCAATTGACCCTGGATTCAAGCTCACGACGATCTCCTAACGTTGAATAGACACGAAAACCGAGTCCTTCCTACGGACTCGGCCCCACTTTCAAGGCGGGGCTTGGGGGTTCCTGAGCGGGAAATTACTCGACCTCTGTGATGAACAATGAACGGTTCTGGTCAATGTTTGCTTGAGGTTTTTGGTCCTGAGCCGCCTTGATCCAACGTACGGCCACTTTTCCTTGAATAAATTGGGTTCGTCAAAGGCTGATATTAAAAGGGTATGGTTTCGTCCCACGGAGGGAGGTCATTCTTTTGCGCCAGGCTGTTGGCCTTGATACCTGCCTCAAGCGACTTGATGAACCTGATGGACGACGCCACGTGGTTGAAAATCAGCAAGCTTTCGTCGTAATTCAGGATCGGGTTGTCATGCGCGAGACTCTTGTTGTTCCGCACATCGTTGAAGGCTTCCAGAACCGAGATGCTGGACTTCAGGATGCGGTCTGTCATTGCCGACTCAAGGTGGCCGCGTTCGCGAAGGGCTTTCACATACTCGCCAAAGACGCTATGTAGAGGCTTTTCTCTGCTTATGCTAATGCCATGCGGCTCACAAGTGACCCGAATAAATTTGTTAACGAAGGTATGCAGGCGGTCGAGTCCTCCCTCGGGCTGGTTTTTCTCTATGGCTTCACGCACATGCTCAGCAACGACTTCAAAGTCACGGTCATCAGCAATGGCAGTTAGTGCATCCAGATCCGCAACCGACTGATCGCTGAGTAATCGCATTGCGATCTTTCGGCAGTCGTCTGTCAATTGCGGACTGCTGTCACCGAGGCGATCTATCTGCACACCATAGGTAATGAGTCCATCAAGAACCTTACCTACCGTGTGGTTGGGTGCAATATCCCAAAAAGCCCGCATCCTCTTGGCCTTGGAGTCGCCTCCACTTCGATACTGAGCTGCATCAATATCAATACGGTAATCGATAAAGAAATCTGCGTAGGTACGATCCGAGAAGTCCAGGACATAGCCGCTTCCCATCCCCAGTAGCTTTTCGAGCTTTCGCCGCTCGAACGCGCTAATTACGGCCATTCTTCTTTTTCCTATGCGTCTAGAGTGGTGTAGGAACCCCAATCAAATGCCTCATGTCACGCTCGAACTTACCGTAATCATAGGTCCACTCCAGTGCGTCTATAACATCCATGGCCAGCGACCTATAAGGGGGCGCCATTTCAAAACGACCAGGGTTCTGTTCGTTAAGCTTCTGAAATGTCTCTACCCATGTGCTGCAACCAGAAATCACCTTGCCGTTATCGTTCCGCAGTGGCATTAGGCGCGTTTCTTCATAGTGCATCGACTGATTGCGGCCATGCCAAATCAGGTCCCTAACGCATGTAGATGAAATACTCGCCCCTGTAGGAGCGTTTTCTCTCTTCCCATGAGCGATAGAGAGAGCTTGTTTGGAAATTTGCAGTAATGCGCCTGCCGCAATGTCGATCAAAACTCCATAGGTTTCAATCGCACGGATATTGGCTTGGAGCTTCAGCTTGACCCTGTCCAAACCCGCGCTGCATGCGTCTCGAAGTCCATCACGTTGTTCAACACCGTCGAACAGCTCCACCGTTTCTTGATTACCTTGCCGTGCCTCTTCCATGGACTGCGTGGCCATCAGATGCCGAAGTATGGAGCTGTGCAGATCCAGTAGCATCATCTGCGCCTGGTTGAAGTAGGTGATTGCTTGCTCGCTCATGTGCTTTCCTAGATCAGTCGTCTAACCATTGTTGGGCCTTCCAATCCGCTTCAATCAGCAGTTCGCGCACCTGAACGTAAGTCGCAGGTTCATCGGCACCAATCGTGTATTTGCCGTTATCGAACCTTACCCAGGTTTCCCCGACTTCCCACAGAACGGGTGGTGTCGAAGGTTCAAGCAAGTGGTACATGGCAACTATCAACAATGGGTGCAAATTTGGATCAGTACTATCCTTCACGACGCTGCATCCTTCGCGCTTTGTTGCTTTTATGCGCTGTTTACGACTTTCAGCTCTACGAATGTGTAGCGAGTCTGTCTTGGCCAGCTTCCTGAACCTTATTTGTATTGGCAGCAGCGGGCACGCTATGAGGTGTCGCCGAGGGAGCAGGTTTCGGTGCCGCAGGTACAGCAGGCTTGAATGCGGGAGTGGCAGGTTTTTTCACAGCAGGTTTTGCGGCAGGCTTGGCTACAGCTGCGGCTGGTTTTTTCGCCGCCGGCTTCGCAGCAGGTTTCGCGGCAGGCTTGGCTACGGCTGCGGCTGGTTTTTTCGCCGCCGGCTTCGCTACAGGTTTTGCGGCAGGCTTGGCTACGGCTGCGGCTGGTTTTTTCGCCGCCGGCTTCGCAGCAGGTTTCGCAGCAGGTTTCGCGGCAGGCTTGGCTACAGCTGCGGCTGGTTTTTCCCCCGCCGGCTTCGCAACAGGTTTTGCAGCAGACTTGGCTACGGCTGCGGCTGGTTTGCCGGCCCTTGGGGCAGCTTTTGAAACCACTGCTAGTGCTGCAATCGGTTGTACGGTGAGCTCTACACCTATCGCGTTCATCAGTTTTCTGATGGTCTCAAACCGCGTTTTCGCGCCTGTTTTCAGCACCTTATAAAGACTTTCACGATTGACCCCGGCATCCTTGGCGACTTTGTTTACGCCTTTAGCTTTTGCGACTTCTGCCAAAGCATGAATGAGACCTTCCGTATCACCGGCTTTCATACTTTCAGCCAAATAAGCCGCCATAGCTTCCGGGCTATCGAGAAAGCGCGAAGCTTCATAACGAGTCGTACCAGAAGCGTTGAGGCTGAGGATTGGCATATCCTCGGGGTTGAATTTCGTATCTTTCATATCATTGGTCTCTCAGCGCATCGAGGATCGTTTTAGCTCGCTTGATACCTCGCCTTTGATCCGTTTTATCGCTTCCGCTGAGCATCAAGAACTCAGCTTTCCCCGAGCGCACATAGTAAATTCTGTACCCAGGTCCTACGAAAACACGCATTTCGCTCACCCCATCACCCACCGGTTCGCAATCTCCAAAATTGCCATCACCGGCGCGATCCAGGCGGGCTAAGATGGCCGCTCTTCCTTGAACATCCTTCACACCGTTAAGCCAATCCTCAAATTCGGGAGTTTGGTGGATCTCGTATGTTTTTTTCTTATTGATCATAGTCCCATGTGTAGCCATATGGCTACTCCTTGTCGGTGCGAGATTGAGCGCAGGTCAAGGTGGTTTCAATTGCCTGGTATTCAAATTGCTCCCCCCACGCGACAATCCGCGCTGCTACCGCGTCAATGGGCTTCTCATTGCCTGCTTTCATTGAGGTTTTCCGTTGTAAGTGGAGCAGGTGGTGAACGGGGGACTTGTCGCCCTGGGCAACATCTGCCAGCGCTCAGGGGCGCGGTAGCCGCTTTTCCCTTAGCAACTTAGCGTTTTTTCTTCGCTAGCTTGGCTTTTCGGGTTTCTCTGGCAGCAACAGCTTCACGATCCAAATCCTCACGCTGACTCTCCGAGATAAGTTCAAAATCGTACAGGGCCAGCAAGTAGCCCCAGACGGTTGAATACGCCTCATCTACGAAATCAGGGTAAAGCGCTGCATCGATTGATCTGATGTGCTCACGAACTTTCTCTTCTGCATTGGGCATTACTGATTCCTTATCTGTTGGAGCAAACGTCGCCAAAGTGTGGAGACCCTTCGTTCGTCAACTGGAGAGTCTTTTCGCTGCTTATGCCTAGGGTGCGTTCTCATTTGATGCCAGTAGCGCCGTCGATTAGTCTCGCCGCTTTTTGGGGTAACGGATGTGCCGCTATTGGTTGCGTGATGATCAGTGGGAGCGGATCAAGGAACTGTTGCCGGGTAAAACCAGCGACCGCGGCGTAACGGCCCGAGATAACCGACGGTTTATCGAGGCGGTGCTGTGGATTGCTCGAACTGGTGCACCCTGGCGCGACCTCCCAGAAACCTATGGCCATTGGCATCGAGTTTATGTGCGTTATAGCCGCTGGTCACGCAAGGGAGTTTGGTTAAAGGTGATGGAGTCGCTTGCGGCTGACGCAGACGTGGAGCATCTGATGGTCGATGGCAGCATCGTGCGGGTTCATCAGCATGGCGCGGCAAAAAAACCGATCAGGACGCCGAAGCCATGGGCAGATCCCGAGGTGGACTGAGTACCAAGATCCACGCCGTCGTGGATGCTCTTGGAAATCCGCTACGCCTGCTGCTGACGCCCGGGCAGGCCTCGGAATACGGCCAAGCCCAAGCACTGATCGAGGGCTTTACCCCCGAGGCGGTATTGGCAGACAAGGGCTATGACTCAGACGCGTTCATTGATGCTATCCAACGCAAAGGAGCTGAAGCGGTCATCCCCTCGAGAAAAAACCGCCTGAAACCTCGCCAGCTGGATCGGCATTTCTACAAGGCACGTAACTTGGTAGAGCGCTTTTTCCAGAAGCTGAAGCAGTTCCGTCGGATCGCGACAAGGTATGAGCGACTGGCAAGAAACTACCAGTCGATGCTGAGTCTTGTGTCAGCTGTCATATGGTTGGCCTGATTGCCCCCCCCTAGCACTAGGGCACCCCCCATTCATCGCGTTAACACAGCTTTACTGCTCGCTGTAGCTATGCTGAAAATACCGAAAGGGAGGTAATCACGTGCCTGAAACTCGGTCGTGTCAAGCTCATGCGCTCAAGCTGGCATGCTCCAATTGCAACATATTGGAGTTCTGTCTACCGCTTGGCCTCACCGGCGAGGAAGTCGCGCAGCTTGACTCCCTGATCATGCAGCGGGTCAAGGTAAAAAAGGACGCGGCGCTGTACCGCGCCTGCGATCCATTGCGTTTTCTTTATGCCGTGCGCATCGGCTTTTTCAAGACCGATGTGCTCTCGCTCGATGGTCGTGAGCAGGTCACCGGCTTCCAGATGCCTGGCGACATGCTTGGGTTGGATGCTGTCAATAGCGGCCTGTACACTTGTAATGCATTTGCCCTTGAGGACAGCGAAGTTTGCGCTATCCACTTCGATCACCTGGAGAAACTTGCTCAAGAACTGCCCTCACTACAGCACAATCTGAACAAAATATTCAGCAGGGAAATCGTCCGCGATCACGACATGTTGATGCTGCTAGGCAACATGAACTCGGATGAGCGCCTCGCGGCATTTCTGCTGAACTTGTCACAACGCTTGAATATGCGCGGCTATTCGTCCAAAGAGTTTGTACTCAAGATGCGCCGCGAAGAAATCGGCTCATATCTAGGGCTACGCTTGGAAACCATTTGTCGAGGAATCGCGCACCTGCGAGACCATGCGCTGGTCGAGGTATCAGGCCGTGAAGTCAAAATCCTGGACATGGACAGGCTCAAGCATCTGGTCGCAGGTTGTCATCGGTTTTCTTGAGAATCACTCTATTTAGTAGCAAGTAGTCGTAGAAGCTGTGCCAACTGAGACTCCGCTTTCAAGAGTGCGGTATCGGCTGCTGCGTGCCACGCTTTCGCAAGTGGCTGTAAATCTTTTTCGTGCTTGGCTCTGAGACACCACTGGAAATGGTCGTGCCAGGAGCCGAGGGCTGACTGCACAGTCTTGAGCGAAGCAGCGGCCTCACCAGAGAGGGGCGACAGCTGAGGAAAAGCATCGTTGAGGTAACGGGTACGTTTGACCAGGATTCTCAGCTGGTGACGATCAAACTGCGGATCGGCTAACGCAGCTTTCAGGTGCTCGATTTGCTTGTGCAAGCGTTTGCTGATGGTCTTTTTAATTCGACCTAACTCGCACGCACGCTCAGCAGCTCGGAAGGCTGAAGGCCACTCATCCAGTTGGAAAAAGAGCTGATTGATCGCGCGGGCTTTAACGATGCGGCTATAGCTGGTCTGTAGAATCGCTTTTCTGACATGCGCCTGCTTTGGGAATCCTTGCGCCTCAAGCTCTTCTATCAATACCTCAAGGTCACGCGCAGGCGTGGTCAGTCTGCCGACTGCGGCTGCGGCCTCATTCAGTGGCGCGATGCCCTCTATCTCACGCAATGGCCGCAACAGGCTTCTGATGCGCCGCAGATTGATTCTGAGGTCATGCAACGCTTCACTGTCCGTCCTGGCGCCCATTCGGGCTTGAGCATGGTAGAGCCCTACCTCAAGCGCTACGATTTGGGCAACGAACGAGTCTACAAATGCCATCAGACACCATCCAACTCCGAAGACGACGGAGTGAGGTTAGCAGGTCGGATAGCGCCTCGAACTTCCGGGATAGCTTGTGTTGTGGATCCAGATAGATTATCGGCTTGAAGGTCTGGTGTGACTCACTCATTTTCACTGAGCTCATTAGATACGCAGGCAGTGCCGTTGCGGTAGAGCATTGCGAACCTGGTGTTGGTTAACGACGTCGCCCCCTACTTGGCTCAAATGAGAACGCCCCCTAGCATTTACCTAGCTTTTTCAAGGCAATCACCAAGCGATCCAGGCTCACGTCCAGATGCTCTTTATTGGCTACCAGCTCTTTTTTCATGATCTCCAGGTATCGCTTCAACTCCTCGTTATCGGTCGAGAAGGAAATAGGAAAATCTTCCGTGGAGGTCAGTTCGTTGCCATTTTCGGTGTAACGAATGGCCGCACAGACCAGTGTGGCCAGATCGATCACCCGATGCAGGGGCAACTCTTCAGATTGGCGAGACCACTTTTCACCGGTGTTGCGCCACACCTTGGCCGAGATCTCCGTGCAACCGGGCTCGTTCCATTGCGCCAGTCCCACCGAAAGCCCTTTCGCATCGGTCTTATTCCTGTAAGGGCCATCTAGCTGATCGTAGTTAGCGACTTCAAGAACAGGTTTGTGCTTCAAATACGTCGGAATTTTCATGGACACCCTCTCTAGTAAAGTCACTAATATTACTAACTTTAGTAAATTTACTAAATTTAGTAAACAGCTTCTTAAAAAAGAAACGACGGGGATCCAATTCAAGGCAGCCGTGCAGGGCCACATCGGCGTCCTCCATTGCGCCTTAAAACTCCCATGAAACCGTATTGGAGGAAATGCAGCTTCGGCTGAGCAAAGGGCCCCGGAGATGATGCGAGTCCGAAAACGGACGGTTGAGCATCCCTTCGGGACGCTCAAACAATGGACGGGTGCGACGCACTTCCTAACCCGAAAGCTGGTCGGGGTGAGTGCGGAGATGAGTTTGAATGTGCTCGCCTACAGCATGAAACAGGTGATGATGAAAATCATCGGTGCTCACGGTTTGATGACGGCGCTGTCGGCATAAAAAGGCTGGTTCTGGCCCATCCCTGATGGCTGTAAAAACAGCGTTGACATGCTCCAGGTCGCGACCGATACGACCCGCAGCATTGACCGTGCGATCGCTCAGCCAACGAACCTCGATGATCCAAGACGATGAGGTCAGAGCGTTTTTACACACTCCGGGCCGATAGCTGCCTGCCGCGATGGGCAGTAATCGGACAACAGCGTCCTTCAGACCTAGTACGCCAAATTGCCCTAGGCTTGCACGACGCTCGCCCATACTGGAGCCAGATTAATACCCTTGACTTCGTTTGGCGTGAAATTCTTTCACCTCATCCCACGTCATCTTGATGGCGATAGTCCTCGCAGACGACTCATCGAGGACGTAGACCTCCACGTCAGGATCACTGATAGGAGACCCGAGCCTAAAGGGTCGCTCCAAGCGGCCACTACCCACCATTCCATCCTGGCTGAAAATGACAGCTGGGCAATGATCTCCACTTTCAAATAACGCCTTAATCCCAGACTTGAGCCACTCCCAATCTACCTGCGCAGGAAAGGGTGGGCGGGTCGTATGGAGTACAACTGGGATAATTGAATCCACACCTTTGACAATGGCACCAGAGAAGCCTGAAAGGAGCTTTTCGTCAGAAATTGCATCAATCGCCACACTTATTGCCTCATCGTCTCCGAGATGGCTGCCAGAGCCTAAATGCGGCTCTAGGAATGCCATGAATTGTAGGAAGCCTGAAGATTGAAACGTCTCACCCTGGCTGCCTTCCGCCCGTGACAACACGCCCTTGAGAATGTTACGCACGATACAAGCAGCTGCCCTAAGCTCATCCGGATTGAGGCAATCAATGGCTTGCTCACTCAGTAGATTGAAAAGCAGTGCATGACGGTAGCCAAGATCGAAGCACGCCTGATGGAATGGATGCCGTTTACTGATTAGATCCACCCTGACCCACTGGGCAAGCTCTTCAGTGGCCATCAATCGCTTAGCCGGTTCATTGGACAGCATCGGCATTGGCGTAACCACTTCCTCAGTGATGTCGTACATTTGCTTCATCTCAATCGCAAAGCGCAGCGCCTCCAATTGCGCCCACTCAACCATGGGCTCAATCCTCGCAGCATGCACTTTGTCCGGAGCGGCGTTGAAGGCGGCGACAGCCAGGTCGCCAAGCACGCGACCGGTCAAAAACGCATCGCTGCACTTGATCACACCTCTGGGGAACGGTGCTCCCAGCGAGAGGTTCATTACTAACGTCATCGCAACTGAAGGATCAGTCCAATCTAGCTGATTGAGACCAACGAATGGCATGTAATTATTTCGAACAGCAGGGTTAGAAACAAATTCCCGGGCATGTTGCCCGAGGCTTCCCCAGAAATCGAACCTAGTTGGCACCACTCGGTTGCGGTACTGACGAGTCTTCAGTTGCCAATGGAAATCTCCGCAAAATTCAGGATCGAAATGCTCTTTAAGCAGAGGAAACGCCGCCTTAGCAATGTCGTACACCGTCTGCGGTGTCTGGCCAAGAAGGTCATCCTTACGATTGTGCAGGAAAATCGCAGCCTCCGACTCCCTATGCGGCAGGCCATGATCACGACACCAGGCATGCATTGCATATGGATCAATGGCAGTGAGGGTAATGCACCATCGACCACGGCCAAAGCCGTTGACATCACGCCAGAGCATCATAAAGCCATGTGAGCCTGCCCTGTCGCCTTCTCGAGCAATCACATCCATGGCGGTAAGCACTATTCTCGGAGGCCAACGCTCATCGTCTTCATTTCCCCCAACGGAATCGATATTTCCTTCTTCGCTTCCGAGATCGTCAATCCCTTTATAGGCGAGGTAAAGATCGATTGATGGAAGCGCCTCGACTGGGAGATTGGTACTGCCGGTTAGATGCCAGGCCTCAGGAAGGTGTGCTAGGAAACCAAACCCAGACTCTTCGTTGGTCAACTTGAGTGCCAAATACTGCTTACCCGACCATGCGTTCATGCTGCCAACGGCATGCACGAGAAGCGTCGACCAGTCAGCCGCGACGACTACGAAGCAAACGTCGAAATTGCCCAAGAAAGGGAGCATATTCCGAAGTTCCTGCTCGTAGCCGGCAAGCTCAGTGACGGTCTGTCTCTCGGTTTCGCTGGCCCTTTTGACCTCAAAAACCACGAGTGTCTTCGTCTCAGCGTTGAAACAAAGGATGTCTGGGCGCAGCACCTCCCCTGTGGTCAGTGAGATACTGGTGTTGATCGAGATGATCTCCAGAACGCTCAAACGGCTCAGGACATGATCTGCCGCCTCAGCTGAAGCACGTCGAGAGATGTAATCGATGCCAAAGGAGGGAAGAAAATACCCCTGGTCTACCGTGTCCGTTAAGGAGGTGATCGCCTCTCGCCCTTGGATCGACTGAAGCAGTTCTTCCTTCTCAATGAGCTGTTGTAGCCAGGACACTACTTCGGACTCTGGGGGAAGCTTGACCTTTGACATAGTTCTTCCTTGAGTTGGTAGCAGACGATTGTAGTGGTCTATTGATTTCGGAACCGAGCCTCATGCTATCGCCTGGACCAACGAGCAAGAGCTTCTTAGTCATGACGTAAGATTATTTTGCTGGCAGGTGTCTGCACGTCCCAATGATAGTGAGGGATTTCGATCCACGAGTCATCGCGACATACAGATCCTTGGCGTTAAGTGCATCCGCATCGAGGATAACTGCATGGTCATATTCCAAGCCCTTGACCAGCAGAGTTGTTCCGATGAGCTTTTTATGACTGATAGGCCGTCCCGTATGCCTCATCTCGCGCTGATACGTGTTTGCAGCCTCTGCAAGAGTTGCCCCTTCACCGTCAACGTGCATCTTCAGCACGTTGAGGAAGCGATACAGCAGGTCACGACGATAAGCAGACGTCTCTGGGTTGCTCTTCAAAGCCAGAAAGAATGCCTTGAGATGGCTGCTTGTAGGTTCGTTCAAATAGTCGTTCGCTGCCTTCAAGACCAAGGGGTATCTCGTCCCTTTGCGAAGATTGGCCACCTCGCCTCGTTTGGTGCCAGCCGTTAATGCATCAGCGACACCCGTGAAGCATTTCTTTGCAAACTCAACTGCGAGGAGGAAGCCGGCCTGGACAGTCTTCGCGGCTACAAATTTTTTGACGAACGAATGAAGATTCTTGCCTTCAACCTCCTCGATGGAGGAAAACCGTCCTGACATGCTTCGGGCCAAAAGGTGAGTCTTGTTTTTGGACTGCTGATCCCCACCATGCAGAGCAATAACGCTCTCATCATGGTTCAGTAGATTACAGAGCGAGGAATACTGTTTTGAGGAGAGGTATTCTGGATCGGTGTGGACACGAACCACACTAGGTGGCCGTTCGCCGAGCAGGTCAATCTTCTGGCCCCGTTCTATCTTTTTCCGTGCCTCCTTGAGCCAGGCGCCAAGCTTCGGATTCCCTGACTTCTCCCAGCGCCAAGGAATATCCAGTTGCCCCAGACAGCCAAAAGAGGGATAGACGCTAATGTCCCAGTCCACAGGCTTGCCCTCGTCAAAGTCGAAAATGGCCTGCATAGGATCGCCTAGGATCCGACTGGGCAGGAACTCTGCCAAGGCACAGACCAACGCATGCTGTAGCTCAGAGCAGTCCTGATACTCGTCCACATAGACGCCAACGTAGGTGGCAGCTACAGCCTGACGAATGAATTTCTTCCCTAACAGACCAGAACAACACTCATAGAGCTTGTTCCACTGCTTACTAGTCGGGTTTTCTACTTTCCATCCTGACGTCTTGGGGTAAGCCAGGCAAAGTCGCAGCGCCCAGCTCGCAATCGTGTCCACCTGATATTTGGAGGCTGCAACACCAAGTGCGGCCATCTTTGTCTTGATGGAGTTCACGCCTGCGAAGGTATGCGTCAGGATCAGTTGCCTGCCGCTAGAAGCCCGCACTGCCAACGCAATGAGGTGTGTCTTTCCATACCCAGCAGGCGCGATCACATACCCCTTGGTTGTGCAGTCGTTGAGCTTGATCGCCAGTTCATCAGACACGCTCTGCCCACTCCCAAAGCTTGCTGAGTTCAAGCGCAAGGTTCTTCTTGCCGAAGGCAGCGTCCTGGAAGGCCAGGCAGATTGCCTTGAACCACAAATCGCCTCTGGTGGTGTCCTTGAACCAACCAGAGTTTTTCGCCGCTACACCGATAGCGGTCCGTAGCTTGGGGCTTTCCGTCCACGTGCCAATATCTTTGTCCAAGTTTTCCAAAAGCTGTGATCGCACCTGGTCGTATACAGGGTAAAACAGCTCATCTTGAGCGAGCTTCACACTGGCCAATACATCGTCCCACGGCAGATCTTGGAAAGCTCGCTCTTCAAGTGAAAGCTTGTCGCTCCACACATAGGTCGGAATCCCCAATGCAACAAGCTCTGCCGCATCGGCGGTAGAAAACTGCTTCTCCGCGTCGCCATCAGCCAGCACCGACACGTCATAGCAAAGTGATTTAAAAGCTTTCGCCAGTGCTTTCACTTTGCTGGCTCCCTTCGCGTCCAGCAGCGCTACGCCGTGGAACGAAAACGGATCTTTTTCGTTCTCTATCTGGTAGTCGTCAAAGCCTCTCAGGAAGCCGACCTCCGTAGCGCCCTCGCACACTATGACTTTCTTCGCCAGGAATGCCTCGGTGCTTGATCGAATCTTGCCCTGAACCTCGTGTTCTTCGAGCCCCTTCTGAGCAGCAGAAATGATCTGAACCACACCGCCCTTGCTGTGGACGATGTAAAGGTCCTTCACCGTGAGTTCGCGCAGCACCATGGGCGAATGGGTTGTCAGGAAATATTGTCCGCGCTTGTCTTCTCTAATGTGCTTGATGAGGCGGGTGATTCGATGCGGCTCCAAGCCGAACTCCAATTCATCGAACAAGGTGATATGGCCCTCTTCAAGCCCCGCCCTCTGAATTCCACACTGAAGCATGCGGCGCGATCCAAGGCCCAACTGACGCAGCGGTATTTCGCCGTCATGTAGGGCAAGCCCGCCTACCTTCAGGTTTATAGAGGCCAAGTCGAGGTGCGCCTTGTAGGCGTCCAATACGGGAACACCCAAGAGCTTCGCGATCGCCTGAGATTTTATAGCCGCAGCATCGAAGTTTTTAAGGGTGGCTGGCCGGTCAGCATCCAGCGAGGTTCTGGCAGTTCTCGACGCATTCGCTAACAGCTCAGTCAGGCTCTGTGCTTCAGTTAGCTTGGCCAATGCGGTTCCATTCGCCCATGAAAGCTCTCTCTCGCTGTACGCACCGATTAGTCCCACCCCGACTTTGTTTCTGTCGGTTTGCTTGAAAGGAGCACCTTCTGGATTGCGGTCGCAGACCACGATCCACTTCGGCTCCAAATCTTTCTCAACCGTGAGCCGAACGGTTAAAACACTTTCCAGGTGGTCGTCTGGCTCGTCCATGAGCGTCAATGCAGCTGCGTCCCAGCCCCGAAGGTGATGCCCGTACTTGTTAAGCGCGCAGAACTCCTCAATCAGGCTGCCAATCGTGACTTCGATGGTTATCTCATTCTCAATCCTGCATTGATAAAAATCTGAGTCGCTGAAGGTGAGATTCCATTGAGGGTAGAACGTATATCGAATTGCTTCCAAGATGGTTGACTTGGAAGAATCCCCTTTCCCTATGAGGCAGAAAATGTCGGCCGTTGGAAGGCTCCAATCAAGCTCTTTCACTCCACGAAAGTTTTTTATCGATATCTTTCTAATTTTCACCGAGCAACGTCCTCCATAACTTCACCTATGAAAAATGGCAAACTCTTGATGTAACGATCCGACTCGCTCTCTTAGGCACAGAAAGGAACGGCCAACCTAATGAGCTGGTTCGCACTGTAGTACGTCTTGCCATCCCGACGCTGCGCGCTGATTTTTGACCCTTCATCAGTCCGACCGGAAACGAACGAGAGTGAGTCGAAGTCGAGACCACAGAAGGCTAACCGGCACTTGGGGTGCACTACCCCCAAACATAAATGGCCGTCATGGCCTAGCCTCCACTTCAGACGAGCTCAAATGAGAGGTTACTATGGAATCGCAGTCGTGCAGATTGGCAATCACTCACTCGTTACGCGCGAAAAAAACTTAAAAAAAGTTAAATTAGGTAAGTAACTGATTTATGGAAGATAAAACACATGTAACAGTTAGCAAGGCTCCGGAAACCATGAGTGAACAGATCGAGCCCGGCACACTGACCCACGCCGCCCAACAGCGCCAGCGCGCCAGCCAGTTGGCCCAAGCGGTAAGGACGGAACTGCAAAAAGCCGTGATCGGCCAGAACATCGTGATCGACGATGTGCTGACCGCCCTGATCGCCGGCGGCCATGTACTGCTCGAAGGCGTGCCGGGTTTGGGCAAGACATTGTTGGTACGCGCCCTCGCTCGCTGCTTCGGCGGTGAATACGCGCGCATCCAGTTCACCCCGGACCTGATGCCCAGCGACGTCACCGGGCACGCCGTGTACGACTTGCAAACCGAGCAATTCAAACTGCGCAAAGGCCCGCTATTCACCAATCTGCTATTGGCCGACGAGATCAACCGTGCCCCGGCGAAAACCCAGGCGGCGTTGCTCGAAGCCATGCAGGAACGCCAGGTCACCCTCGAAGGCCGAGCCCTGCCCATCGCGCAACCGTTCATGGTGCTCGCCACGCAAAACCCCATCGAACAGGAAGGCACTTACCCGTTGCCGGAAGCCGAGCTCGACCGCTTCATGCTCAAGGTGCGCATGGACTACCCCGATGCCGAGCAGGAATTGAACATGGTGCGCCAGGTCAGCCGCTCGACCCGGGCCGACATGCTCGACGTGCAACCATTGCGCACTGTGTTGCAAGCCAAGGACGTGCTGGCTTTGCAGCGCATTGCCAGTGATCTGCCAATGGACGATCAGGTACTCGATTACGCCGTGCGCCTGGCCCGCACCACCCGGACCTGGCCGGGGTTGACCCTGGGCGCCGGGCCTCGCGCGTCAATCGCGCTGGTACGTTGCGCCCGCGCCCGGGCCTTGTTGCGCGGCGGCGAGTTCGTGATTCCCGACGACATCAAAGGCTGCGCCCTGGCCGTTCTGCGCCACCGTGTGCGCATCGCCCCGGAGCTGGACATCGAAGGGCTGGAAGTCGATCAGGTGCTCAAGCAACTGCTCGATCAAGTGCCGGCGCCGCGGCTGTGAACACCGTCATGCGGATCACCCCTGTGGCGAGGGAGCTTGCTCCCGCTGGGCTGCGAAGCGGCCCCGACATTTCTGACAGGACGAAGAGCTTGCCAGCGCTGCGCACTGGAGCGGGAGCAAGCCCCCTCGCCACAAAAGGTATGCGCCGATGAAACCCACACGCCTGCTGCTGATCTGGCTCGCAATGCTGCTGGCCATCGGCATCGTGCTCGGCGCATTGCGGGCACTGGACATTGCAGTTCCATCGAGCCTGTTGGCGATCAACTGGGGACTACTGTTAGCACTGCTGGCATTGGCGATCATCGACGCCATCCGCCTCAAACGCCTGCCCTCCCCCCGCGCACAACGGCAGATGCCCGGCAGCCTGGCGCTCGGTCGATGGGGCGAAGTGCGACTGGACATCGAGCACGATTTTGCTCAACCGCTGAACGTACACATCTTCGACCATGTGCCGCACGGCCTGGACTTCGAACAGCTTCCCCTGTCGGCCGAACTGCAACCCGGCCAACAGAGCCAGATCGGCTATCGCCTGCGCCCACTCAAGCGCGGCCACTTCACCTTCGAACACTGTGAAATCAGACTGCCGAGCCCGATGGGCCTATGGTCAGGCAAACGTCTACTGAACGTCGTCGACAACACCCGCGTCTACCCCGACTTCGCCCGCCTCTACGGCGGCCAATTGCTGGCGGTGGATAACTGGCTCAGCCAACTCGGGGTGCGCCAACGTCAACGCCGCGGATTGGGCCTGGAGTTTCATCAACTGCGCGAATTCAGAGAAGGCGACAGCCTGCGTCAGATCGACTGGAAAGCCACGGCACGCCAGCGCACACCGATTGCCCGTGAGTATCAGGACGAGCGTGATCAGCAGATCATTTTCATGCTTGATTGCGGGCGGCGCATGCGTAGCCAGGACGATGAGTTGTCGCATTTCGACCATGCGCTCAATGCCTGTTTGTTGCTCAGCTATGTCGCGCTACGCCAGGGCGATGCGGTGGGACTGAGCACGTTCGCCAGCCATCAGCCGCGCTTCCTCGCTCCGGTCAAAGGCACTGGTCAACTCAACGTGTTGCTCAACAGCGTTTACGATCTCGACAGTACCCAGCGGACGGCCGACTACCAGGCAGCGGCCAATCAATTACTGGCGAAACAAAAACGCAGGGCACTGGTGATCCTGGTCACTAATTTGCGCGACGAAGACGATGAAGACCTGTTGACCGCCGTCAAACGGCTGAGCGCTCAGCACCGGGTGTTGGTGGCCAGCCTTCGGGAAAACGTGCTCGATGAAATACGTCAACGTCCAGTGCAGACACTGGACGAAGGGCTGGCCTACTGCGGCGCGGTGAACTACCTGAATGCCAGCGCGCAACGCCATGAGCAGTTGAGTGCCCATGGTGTTGCGGTGCTGCAAGCCCGGCCCGGGGAGTTGGGGGCCGAGCTGGTGACGCGGTATTTGAGCTGGAAGAAGGCCGCAGCCTTCTAGCCTTCTAGCCTTCTAGCCTTCTAGCCTTCGATCAATCGACGGGCGGCACCGGCCCCAACGACATCGCATTGACTGGCGACTGCTTGAGCAAGCGGGACGCCTCCAGTTGCAAGGCATAGGCACCACCGTTCGTGCCGGTGACCTGCCAACTCAAACCAGCGGTAGTTAATGTTCTGAAAACGCCCAGTGCTGGCTGCACGGTCAATCCCGACTCCCGGGCTGAGGAGTCCCCCTTCAATCCGAGGCAAATATCGCGACCGAGCAATTGGCCGTTCAAATTGTCGAACGATAACCCGATGGTATGAGCTTGCGGGGTCCGGGGAAAACAGGTTTCTGCGCCCCACACCGTTTTGGGCAAATCCGTGTTCAGCTGTATCAGGGCATCGTCCCAGACACCGGCGGCCAAGGACTTGAAACGGAAAGTATGGGACGGTGCCGCCTCGGTGCCATCGTTGACGCTTTCCAGCATAGCAATCACCTCGACGTTCCCCGCTTGCCCGGGTTCATAGTCTAAATACGCCCAACCGTCACTACCCGTCATCACCCGGGTACGCTTCTGCTCGGCAATGAACGTCACCTCGACACCGGACGCTGCCCGTCGGGTGCCCGACGAGCGAACCATGAGGCCCATCCGGACGCTTTCGCCCTCTACCGGATCAAACGCCGGCTCTCTCACCTCACCAATCTCGATATCACTGGGTACCGGATTCTGTTCTTCAGACATGAACAATCCCTCGTCCGCAAGCGTTGTGGGCGCCAATACCGTGGGCGAATCCGATTCACCGGCGGCGGCCAGTGCCGTGAGGTCAAATATAAATAAGGGAGAACCATCAGGGCCATCATAGGGGCTTGGCACTGTGGCCATGACTTGCACATTACCCGGCTGTGTGGCGGTGAAAGGAAAGCGTGCCCAACCATTGTCCGATGTCGGAACGGGTGTTGAAGTGCCCCCGTGCGAGAAGCTCACTTCGAGCCCCGGTACTGATCGCTGGGTATAGTGCGACTGACTCTTGATCTCCAAATTAACGGTTTCGCCCACAAACGGATCGAACGTGGGCCCACGGACTTCGACGATCTTGATACGGTTGTGTCCCAACACCATATTCATTGAAGGGAATGTAAAACGGGCTTGAGGGAGTTCCAACGCTAGCGCCAACGTTCCACCTTCACTGCTGTCGCGAGCGTCAAGCGTCCACTCCAGGCCTTCACTTTGGAGATCCCGTGCATAGTCCGGCGCAAGTTTTATATTGAGGGCATGAGTTGACGCATCAACCCATTTCGCTGCGACCTCAAGTCCGGTCAACAAGCTGCCGGCCTTTGGCACAAAGCGTAGGGTGTGCAGGCCTCCCAGGCAGGGGTATGCCGTACTCGCGAGGTCCAACGCCCCTTCGTCAAAAGTGAGCGTGCCTTCATCCTCAAGGGTCGTCGACAATAATCTGCCCTGCAACTCATAGGGCGTTATCTCGTCATGGCACACAGTCAATTGGAAACGAGCACTGATATCGGAGGTTGAACTGACCTGCCAAGTCAAGCCATCCTGGGGCAAACTGCGCGGAGTTTCGATGTCAGGTTCGAAATGAAAGCCCAGATCCCGATCATCTTCGGTCGTCAGCTTCAGAGAAAACAATTCGCCCACCAAGGTATCTGTAACCGGCTTAATCGACAGCTCTACCGATGCTGCATTGCGAAAACAGAGAAGTCCCACCGCCCCTGCTTCCTGACCAGCCAATGTCACCTTGGTCAAACCTGCCAGCGGATTTTCAGGTAGAACCGTGAGCTCGAACCGATGTTCGACATCCGCACCATCGTAAGGGCTGGCGACTTTGGCCGTGACCGTGAAGGAGCCTTCCTCTTCAGGGTTGAAGTCGTATTGAGACCAACCGTCAGCGCCCGTCGGCAGTCTCTGATCCGGCTTATCCCTGAGACGCCATACGACATCAACTCCCGTCACGGCCCCCACACCCGGAACACCCGACAGGATTTGAACCTGCAATGGCAGGGAAGCACCGCCCACCGAAGGAAACCTCGTCGGAAGCTTCACTTCACCGATGGTCAACCAGTTATGGGCCAGTACCAGCTCTTGCAAGGGCGAGCGATTCAACAGCTTCGAACAACTGACACTGAACCCGAAAAGACTGTCCCTCAGATTGCCACACACCATCTTCCACTGACGCCCCGACCCTTCCACCGGGTTGAGGTCGTCAAGATCCGGCGTGAAACCCATCCCCAGGCCGACCGGAGTGTCGTCGCCCTCCCAATGCAACGCTAGTTGGGTTTCGGCCAATACATGACCGTCCGCAAAGGCCAGCACCACGTCATGAGTTGCGCCGCGGCAGGGATATCCCGTTTCGCCTCCCCAAATCCATTCACGCAACGAGCCATCCAGTGCAAATTTTGCGCTCAACCATGGATCCTCCTTCAGCGCACGCACCGCGAACACATACCGGGCATCTTCCTTTTTATAGTGACTGTCTACAGAGGCTTCGATTTGCCAATCGCCTGCGGTATCCGGTGTCCAGGTAAAACCGGCCTCACCGTTCTCGTCCGAAAGTTGCCCGAACAACACGACATCGTCTGCAACAGTCGGGCCTTTCAGCGTCCAGGTGACCTGGCGGTTGGCCAGAGGCGTTCGGGTGTAATGGGACTCCACCCGCACACGCAGCTCCACACTTTGATTTAGGTCGATCACCGGATACCAGGCCGCCTCCTTCAGTGCAATGACGTCGAGCTGAAAGTGCCCGGAGACCGTGCTCAGCGGGTAGGTATCGGCGGTGTACTGGCTGCGCACGGCCAGGGTGTGCTCAATCTCTTTGTCTTCATCAATCCCGCGACAGGAGATTTCCCACGGATTGGCCACGGGATGTTCCCGCCCCCACACCGGGTCGGCATCGAGAATGTCCTCGGGGTCAACCACCCCATCATTCACGAGTAGTCCCGCATGCGTTTCAGACCACACACTGTCGCCCGCCAGTTGCAATGCCACCTGATGACGGGCACCAAAGCACAGGTACAGTTTTTTGTCGGGGGACTGTGTCTCGCCATCAATCATCACGCTGTCCAGCCGCAAAGGCTCCAGCAACAATTCCACACGTACGAAAGCGACCCGCACGGCGCCAGGCCGACCCGGCCCACCATTGTCCGGACTGATGACGGTAAATTTGACGGTCTCTTCATCAGCGTCGAGCGTGAGTGTGTGGAGGTACTCGACAAGATTGAGATCCAGCAGAAGTTCGTCAGGCGCCAACACTTTTTCGGGTTCAGCCTCGGCCTCGCGCGAAGGTACAAGCGTTAGATCCAGCTGCCCTCCCAACCCCGGATTGATCCGCAGCGTACCTACCGCGCCTTGAACCGCCTCGTACCATAACTTCAGCAGGTAATCTGCTCTGCCAGGCGTCGGGCGGGGCAGCAGTGCCAGCGAGATTGATTGATAACCCTCCCCCATATTGACGGTGTTCATGAAGCCGATCGTTTGGCCCTGCCAAATCCCTTCCTGTCGGGTGACCTTTCTCTCGTCGTTGATCGTCCAGTCGTCCAGACCATTCGCAAAATCACCGTTGGCGATGAAGTTATGGTTGGCATAAACATCTTCTTCTTTCATGACGGCGTCATCCTTGCACGCTAGGTACGCGTGGCCTTGTCGGTCGAATTGTTTTCGGCATTGGGTCCGAGCAAGTCTTCAACGTTGCTGGCGAAGAGCTGCCCGCCATCTCGCGCCGAATAAATCAGCGTCAGAATGACGTCCGTCAATGAGTCCAGAAGACGCCCTTGGGCAGGCTGCTCATGCCTGGGAAGTGTCAGTACATATTCAGCATGGGCGCCCGTACCTTCGAAAGGCAGATAACGGCCATCGTCCACCCACTTGGCAATGCCGTTGTCGTCCAGCCCCAAGGACAACCCGATCTGTTGGTAAGGGCGCAGGTTCTGCACCAGCGAACCTGGCGGCGCAACGCCAGACGACGTGTGCAGGTATTTGACAGCCTCAAGATCCGGTTCAAGCAGCGTAGAACTGCTGATTTGCACCAGCGTGCCGCAGATATTCTGGTACGGTCCCAACAGACCGGGAAAGGTCAGTGACAATGCCTTGGCCTGACGGCAGTAATGCCCCGGATAGTCTTCATTGAAGAGTTTTTCGTTGAGCTTGATGTCCAGTTTTCCCGAGCTTTTGAAGCTGCTCCATCGGGTCGCGTCCAGACTCTTGAGCGATATCGTTTTGACTAACTGCAGCCGGTGCTCGTCGCGCTTGATGCGCGCAGCCGCCATCCTCAGCAGATCCAGTTTCAACGATTGGCCGGTGGTGAACCCGTGATAAGTGTCCATCCAGACATCCGGTCGAACAAACCGGGTCTTGTAATCGGCCATTTCATACTGCCAACAGGTTTCGGCACACAGGCACAGCCCGGCAACGACGTCGTAGACCTGGTAGATAAGGGTCTTCACTTGCCCCACGACCCAGTTACTCAACTCCCGGCCAGTCGTGCGATTTTTGTAGAACGCGTACACCGCCCTGGCTTGGGTGTTGGCTATTTCGGTCTGTTGCAGGCTGGCCTGGGCGGCGCTGATCGCGTGGTCCTGCGCCAGCAGTTGCTCGCGCAACACCCGAGCCTCGGCATTGGATTGATCGCGGGCAAGCTCCCACTCTTGTTTGCGCCGCCGTTGTTGCTCAATGATGCTGGCCTCCTCGGCTTCGCGCATCATGAGATCCGCCGTCAGTTGAGCAACCTCGGCAAAAGCATAAGGGATGGCCGCCGGACGCATGCCACCGTTGGACGTCCCGTAGATATTGGGAAGTAAATCCAGCATCGCCCCCGTTGTCCGCAATATCCCGGCGCCAACGGCGACAGATCGGGCCAACCTGTTTTTTTCCAGCACGCCATATTCCGCCCCTGAAACCCCTTCCTGAATCAATAGCTCATAATGCTGCGCCCGGGCCTTGACCATACTTTCGCTTTGCCTCAATGACGCAGCCGTCGCCTCGAGCTGGGCGATCGTCGCCTCGTGGATCGAGCGGGCATAGTCGGCCAGCTCGATCATGTGGTTTTGCTGCAGCTCCTCCAGCTCTCCCCGGTCACGCAGTTCCAGCCATGACCTTAGCTGATCCTCCTGCTGGATCAGAAACTCCACGCCTTGCAGCGCCAGGTTGTACACGGTCTGCCATTTGTAGGGCACCACCTGCACCTGACCACCCGGATTGCGAGCGGTGCCCGGATTGCCGTTGGCTTGCGCACGCAACAGCTCCAGCGGATCCATCGTCCGGTTGAACAGTGGAATCGACAGTGGCTGACCATCGATCGAACGATTGTTGCGCAAGTTGTTCAATCGCGCGTTGAGCAGCGTCCACAAAGCTTTGGGCCGTTCGTTGATCCCGGGCCGGAACACACCGGAACCCAACAGATCGAAACGCGGTGTGGTCTGCATCGCGGCAGGCACATCGGTCAGGCTGAATTCAAGGCCGGCTTCAAAAGCCTTGAGCGGATCACGCCCTCTGATCATGGTCAGCACGTCGCTTAGCTTCTTGGGTTCCCAGGTGCTGGCCGTTCGAGTGACCGGATCTTCACCGATCAACGTCAGGGCTCTGCTGTAATTGAGCGCTGCGTGAACCATGCTGTCGTAATCCAGGTGACGATAAAGAGCGTCGCCCCATTCGATCAGGTTTTCCAAGTAACGCAGAAAAATGGCGATCTTGAAGTGAATCGGCGCGCAGTACCCGATCGCATCCGGGTCCGACGGCGCCGCGCTTTCATACGAGCATTCGATGTTCTGGTTTTGCAGCGGCCGGCAGCGCCAATACGCCGGCGCCTCAATGACCACCGGATCACCGGGCTGCGGATTCTCCGGGGGCGTGATTTCGCGCGCCAACGGATTGAAGACATATTCGTACCAGGCTTGCGCTTCGTGGTGACGGCCCTCCGCCGACAAGCGCGAACCCACCAGATCCGGTGTATGGAAAAACAACTCCCAGAAGTACAAACCGTTGCAGCCGTCGAATGGCCCGTTTTCCTCAATCTTTCCATCGGGCATGGGTGGCTCGTCGACATGCTGGGTGTCCCAGGCCAGCAATGCATCGACCGAGACCGCCGCACGGCTGGTCAACACGGGGCCGAACGTTGAGTTCACCCGTGAGAACTTGAGCGCCTGATCAGCGTTGTTGAAGCTCAGAAACTGCGCCCCCTCGGCGCTGCTCTTATCGATGGACGGGGTCGTGTACAACCGCGGCCGTTCCTTCAGCAAGACCGAGAACTTGTTGCGTCCGTATCCTGTTTTGTCCTCCGCCTCACCGAAAAAAAAGTCGATCGGTGATTCAATGGGAAAATTTTCGATACCCATTGATGGGGTTTGTCGGCGGTATGTCAGCCAGGGGGTTGCATAGTGACCATTCAAAAAGCCAGTCGAATACCAGTCCGTCGGATCAACTACAGTCCGCGCCGGAAATTTGAGCTGGAACGCCACGGAGAAATACAGAATACGGGGTACCACTTGATTCTGTTCGTTAAGAACGGCGTTCCCCAGGTGGCTGATGGAGAAACCGCTCCCCGCAATAATTTCGTCCCGACTTCTGCCAAGTAAATACGCGAGCGCAGTGGAGGATAACGCCGCTACGGCTTCTGCCACCCAGATACCGTCGCCCATTGATGTTTCCTTGAAGTCACTGGCGACGAATGAATGGACAACCTCCCTGGCAGCGTCTTTGGGCAGCTCCACCGCATAATCCTGCACCGGCTTCTGGTGCGTGGTCAGCGTAATCCGTAGCTGTTGTTCGCCGGCGTCTACAACCCTGACGTCAAAGGACGCATTGCTCGTCACCGCCCGCCAACTGATCGACAACCGTTCGAGCACCCGCCCTTCTTCTTTCACCGCATCGCAGCGGCCCCGAACCCTGAGCACCTCATAGAAGTTGCTGTCCGTCCCCTGTTCGCGTGTATGGATGGCGTCCAGAAACAAATTCGCCGTGATTGGACCCGGCGTTTCCTCGGTGCTACTGATGGTGACTGTCGAATAGTCCGCAGGCACCACCTTTTGTTGCAGACTGGCCGCGTTCCCGAAGCGACCGAAGGTCATCGCCAGCAGGGTTGCGGTGTCATCGGGTACCTTGCGGAACAACGCATCGCGCGTTTCATGAATTTCTATGTCATGGAACGGGGTCTGACCATCCAGGCCGTGACGGTTGGTATAACAAACGGCCAAACGGTCGTCCCGTGGATCGCCATCGCCCAGTGACACAACGGTCAACCGGCCATTGGAAATGTCGTACTCACTGTCACGCTGATGCAACGACAGCGGAGCCGACCACTGGCCGTTCAGGGAGCTGAAGGCAAGTTTGATCTCCAGCGACCAGGGTGTCTGCACCACGCCGTTGCTATCGATCTGGCGTTCACGCCATTCACACCAGACCATGACCGGCAGTCCCAGCCAGTTCACACAGCGGATATCCACCACGGCGCCGGTGGTGGCGATATCAATCTTCTGCCATTCCCCCCAGGCGGCGGGGTTGATTTTTTTGCTGTGGTTGTCCAGTTCGACTTTGACACTGCGCAAGTAGTAGGCAAGCGGCGCTGTCCGCTCCTGTCCGATCAAGTAATAGCGGGCATCCTGAACGTTCTCTCCATCGATGTAGCCACTGAGCACGTCAAGATCACAGAGGCGCTGGAAGGCCTGTGTGTACTCCATCAATCCTCTTTGCACCGACTCGGTACTCAGGCGCATCTGATTCAGGCTGTTTTCCAAGGCCCGGAACAAGGTGGTTTTTTTCAGGCGAAGTGACGGGATAATGTAGTTTTCCGCCTGATCCTTAAGCAGCACATTGGCCGACCACGTGCTGTAGTGACTCAGAAACCGATACCAGTATTGCAAGTCCTCGTCTTCAAAATGGCTGTTTTCGTATCCCTTCTCCATGCCGCTGTAGACCGACTGGATATGCTGCTGCAAGCAACGCACGGTCGAGGAAATCCGGGTGGCTTCCAGTTGGGCGCTGTCCTGAGTATCGAGCATCAGATACTCGCTCAACTCATCGGGGGTTCTCAGGGTGACTGCACCTGACCACAGTTTCTGCCCCAACACGGCTTCCACCATCGCCGCCGTGTAGCGTTCTGTCAGCTCATTGATCTGGAGCGTTTCCATTGTTTATCTCCCTGTCACTGCGTGATCACCCGAGCGGCGAGTGACAGGGCGCTTGTCCAGAGTGCCTTCGAGCACCAGCGCCTCATTCAGACGATCGCAAAACAGATTCAACTGGAACCGACCGTTGCGGATGTTTGCGGTCTGGATCTCCACCTCATAGGGGGCATCGGTGAATTCAAAGCGCGTGGCCAGCGGTGGTGTGAACACCATTCCCAACGCCTGGGTGGTGTAATCGGAACTCCATCCCAGCGCCCCCTGGCTGCCCTTGAGCTGCGTGGCGTCGACCGGTGAGATTTCCAGACGGTAATGGCCATTTCTGAACAGGGTGAGCACATCTGTTCCCGGGGTGATCGGCACGCTTGTTTCACTCCTGGACTCAATGGTGATCAGCTCGACTTTCCATCCAAAGGCTTCAATCACTGTCAGATCGAATTGTCGCTGGTGCGTTGGGTGGAGCGCCAAATCGGCGGTCACAACGAAGTCACCCGCCGTCGCCGACTTGAACGGGTACACTGATCGCCCTTGAGCATCGGTCGCCATGATGATTTCCACGGGGGGATTCGAATTGACCTTCCACCTCACCGGATAATTGCCCACCGGCTTCGCCTGCGCGTCGCTCGATTCCTTCACATCCACCCACAACAAAGTCGGCCGAAAAGCCCCGGCCACCGGGAAGCGAATGACCTCCGAGTAGTTCTGGATCACCGCATCACTGGCCACCCACACCTTGAACTCGACAACGGGATCACTGCCCAGCTGTGCGAAGACTGTCAAATCGCCCCTCTGCGGATTGGCCACGGAAAAATCGGAGAACCCGTCGGCGTCGCTGAGTCGCTCGATTTTTGCCGGTTCTTCACTGGTCCACCACATCACCTTCTGGCCTTCTACGGGCGCATCATCCAGTCCGACGACCCGACAGCGCACCGGCAAGGCATGACCGACCATCGCCACCGTGGTGATTGAAGGCGTGTCGAAAATCCGCGGTTTGTCTGCAAACACGATGGGACGACTGAACGTGAGACTGTGACTGCCCTCCATGTTCCTGACTGTGAGGGTGGCATTACCCGGACTCAGGCTGGAGATCCATACACGGCTCAGGCCATCCTTGTCGGTGAACGTTTGGCTGGGACGAATTTCACCCAGCGTCGTGGACCAGGCCACCTGACGGTGAGCGCCCTTGTTGCCGTAATCGTCGATCAGCACGGCGTACATCTCTTGTTCCCACAGACGGCCTGCCAGCACCGGATCTTTGGGCGGCAATCCGCTCAACTCGGAGTTGAACTTCAGGGTCGCCTCATCGCAATCGATCATCACCGATGGGGCATAAACCGGCTCGTAAAGCGGCACACTGTAGTAAACATGGGCGGTTCCCATCCTTGCCCCGGCCTGCAACTGCGCCCAGGCGCGCCCCTTGTCATCCGTCCTGATCACAGGCGTGAGCACCGCCCCAAGGTCTGTACCGACGTGAAGATCGACCCCTTTGAGTGGCTCGCCGTAAAAGTCGAGGAGCGTGATTTCAAACTCCGCGACTTCCTGTGGCAGGTTCGCAATCAGAGTCGGGTTGTCCACCACACAACGGGTAGTAAAACTCTGGCCGACTTCCGCCGAATCCTGTTGAGCAGTCATGGCATTGAACCGGGACAGGCTTTCCAGAGCGTTTTGTGCAGCGCTGGCGTAAAGCGGCTCCGGATCCAGCGGGAACAACGCGCCCAGGCTGAGCGCGGCAGTGATGTCCATCCCGTGCCGGGCCAGCTCCAGTGTGCGGTCCAGCAAATCAAGGTGCGCCAGATTGCGCAGAATGGGCCAGGCTGGATTGTCACTGCCTTCGATCTCGTGATTGATGTGTTCGGCGCACTCGAGCACATGCCGGATCCCGCAGCCGAAATAAGTCGCCAGCTTGTCGGCGGCGGCATCGCGAACCAGACGCAGGCCGTCCTCACTCATGTCGTCGGGCAACTGGTTGACCTGACTCAGGTAGTCGAGGATTTTTTCCTCAGGCTGCCGGGCCCGGGAAATCACGCGACGGTAGAACGCCAGGTAGTACACCGCCCGGATCGAAATCTCGTAAGGACTCTCGAGACTGAACCATTGATACTGCTCGCCCATCAGGAGAGTGGCGAGCATCTGCGGGCTCAACTCCAGCTTGTCGGCAATCCGGCCGCGCCGCTCCAGCTCGGTAAGCATTTGCAGGAACGAATCCGGCTTCTCCAGCACCTGCTGCACCCGTGGTGTATCAGCGGGTTGCAACGACACGGCCTCTTTCAAAAAGTCATAAGGGTGCCCCTGGGCCCAGGACAACACCTGCGTCGCCAGCAATGAATCAAGCTTCAAATAGACAGAAATGCCCTCTTCCACCACTACCCGCTGCTCGTCCCGGCAGCGCAGCACGATTGTGCGGATGAGTGTTTCCAGGGGCTCGCGCCTGGCGTCCTCTTCCTGCGGATAGATCGTCCTCACGACATCCTTGATCACGGTAGTGGCGTGTTCCAGATACTGGGCCTGTGTTTCCTCGGCACTCCCCTTCACCAATCCGTTGTCGTCCACCAGCGGTTCCAGCACAGTCAGCCACTTTATGAGCTGCTGCTTATCATCACGTAGCGGCGCGCCCTCCTCCAGCAGCGTGGCCTCGTCCACCCGCACTGCCTGCACCTGGCTGCGCAATTGCCGCAGCAATTGCTCCTGGGACTCGGTCCAGACCGTCGGCACATAAACCGGGTTGACGTTTTGCACCAACCACAGTGGCGGCAAGTCGTATTCCCGGCACCAGTTGGCACAGGTCATTAACCCGCGTATGGCACTCAGTGCATCCGCACCGTCCGCCGCACCGTAACTGGACACCGTCGGCTCGCCCGCCAGGCGTGCCACCAGGCCTTCCCCTTCGCTCAGGGTTTGCAACAGGGCCGTCGATTCAATCGGGGTCAGACCGAACAACCGGCCCAGAAACACCAGGCGCCAGAAACTGGAGAGAATCTCCAGGCTGCGCCTCAAATGGGTCTTGAGACCATAAGCCTCGGCGATCACCGTGGCCAGGTACCGGTAGGTTTCGAAATTGATTTCCAGCGCGCTGCAAATCTGATGCACCGTCTCCTGCTCGGCTTGCGTGCGCGGCACGATCGCAAACTCGACGTCATCGATACGCAACGGTTCCTCATACACCGCATCCCGGTTGTACACACGGTCAAAGTGCGACAGTTGTCCATCCTGGCCGTACACCGACAGAACGTCGATGAGTGCCGCGAATTCTTCGGCCTTGCAGCCATAGACGCTATTCAGCTCCTTGAACAGCCCCAGGCAACGCAGGGTATTGGGGCGGATCCAGATCGACGGCTCACCGGTGCCGCGACGCTCGGCATGCATCGCGGCCATGAGCAGTTGATCGACATGATGGCCAGGCAGTTGCAGCATGCGATCCAGACGGCACTTGCGGTTGACGCGGTCCATGCGGTGCTCCAAGGCCGCAAGAGGAGCTTCTCCTACGTTATGCAAACGGAACTGATCCGGCACACCGTCTTTCACCAGCTCGATCGCAGGACCTTGCCCCCCATGGATATACGAGGCACCCGCCACCACCCCGGTTAACGGCACGTCCGGGTTACCCAACACAGGGGCGTTGGCCGAGAGTTTTGGCGTAAAGGCACCACGACCTAGCAGGCAATCGACCTGACGCTGATCAAGGCGCGTTGCATCTTTAAAAATCCACAGCTGGCGCAAACTTGGGAGGGCAATTGCCAGGCTGCCAAAGTTGTCGAGGTAGAAGTTGGCCGCAGACTTTTGCGGATCCGGATCGACCCTCCGAGTCAGTGGATCGACCCTGTACAGCGATGCCTCGGCCATTGTCGCGTTCAAAGGAAAATACGGGTCTTCCAGCAGCAACGACAACTGCAACGGCCCGATCCTGCCACTCAGTTGCATGGCCACGTCGTCACGTGATCCTCGGGCGCCCGGGTTCTTGAAATATGGATAGTCCAGGTCGACCCGGCGAATGATGTCCCCCAACGCCCCGCCTTTGAGGGCCGTACCGACGACATGGGAAATACTTTCCCAGTCATGATCGTAGGGCAGGCCGTTATGGAAACGGATCGTGCGCAGGTACGCCTTGACGCTCGGCAACTCGACATTGGGCTGGGCCAGGGCCAGGATATGCGCTTCAAGTACCGAGTCGACGATCTCCAGTCGTGACTGCACGCGGTTGATCGCCATTTCGTCGATCAGCAATTCATCCACATCGGGGCGACGTTCATCCAGTGGGATGGTTTGTTGCGGCTCGCCGTGCGGCACGATGTTGTCCCTGACCCATTCGCGCAGGGCCGCCATATAGGCGGTGGTCGAAGCACTGTGCTCGGGGCTGCCCGGCGGGGCTGCGGCGTCGATATCCGGCTGGAATTGCTCCTTGTACGTGGGCAATGGCACCAATGCCTGTTCATCGTCTGGCGCCGGCAGTGCGCGCAGGCTTTGCTCGCGAAACAGCCTGGCCACGTACAACGCCAGGGCATTGCCACGGGCAATCAGCGAATGGGACTCCTTGCGACTCAGACCCAGTTTCTGCAAACCATCCGGGCCCTGTTTTATCAAGTCGAATACGCTGGGATACTGCGCAATGTACTCATCGAAAAGCAGGGGCGCGTCGTTCCTTTCTTTGAGCACAGCCTTGACCAACTGATGAACCGGACGGTTGTAAGACGCATTCATTGCGGTAGCTCCCCCTCAGCAAAAAACCGTGCCATCGGCCGTCAAGTGAGTTGTCGGTTGCTGGCGTCACGTCGATTTAGCGCTAGTTGTAGAAACAGGGCTACTGTCATATCTGACAGGTTTTATGACCGCTGGTCGGAATCTGTTGCACGTGTAAGCAGCAAAAAAAATGGCCCTCACAAGAGGGCCATTCGAAGGCACAACGAGCGGTCAACCGCCCTCGATCACTCTCAGCTCAAGCACAGTCGTCCATAGCGAGAAATCAGCCCCCGCGTGCACCCGCCCGACCATTTTGAAATCCCCCAGCGGCAAGGCTTCGGTCACAATCACCCACTGCCCTTGTCCATCGACAACACCACGGCCCCACACCTTGTCCGGATTCCCCGACTGGTACAGCCGCACTTCGCCCCTCGGCAACGCCGTACCACGAATCACCGCATGAGGCGAAACGTGCGCGTTCTGGGACGGATAGGTGAATACGGGTTTGTCCAACTTCCCTGCTACGTTGAAGCTGACAGTAGACGACCATGCCGAGAGTTGACCGTCCATATTCTGCTGGGTCGATATCCGGCGCACCCGCTGACTAAGACTGAACTGATTGCGAACCGACCAGTTGCCTTCGGCATCCACGCGGGTGATGGCAAGCACAGTGCCTTCGTCCTCCTGATAGACCTTGAGCTCCGCCCCTGGCACTCCCCTGCCGGCGAACAGCGGATAGCGCTCCAGTACTTGAGTGGCATCATCCACAGGTATGTCGATTACCGGTTTTTCGAAGCCGGCTGCAACCTGTGTCACGACAAGACTGCGGTGGGGCAACAACCACTTCGAGATGGCGCCATCACGGGACTGCCGTACCGAATAGACGTAGGGTGTAATCGCCACCGGTAACTCGATCTGCGAACGCAGCGCCCATCGTCCGTTGCGATCAACCCGCGTCCTGCCCAACTCGGTGGACATTGCATTCTGTTTGACAATGAGCACCTCGGCACCCGGCTCCCCCGTACCGGAGAACATCGGCCGCCGCCCGACCTCCTGGCCCAGGAGCGGGTAATGTACAGCGGGCGCCTCAAATTCGGCGGTCTTGCGTTCGACCATGAAGCGACCGCTCTCAAACCACTCCGAAGGCGTACCGTCCACCGTTTGGCGCACCACCACTCGCATAGCGCCTTCACGCAAATCCTTGTTGCCCGTCACCGCCCAACGACCATGGGCATCCGCTATCGTCGCTGGGGCCAGCACGTCGTCGGTGTTGAACCATGAGGCAACGTCGATGCTCGCCCCGGGCGTGGCCAGGCCACTGAAAAGCGGATGTATCCCCACCCAGTCGCCCGCCAGGGGTTCGGTGATTTTCGGGGCGGGTTTGAGCAAAAGAAAATTGAAGATGGGCGAAAGGTTCGAATCCAGTCCTGCACCGGCTGAAGCAAGCACACTGATTCCATCACCGGCAATCATGTTGTGAGCGACTCTCGCCGACCATGTACCTGCGGCCGATACAGTAGTGTTACCCAAATGGAGATAACGATTACGTCTATAGATACCGATAGTGTCCCCCGGATAACCGAACCCGGAAATGCGCAACAAGGCGCCCAGCGCTGCTCCGTTTCGCGGTGTATCGACCACCGGCACCGCCGGCACCACAGTGACGACTCGTTCGAATGGGTCACTGGCGTAGGTTCTTTGCCGCTGCCTCGCCTCCAGAGTGACGGGGCCGCCCGCCGGCAACGTCACCTTTGCCTCCCAGGTGCCATTTGCTTTCACTTCAATGTCTTTGAGAAAGGGCTGGCCCTGCCCTTTGATCGACAACTCGACAGTTCCGGGATACTGCCCCGTGCCGGAAAACAGCGCCCCACGCGCCGGCTTGCCGTTTTGTGCAGGCACCGTGATCCCAGGCTTTGGCACGCGCACCTTCACTGTCTGCACTTCGGTTCGATCGGAAATATTGTTACTGCTTTGAGACTCTTGCTGTATGGCATAGACGGTCAAATTGGCCGGAACCTGCTCAATCAGTGTCACCTTCCATTTATTGTCCTGCCCCACCGGCCCAGCCCCCAATGGCTGGTGAGTGACGTTTGAATAAATAACCACCCAACACCCTTTGAAACCTTTGCCCTCAAGGACCGGAGAAAGATCGACCTCGGCATTGGCGGCAGTGGTGATTTCCGGCTTCGGTGTTTTGACCGTGAATGTCCGGCTCGCGACCGGAGACGTCTGCCCCCCGAATGCCGCCGTTGCCGTAATGGTGCACGTACCCGGTGGCAAGTCCTCGCTGGCGTTCCGGACAAACGAACCTCCTGTTGCCGTCAATGGCACGTCGGGCTTGCCCGGGACCTTCAAGATGATCGTGGACCCGGGCCAGGCAGTGCCGGAAATCCGCGGGCGTTGTCCGCTGGGGGGGGTCAGGGGAGGTTCGGTAAATATGGGGGGAGGCGAACTCACGATCATCGAAAAGCTGGCACTGTTGCCAGACCACTGATTGTTCACCCATTGCCGGGCCGTCAGCGCGGTGTAATTGCCCGGGGCAAGGTCGGCGTTTGCCGTGGTTTCCCAGTTGAGGTTTGGCAGAACATTCGCCTGTGGTACGCCGGGCAGGGCAATGCCGTTGTTGTAAATACCGATTTTGACCGCATTCGTTCCCCACTGGCGCCCTCGGCCTCTGAAGGTTGCCCGCTGCCCGTTGACGGTGGCGGTTACCCCGGTCGGGGCAGGTGTCGGGACGTTGACCGTCAAATTGTCAGCCCAAACGGAGTTGAGAATACGCCCGCTCCCCCCGTCGGAAACACTCTGTTTACCCGAGAACTGGTAATTGCCGGGTACAAATTCTCCGGGAATTTCCTTCGCCCACGTGCCTGAGTTGACCGGTACATCAAAGTAATGGGCAGCGCTGTGAGCTTGATGGACGTGCATTAGGACATCGGCACCGTTATACCCCGTACCCGATAGCCTGACAGTTTCCCCATTGAGCGCGGATGTAATCGTGGGTTTGGATGGCCGCACCCGCAACCGGAGGGGAGCGCTGCGTAATGACGTCACCGACGAATAGACATGACTCGTCGTCACCGTGTAGGGCCCCGGGGTCAAAGTAATAGAAGCCGACCACCCCCCCGTAGAAAGAACATTCCCGGTACCCAGCCGAGTGCTTGTGGCATCCCTATAGACATTGATCGTCCCGCTCTTGAAGGGGCCGGTCAGCAACCCACCAACGGTAATTTTCTGCTCCACCTTTTGGTTGGCGGAATGGGTGGTGAGGGGCGGTGAGCCCAGGAGGCGGAGTTTATGGGGTGGATCCAGATAGGCAGAATCCATGCCGTTGATGCGCTGGATGGTATGGAAAGAAAGTTCGTTATTCCAGGGCAAAGTATCCAGGGTCGTTGTCCAGACTCCACTTGGAGGCACTTGTATACCCACCTTCAACGGTTGACCGCCAGGATACACCAGATCAACAACTGCACCTGGATAACCGCGGCCAGTCACTGTGATTGGCTGCACAGCGATTACCGAGTTTGAAACCGGCGAACTAACTTGTGGAACCAAAGGTAATAGAGACACCCAAATTCCAGATAGACTATGTTGTTCCGCTGTCACTCGATAAGTGCCGGGGACAAAACCATCAGTAAAATCCGCCGTCCACGTACTTCCAACGATTCTCGCAGCGACGCTGTCGTGCAGCGAGTCTCCCCCTCTCCATAACTTCACCGTTATCGGGACTGCAAAATTATTTGTTCCGCTGACGCGCAGGGGATAGCCGGCAATGTTCAAATAATTTGTTGGAAAAGTAATATTCGGTGTGGCTGCCTCATAATTTTTTGTCGTCCAGAACGGTTCACCGCCATCCGGGCCATCGAAATCACATTGGATAGCAATCTCTATCGGATAACCGCTTTGCCACGAAAGACTCAGTTCTTTCTCATATGTATGCCATTGACGGTCTTGCGACAATGCATCCGGTGAGTTCACTTGCCTATAGGAACCTTTCATTCCAATCTTAAAATTTATGTTCGCTCTGTACTTATGATCATACCCGGGCGGCTGAGTCATTTTATATCTCGTTGTGCGAACGAAGAGTGAACCACCATAATTTCGGTATTTAAACTCCATGACCGCGGCAAATCTATTCAGCCCACTGCCTATTCCACCTATTGCAGTTATCGTAGCGGTAACACCATCTGCCCAGAAAACTTCGTCATGCAAATCCATATCTGCATCGATTTGCTCCGGGGGGCTTTCTTGCGCTTGCTCCGACTCACTGATAACTGCATCAACGGCTTTATCTTCCATTTTCGCACCTATACACGTAAGGCTCTTCGGCTCGTGAAACGCACCTGAAAACCTAGGGCACGTAGTTGATAACAACGTAACCAAACAGCACCGGCATGCCTACTGATAGAAATGACAGTTATTGATAGGCATAAGAAATAAAAAACCACACAACCCTTGGGAATTCGAATAACCAATGGGTGACAACAGCGCCTTCAGCCGCCCCCTCGGATGGCTTTTATCGGCACTACATCGACACCGGCCGCAAACTACAACGTCTTGCGCCTTTGCCTACAGATCCCTCAGAATCCGCCGGCTTGTGCACCTTGGCCTTGCCCCGTAACTTGATCCACGTCGCTGCCAATCAGCGGCCGGGTTTAGTCGCCCGGGTAGGTATTGCGAAAGGTGCATAAGCGTCATCCAGTCGGGTAATCCCTATCCCCGCACTTGATGGTGGCTGTGCGCAGGGCGCCCTCGGGCGCGCCGGTTTTTTCGTGATCCTCCCGGTCGACTAACCTGCGTACAGCCGCCACCCCTCGTTTAGTCGCGAGACGGTGGCAGCCCCATTAGAGGATTTACGTTTATGTTCAAAGCAACTCCAAATCCCCCAGAAACCGACCCGGTTTCCCCCTACGCCTCCCTCGATTCAAAAAAGCTTCACGCCGCCGCCGAAAAGGCCCTCGACCACTACCTCAAACCCGACATCGAACCGCTGCGCTCATCCCAGGACCGTGCCATGAAAATGTTCACCGTCGTAGCTGATGCAAACCCCGAAGCCCTCGTCATCCAGACCTATGAAACCTTTTCTTCGGTGAGCATTTTGCTGCTCGACCTGGCAGAAAGCCTGGACGACAAACAGCGGCATCTGGCGATGGCGATTTATCAGATGAGTGAGATGGGGTTGATGCTGGCGGAGCGGTCGCTGGATATCGAGCGGGCGATTAAGCCGGCCTAGCCTTTAAGTATTGGCCGTCTGGTCTGACGCCATCGCGGGCAAGCCCGCTCCCACAGGGATCTTCGGTGAACACACAATAGGTGAACACCACTGAAACTGTGGGAGCGGGCTTGCCCGCGATGGCGATAATGAACGCGCCGCAACCTTCAGGCCGAGGCAGGCAACGGCTGAAAACTGAAGTACTGCTTCAGCGCCTCGACCAGTTGCCCATATTCAGGCGGTGCCCGTTGCAGGCTGAACCCGGCGTCATAGTGGTGAGGGGTTGCGTCCTCGTGGCACCACAGGCAGCAGGCATTGAGGTCGATCACCTGCTGACAATGTCCATCCGTAGGGATTTTCAGGCGCAGATTAAAGTCGGCGCCCACCATGATCGGCAACTGGCTGATCAACATCAGCCCGTCCTCGGATAGATTGCCCAAAAAGCCAATGGGCTTGTCGGTGACGCTGTTGAACACTTTGAGAAAATACGGCAGTTGATGCCGCTCGATCCGGCGGTCAGTGAACATGCTGATTTCGCTACGCAAGACCCTTAAGCAGGGCCGCACTAATGCTTCGGAACGGGGCCTGCTCTATTGCTTGATAGGCATAAGCCGCGCTCTCCCCGATCCTGGTGCGACAGTCCATCCAACCGCTGTCGCTTACTGCTGCCGATCACAGGTGTTACCTCGAATTAGAAACAAGGCTCTAAACCGATCTATTCGACTATAGCTCACCGCCGCCGGTCAGCCAGCCTTTGAATATCCTTCAATCAGAACCGGGTTGGGCGCACTACTGCTGCCGCACTGCGGGTCGGGTAATGCCCCAGGCTCTGCAACGTTTCCAGGCGGGCACGGGCGCGGTAGGCGTACTCGCTTTGCGGGTACGAGGCGATGATGAACTGGTAAGTCTGTGCTGCATCAATGAACAGCTTTTGCCGCTCCAGGCACTGGCCGCGCATCATCGAGACTTCCGGCCACACATAAGGCCGCGCCTGGCTTGCGCGTTCGACCTTGGACAGCTCGAGCATCACTTGCTCGCAGTTGCCACGGTCATAGGCGCTGTAGGCATTATTCAAATGATGGTTCATCGACCAACGGGTGCAGCCCACAACACTGAGGGCAAGGACGGCAATGAGCACGAATCGCATGGGGGGATCTCCTGTCTTGCGCTCTATATCGACCCCTTGGCGGAAATCTTCAGGATGGCTTGCAGCAAAGTTGTTGGGGGTTCAATAAAGAAAGCAATAAGTAGTGCATACGAACAATGACTACACCCAAAGACCATAGTAGCCTCTGCTAGCGCTTGAACTCAGGAGTCTTTGCATGTCCGTCCGTCGTACCAAAATCGTCGCTACCCTTGGCCCGGCCAGTAACTCGCCGGAAGTTCTCGAACAGTTGATTCTGGCTGGCCTGGACGTCGCCCGTCTGAACTTCTCCCACGGCACCCCCGACGAGCACAAGGCTCGCGCGAAGCTGGTGCGTGACCTCGCTGCCAAGCACGGCCGCTTCGTCGCCCTGCTGGGTGACCTGCAAGGCCCGAAAATCCGTATCGCCAAATTCGCCAACAAGAAGATCGAGCTGAAGATCGGTGATCAATTCACCTTCTCCACCAGCCATCCGTTGACCGAAGGCAACCAGCAAGTGGTCGGCATCGACTACCCGGACCTGGTGAAAGACTGTGGCGTGGGCGACGAGCTGCTGCTCGACGACGGCCGCGTGGTCATGCGCGTCGATACCGCCACCGCAACCGAACTGCATTGCACCGTGACCATCGGCGGCCCGCTGTCGGACCACAAAGGCATCAACCGTCGCGGTGGCGGCCTGACCGCACCGGCCCTGACCGAGAAAGACAAGGCCGACATCAAGCTCGCTGCGGAAATGGAAGTCGACTACCTCGCGGTGTCCTTCCCGCGTGACGCCGCCGACATGGAATACGCCCGTCAACTGCGCGACGAAGCCGGCGGTACTGCCTGGCTGGTGGCGAAGATCGAACGCGCTGAAGCCGTAGCCGACGACGAAACCCTCGACGGCCTGATCAAAGCCTCCGACGCGGTGATGGTGGCCCGTGGTGACCTGGGTGTGGAAATCGGCGACGCCGAGCTGGTGGGCATTCAGAAGAAAATCATTCTGCACGCACGCCGCCACAACAAGGCCGTGATCGTCGCGACCCAGATGATGGAGTCGATGATCCAGAATCCGATGCCGACCCGCGCCGAAGTGTCCGACGTAGCCAACGCCGTACTCGACTACACCGACGCCGTGATGTTGTCGGCGGAAAGTGCCGCAGGTCTTTACCCGCTGGAAGCGGTGCAAGCCATGGCGCGCATCTGCGTCGGCGCTGAAAAGCACCCGACCAGCAAGACCTCCAGCCACCGCATCGGCAAGACGTTCGAACGTTGCGACGAAAGCATCGCCCTGGCCACGATGTACACCGCCAACCACTTCCCGGGCGTGAAGGCGATCATCGCCTTGACCGAAAGTGGCTACACGCCGTTGATCATGTCGCGCATCCGCTCTTCGGTGCCGATCTACGCGTTCACCCCGCACCGCGAAGCCCAAGCCCGCGCGGCCATGTTCCGTGGCGTCTACACCGTACCGTTCGACCCGGCTTCCTTGCCGGCCGAGCAAGTCAGCCAGGCTGCGATCGACGAGTTGCTCAAACGCGGCGTCGTGCAGAAAGGCGACTGGGTCATCCTGACCAAGGGCGACAGCTACCACACCACCGGCGGCACCAACGGGATGAAAATCCTGCACGTTGGCGACCCGATGGTCTGAGTGATCGCTCGCTGAAAAACAAAAGCCCCGCCATGTGAATGGCGGGGCTTTTTGGTTTTTGATCCTGAAAATGTGTTGTCTGAGCCGGCCTCATCGCGGGCAAGCCCGCTCCCACAAGGATTGCAGGTGTCCACAAAATCGAATTTCAACACAAATCCTGTGGGAGCGGGCTTGCCCGCGAAAGAGCCCGCCCGGCCATCGCGGATTTAATGCCTGTTGAGAAACCCTGACAACGCCGTCATCGCTTCCGGCGAACGCAGCCGCTGGGTGAATAATGCCCCCTCTTCCTCTATCACCTTGCGCAACTGTTCCCGATCCGGCGCTTTCATCAATTGCTTGCTGATGCGCACCGCTTCCGGCGGCAGTTCGTCAAAACGCAACGCCATCTCCCGCCCCTTGGCCAATGCCGCCTCGCCACTGCCTAAAGCCTCAGTCGCTATCCCCCACGCCGCCGCCTGCTCACCACTGAAACCCTCACCCAGCAGCAACAACTCCGCCGCTTTGGCCTGCCCGAGCAAGCGCGGCAGGATCAGGCTGGAACCGAACTCAGGGCATAACCCAAGATTGACGAACGGCATGCGCAACCGGGCGTCGGTGCTGACGTAAACCAGATCGCAATGCAGCAGCATCGTGGTGCCGATCCCCACCGCCGCACCGGCCACAGCGGCGATCACCGGTTTACGGCACTCCAGCAAATTGAGCATGAAGTGGAACACCGGGCTGTCGAGGTTATTCGGGGGTTGCTGAAGGAAATCAAAGATGTCGTTGCCGGCGGTGAAACACTCAGCGCCACCGGTGATCAGCACGGCGTTGATGTCGGGATCGCTGTCGGCAAGTCGCAAACCCTCCGCCAGTTGGCTGTACATGGCGCAGGTCAGGGCGTTTTTCTTCTCGGGGCGGTTGAGGCGCAGGGTCAGCAAACCGCGCTCGCGTTCAAATCGGATGGTATCGGGCATGGTGAGTCCTGATCTGGGAGGATCAACTGTGGTGAGGGAGCTTGCTCGCGCTTGAGTGCGCAGCGCTCACAAACATTTGGGGCCGCTGCGCAGCCCAGCGCGAGCAAGCTCGCTCGCCACAAAAATCAGCGCTCAACCACGGGGTAGAAAGACATCCGCCAGCAGTTGATTGCGCGGCAAACCGGCCAGGTACAAGCGCCGGGCAAAGGCGTCGACGCTGTCGGGCGCCCCGCAGACTAAGGCCAGGGTTTGCCGCGAAACAAGGCGCAGTTGCGCCAAAGCCGCGGGCAACTCGGCCGCGGTCCATAGCTCGACCGTCAGGTTTTCCCGGCCGTCGGCCATGGCTTGCAGGGGTTTGGCCAGATAATGCTCACCCACATCATGGGCCAGATGAATGACACGGATGGCGCCTTGGTGATCCTGACGCAACGCTTCGCGCAAAATACCGAACAACGGCCCCAGACCGGTGCCGGCCGCCAACAACCACAGCGGTCGGGTGTGCCAGTCCGGGTCGTAATGCAGCGCCCCGCCGCGCAACTCGCCGAGGCGGATCGGATCGCCAATTTTCAACTGGCGTGCCGCATCACTGAATTCCCCCGGTTGGCGGCAATCGAGGTGGAACTCCAGGAAGCGGTCTTCTTCCGGCAGACTGGCCAGGGAATACGGCCGCGCCACCTGGCCCGCCCACAACACCAGATGCTGCCCCGCCTGATAGCGCAACGGTCGCTCACTGGTCAGGCGTAAACGCAAGACGCTGGGGCTCAGCCAATCGCTGGCGGCCACCTGAGCGGCAAGCCCATCACGCAGCGGGTCAAAGGTTTCGACTTGCAGATCATCGACCACCTGACACTGACAGGCCAGCCGCCACCCTTGCTGACGCTGCTCATGGCTCAAGGCATCGGGACGACTGTCGCTGGGCAAGCCCTCGACACATTTGACCAGGCACGCATGGCAACTGCCCGCCCGGCAGCTATAAGGCACCGATACGCCGTTCTGATTCAAGGCATCGAGCAGGTTGCTCCCCGCCGCCACTGTCCATTGGCGTTCGCCGACCCGTAACTCAGGCATCGACATTCTCCCAGGCCGCCGCGCAACGGTTACGGCCGTCACGCTTGGCGCGATACAGCGCCTGATCGGCGCGGTGCAAGGCATCATCCAGATCGTCGCCAAGCGCCAACAACGTCATGCCCGCCGACAGGCTGAGGTGACGCACATCCAGGCCGACCAACTCGACATCCATGAAAGCAATGCGCAATCGCTCGCAACATGCCGTCAGGCGCTCGGCGTCGCAATCGGGCAACAGCACCACGAACTCTTCGCCGCCATAGCGGGCCAGAATATCGCCATCGCGCAGGCAGGCAGTGGCCACCCCGGCGAACGCTTGCAACACCTGATCGCCGGCGGCATGGCCGTGAACATCGTTGATGCGCTTGAAGTGATCGAGGTCGATCAACGCCAGGCCATGCACCACGTCGGCTTCCATGGCGTTCAACTCGCGAGAGGCCAGGCGCAGGAAATGACGGCGGTTGAACAGCCCGGTGAGTTCGTCGGTCGCCACCAGGCCTTCGAGCTGGCGCATCATTCCGCGCAGGGTGTCCTGATGCGCCTGCAAGGCAAACCGCCGCTGACGCATACGCTGGCGCGACATCCGCACGTAACGGGCGTAAAGCACCAGCCATGCGAGCACCACAAACAGCACGCACACCTGCAACAGTGCCAGCGTCGGGTCGGGTAGCTGAAAGTGGTAGCCCTCCCACAAGGTGATGGCGCTGAAACTGAAAAACACCAGAAACGCGCAACGGGCGAAAGCCGCGCGCGAAAGATGAAACAACCCGAACAGCAGGATCAGCAGGTACAACAGCAAAAACACGCCGCGCGCTTCGTCCAGATGGGCGATCAGCCAGGTTTGCCAACCCAGCCCCAGTAGTATTTGCACTTCGGTCAGGCTTGGATCGGAAAAGCGCAGGTTGCAGCCGCTGGAGAACACCGCGAACAACACCGCCTGGCTGAGCACCACCAACGCGCTGCCGATCGCCATACCGGTGATGGACTCTTGGTAGTGACCGGTGAAAAACGCCAGCCACAGCAGCAGCAAAGCCAGGGCGTAGGTGCCAGCTGCGAGGGCAAAGCGTTTGAGCAAAAGCCGCTGGATGGCGTTATGGGTCAATCGTTGATTCACCGTGGGAAAGGAGGCTGATTGAGTGTCCTACTCTACAGGCCGGATGCCACTTTAGTGGCGTGTCTGATAAATGACCATTCAATTTTCGGGGCAGAAAACTGGCGTCAAAGCCATGACCCGAGTTCAAGATAACCCTGTGGCGAGGGAGCTTGCTCCCGCTGGGCTGCGAAGCGGCCCTATGCCTTCCTCTGCCTTCTTTCAGTTGAACTGCGATAAATCCATCACGACTGCTTCGCAGCCGGACGGGAGCAAGCTCCCTCGCCACAACGGCCTTTCATATGTGGGCGGTATGCGACCAACGTTTGACTGTCAACGGATGTGCCCGCCATCGAGGCGCGGTATACTGCCGCGCCTTTTTAGCGTCGCGCCAGCATGCCCGGCGTGCCTTGAAAGGTGCTTGCAACCGACCGATGCACCCAAGCTGCAAGCACCTTATTGAATGTTCCCGTCTTTTAGAGGAGCGCGACTCATGACCGTGATCAAGCAAGACGACCTGATTCAGAGCGTTGCCGACGCCCTGCAATTCATTTCCTACTACCACCCCGTGGATTTCATCCAGGCGATGCACGAGGCCTACCTGCGTGAAGAATCGCCGGCAGCCCGCGATTCCATGGCGCAGATCCTGATCAACTCGCGCATGTGCGCCACCGGCCACCGCCCGATCTGCCAGGACACCGGTATCGTTACCGTGTTCGTGCGTGTGGGCATGGACGTTCGTTGGGATGGCGCCACCATGGGCCTGGACGACATGATCAACGAAGGCGTGCGCCGGGCTTACAACCTGCCGGAAAACGTCCTGCGTGCCTCGATCCTCGCCGACCCGGCGGGCGCTCGTAAAAACACCAAGGACAACACCCCGGCCGTTATTCACTACTCCATCGTTCCGGGTAACACCGTAGAAGTGGACGTGGCGGCCAAGGGCGGCGGTTCCGAGAACAAGTCGAAAATGGCCATGCTCAACCCGTCCGACTCGATCGTCGACTGGGTACTGAAGACCGTTCCGACCATGGGCGCCGGCTGGTGCCCACCGGGCATGCTCGGCATCGGCATCGGCGGCACCGCCGAGAAAGCCGCTGTCATGGCCAAGGAAGTGTTGATGGAGTCCATCGACATTCACGAGCTGAAGAAGCGCGGCCCGTCCAACCGTATCGAAGAGATGCGCCTGGAGCTGTTCGAGAAGGTCAACCAACTGGGCATAGGCGCCCAAGGCCTGGGTGGCCTGACCACCGTGCTCGACGTGAAGATCATGGATTACCCGACCCACGCCGCTTCGTTGCCGGTGTGCATGATCCCGAACTGCGCCGCCACCCGTCACGCGCACTTCGTGCTCGACGGTTCCGGCCCGGCCTCGCTGGAAGCGCCACCACTGGACGCCTACCCGGAAATCGTCTGGGAAGCCGGCCCATCAGCCCGTCGCGTCAACCTCGATACCCTGACGCCTGAAGAAGTGCAGAGCTGGAAGCCGGGCGAAACCGTCCTGCTCAACGGCAAGATGCTCACCGGTCGCGACGCCGCGCACAAGCGCATGGTCGAGATGCTGAACAAGGGTGAAACCCTGCCAGTAGATCTGAAAGGTCGCTTCATCTACTACGTCGGCCCGGTCGATCCGGTGCGTGAAGAAGTAGTCGGCCCGGCTGGCCCGACCACCGCGACGCGGATGGACAAGTTCACCCGTCAGATCCTCGAGCAAACCGGCCTGTTGGGCATGATCGGCAAATCCGAGCGCGGCCCGACCGCGATCGAAGCGATCAAGGACCACAAAGCCGTTTACCTGATGGCTGTTGGTGGCGCGGCTTACCTGGTGGCACAAGCCATCAAGAAATCCCGCGTGGTAGCTTTCGCCGAACTGGGCATGGAAGCGATCTACGAGTTCGACGTCAAAGACATGCCTGTGACCGTTGCGGTCGACAGCAAGGGCGAGTCAGTACACATCACCGGTCCTGCGATCTGGCAGCAGAAGATCAGTGAGAGCCTGGCGGTGGAGGTGCAGTAAGCGCTTCGCCTGCCGAAACGGCCGGTCATCGAAAGGTGAACCGGCCGTTTTTGTATCGGCCGTGAACCACAACTGCCCGAGCTGTTTGATATAAAACCGCCGCCCCCCCTATCAGATTTGACAGGTTACGTCCCACCCCCGCCTTGATAACGTAACTGCATCTGCGTCCAGCTCGCGTACCGGATGAAATCATGGCCGATCAAGACCTCAGCATCATCACGCCTTCCATCACCAAAAGCTCATCGATCGCCATGGCCGGCCAAGGCTTTGGCCCCGTGGGCCCGACCGGCGAAGCGTCATTCCAGCTACTGCTGCCGATTTCTCCCGGACGCGGCGCCGACCCGCAGCTTGCGCTTACGTACAGCAGTCAATCCGGCAACGGCCCGTTCGGCCTCGGCTGGAATCTGAACAACGGTCAAATCCGTCGTCGAACCAACAAGGGTGTACCGCAGTATAACGACGATGACGAAATCATCGGTCACGACGCGCAGATCTGCACGAAAGAACGCAATGCGGATGGCACGATCAAGTCCCGCATCGAAAGCAGCTTCAATGGCAAGGACATCGGTCCTCACAGGGTGGTGCGCTTCACGCCGAAGGTCGAAAGCGATTTCAGCATCAGGGAGCGCTGGGAGCCTGTCATCGACCCGCCGGGCGAGCCGAAGGCGATTTTCTGGCTGGTGTTTGGCCCCGACGGCTCATTGCATATGTACGGCAAAACAGAGGACTCGCGGGTAGCGGATCCGGACGATCCGCTACGCGTGGGGATCTGGCTGCTTTGCGAAAGCATGACCCCCCGTGGCGAACATATCTGCTGCGTCTACAAGACCGACGACCAGGACCCCGACCCTGTTCATGACTACAGTGCCCAGTGCTATCTGCATCAGGTTTTGTACGGCAACTTCACGGCCAGCCAGGATCTGTACAGTTGGACGTTCGATCATCTGACCGATCTGGACTGGCATTTTCATTTGCTGTTCGACTATGGGGAACGCCCCGCTTCCCTGACCGAAAAACCCGAATATGACGGTCCCTCCCTGAGCCCCTGGCTGACCCGTCAAGACCCCTCCTCAGCCTTCGGGCACGGCTTTGAAGTCGGCATGCGCCGGCGCTGTGAGCAGGTGTTGATGTTTCACCACTTTCCCGCCGAGCTGGGTGCAGGAAAGGTGCTGGTCCGGCGGCTGCTGCTCAAGTACAACGAACACGAAACTCAATGGAGCTACAGCCGCATCACCTCGGCCCACTATCAGGCCTGGGATGCCAACGGCGCTGTGGAAAACATGCCGCCGGTGCAGTTCGAGCATTCACCGTTCAGCCTCAACACAACACCGGAACGCCTGTTCGAAGACGAAAACATGCCGGGCATCGAAGATGGCGGGTTGTATAAGTGCGTCGACCTTTACAGCGAAGGTTTGCCGGGCTTTCTCTGCAGCCATGACCAGTGCTGGTACTACCGCGAACCGGAACGTGACACGCCGGGGACCGATGAAATCCGCTACGCCCCCTGGAAAGTGCTGGAAAACATACCGGTCGCGGACCGCAATAAACCCGTGCTTCAGATACTGACCGATCTGATCGGTATCGGCCGTTTCCAATGGGTTTGCGCTCAGCCCGGCTTCAGTGGCTTCCGGGCATTGAACGCCGATCGCACGTGGGCTGAATTCCAGACCTTCGCCAAGATCCCGCCGGAGCTCTTCGGCCCGCATTCGCAATTAGGAGATCTGGCGGGCGAAGGGCTCCTTTCGCTGGCAGTGATCGGGCCTCGCGCCGTGCGCATTTACCGCAACAATCTGGAGGAGGGTTTCCAGCCCCCCCAGGACGTTCCCCATAAGCCTGTGGATGACCGCCTTCCCGTGTTCGGCAATCACCGCAGCGAACTGGTGTTTATGAGCAACCTGCTGGGTGCCGACACGAGTGGGCTGTGCCGCATCCGCCACGACGAAATCAAATGCTGGCCGAACCTGGGCCATGGCAAATTCGGCAAGGGTCGGGTGCTCCCCGGCCCCAAATTCCTGTACGGCGGGTTCGATGCCGCACGGGTGCGGATCGCCGACGTTGATGGATCCGGCGCACCGGCATTGATCTACCTGAATTCCGACGGGTTCGAGATTTACCTGAACCGGGGCGGCAAGGGCCTGGAAGAAACACCGATCAGCGTGCCATGGCCCACGGACGTGCGATACGACCGGCTGTGCGAGGTCACGCTTGTCGACCGGCAGGGTCTGGGCTGTGCCAGCCTGATCTTTACGAAGCCGCACATGAAGCCGCATCACTGGTGCTACGACTTTCTGTCGGCCAAGCCCTACCTGATCACGTCCAGCAACAACAACATGGGCTGCAGCGCCAGTGTCGTCTATCGTAGTTCGGCCCAGGAATGGCTGGATGAAAAGCAGGAACGGCTCGCTGCTAAACCGGATGAAGCCCCGGCATGCTATTTGCCGCTCACTGTGCCGGTTGTCAGTCGGCAAACGCAGCTGGATGAAGTCACCGGCAATTGCCTGAGCCAAAGGTTCAAATACCGCAAGGGTTATTACGACCCGCTTGCCCGTGAATACCGGGGGTTCGGCTATGTGGAACAGGCGGACGCCGAAACCGCCACCGGCGACGATGATGTCGGTTTCACTGCACCAATACGGGTTTGCAGTTGGTTCATCATCGGTCAGTACATGAATCCACCCCGTCATGGTTATTTCAACGGGGACACGGATGCTGTCCCGCTGGGCAATACCTTGATCAGCCAATATGACCCTGTCGAGGGGCGCGACGTACCCTTCACGCCGTCCGACGACAGCACCCTCCCGTATGAAATCGCCCGAGGAATGTCCGGGGCGCCCATGCGAACCGAGACCTACAACGGCGAAGACGACCCGAAAACCGCGCTGCCTTACTCGGTGCAAGAGTACCGCTACCTGGTTCGCGAGGTGCGCGCCAAAGGCGAGCACTATCCCGATGCAATCATCCTGCCTCTACCGCTGGAGACGATCAGATACTGGTACGAACAATTTATCGATGACCCATTGTGTGAGCATGAAATCAACCTGCGCTGGAGCCCATACGGTCTGCCCATACATTCGCTAAAGGTCAGTTATGCTCGCCGCCTGACCGAATCAGATGATCCGCCCTTTACCGACCCCGATGAACAACAGTGGTGGCGCGACGCCTGTGATGAAGCTCAACAGTCGTACTACGTGAACGAGACCCGTGCCCGGTTCATTGACGTGGATCCGGATTCGCAGCGTCGGCGCCTGGGTTTGCCCTGGCAGCAGCGCAGCGATGCACTGATCTTGCCAAAAGTGCCTCTACCCAATGGTCTGGAGCCGCGCCTTGTTTCGTTCGAGCAACTGACCCTGCGTCAGGATTCTGCACAGTGGAAGGCTTTGCGGGTACTGACCGGACAATCGGTGCAGCGTTACCTCAAGACGTCCGATCAATCGCTGCTGCCCGATGGCCGTGCCGAATACGAAGCCTTGGCCGGACCGCTGGAAGTGGCGCAAATGGACAAGACCGCACTGGACGCCTACAACGATCTGCCGCCGCCCTTCGATATCCGCGCGGAACTGACGAACATCGGGTACACGCCGATGCCCCCCTTGTTCGAACCGCCGCCACCGGAAAACGAGAAAAAGAATGTGTGGTCGTCGCTCCACGGATTCGCCCGGTACGACAATCTCGCCAAATTTTTCAACGTGCTGGAGTACCACAAGACGCCCAGCCATGGTGTGACGAAAGCCAAGCACGACGACTATCAACTGGCGATCAAAAGCGTCGAATTGCCCGATGGCTGTACAACCCGGAGCGAACATGACTATCACTCACTGCAAACGGTGCGCATCATCGATGCCAACGAAAACACTCAGGAAGCCATTTACCAACCGTTCGGGCGGCTCCTTGCCCACAGTTTTTTCGGCACCGAAAACGGTATCGCCACAGGCTTCAAGCCGCTGAGCGATTTCCTGCGCCCGGAGGATCCTCGTCCCGACCCGGCCATCGCCGACCCGGTTGCAGCGGTGCAACAGGCCGCCGGCATATTGCTCGAGAATCTGTTCAGCTGGATGGGAGAATTGCCGCCAACCGTCAACCCCGAACTGCTCGACAAATGGATCGCCAACGGTGATGTCCTGCCCAGTGGGCATATTTGCGCCAGCGCCCGGCAACGCTTGCGGCAAGATGTTCCCATGACCGCGTCGGACCAGGCATTGGGCGAACTCATCGCCACGGTTCGCCGAGTGCCGGTGCACAGCGTCAGCCTCGACGTCGACCGTTACCCCGACGATCCGGTTGCGGCCCAGATCCGCATCGTCAAAGCCTGCGTGGACGGTTTCGGCCGGCCGCTGCAAACCCAGCAACTGGTTGAGCCCGGCATGGCCTATGCGGTGGACGCCGACGGCAAACTGATCATTGAAGACGGTAAGTATCTTGAAGTTTTCGCCGACCCGCGCTGGCGCATCAGCGAACGGGTCGAATACAACAATAAAGGCTTGCCAGTTCGACAGTTCCGGCCGTTTTTTGCCAACACCCATCGCTACGTCAACGATCATTCCCTGCGCGAGCTCGGCTATTTCGATCAACTGTTCTATGACGTGTTGGGCCGGCCGGTCAAACTGATCAACGCCAAAGGGTACTTCTCCCGCGAGACGTATCATCCGTGGTACCGCATCAGCGAGGACTTTAACGACACGTATGAGCCGCCGTCCACGGAACCGCAGAGATCGCGCCCATGACCGCTGGCATCCATAGACACACGCCCTCGCTCACGGTGAATGACAGTCGTGGCTTGCCGATTCGCCAGATCGCGTATTTGCGCACTCTCGTCAATGAAACGGCTATCGCCCTGATGACCCGTCAGCGCCACGATGCTGCCGGACGATTGATAGAGCAATGGGACCCGCGCCTATCCAAACCCAACCACGCTACAACCTATAGCCTGTCCAACGAGCCGCTGAAAATCGACAGTGCCGACGCCGGCTGGCGTCTGAGCCTGCCAGGGCTGGCCGGGGAAACGCTTCAGCGCCGGGATCAACGCGGCAGTCATTGGCGCACCACCTATGACCCGCAGCTGCGCCCGCTCGCCATCGAGGAAAACGACCAGCCAGACGTCGAAACCTTTACCTATGCCGATGCCTCGGTCGACGCCGGCCACAACTTGCGCGGCCAGTTGCTTGAACAAGTGGACCCCTCGGGAAAATTGAGCCTCGACAGCTATGGCCTGCTCCGGCAGCCGCTACGCGAAACCCGCACCTTTCACGATGCCAAAACCTTTGTCAGCAGCTGCATTTATAGTCCTCTGGGCACAGTGCTGGAGCAGATCGATGCCGGCGAACACCGGCAACAATCACGCCACGACCTTGCCGGTCAACTCAAAGACGTGCAATTGAAGCTCAAGGGGCAAACCGACTGGCAGACGGTGTTGCGGGACGCACAGTACAACGCCGCCGGGCAAATCATTGAACAGCAGGCCGGCAATGGCGTGACCAGCCACTGGACCTACGACCCAGCCGATGGGCGCCTGCAACGGCAACGCGCGCAGAAAGACCAGCAGCCAGCCCTTCAGGATTTCGAATACGTTTACGACCGGGTAGGCAACATCATCCGCATCCTCGACCATGCGTTCATCCCCAGCCACTTTGGGAATCAGCGAGTCGATGGCCATCGTGCATTCAGCTACGACTCTCTTTACCAACTGATCACCGCGACCGGTTACGACGACGCCCCGCCGTCAGACCTTCCGGGCCGGCCCGTGCCGACCGCCCCCAACGATCGACGCAACTACACCCAGACCTACACTTATGATCACGGCGGTAACCTGATCGGGCTACGCCATGTGCGCGACGGTGCCAGTCATACTCGCGAGTTATTCATCGACTCTGGCAGCAACCGTGGCGTGCGTTGGACTGAGGGTGACCCCACCCCGGATTTCCAAACGCTGTTCGACCGCCACGGCAATCTACTGGCCCCGCAGCCCGACCGGTCGATGCAATGGGATGCCCGCGATCAGCTGATGTCGGTAACCCTGGTCAAGCGCGACAGCGGCCCCGACGACGAAGAACGTTACCGCTACAGCCAAGGCGTGCGGGTCTACAAACGCCACGAAACCCATACCGCGAAAACCAGCCATTTTCACGAGGTGCGCTATCTGCCGAGACTGGAGATCCGCACCAGGGACAACGGCGAAGAACTGCACATCATCACTCTCGCCACCGGGATCGGCAGCGTGCGTTGCCTGCACTGGGAGGCAGGAAAACCGGCCGATATCGACGCCGACCAGTTGCGCTACAGCCTGGATGACCACTTGGGTTCGTGCCTGATGGAACTGGATCAACAGGCACAATTGATCAGCCACGAAGGCTACTACCCGTTCGGCGCCACCGCATGGATGACAGCGCGTTCGGCGGTGGAGGTCGATTACAAGACTGTGCGCTATTCGGGCAAGGAGATGGATGTCAGCGGGTTGTATTACTACGGCATGCGTTATTACGCACCGTGGCTGGGTCGCTGGACGCAGCCGGATAAATCCGGAACCGTGGATGGATTGAACCTGTACCGGATGACCGGAAACAACCCGATCAACTTTGTTGATGAGCAAGGGGCCATGATGGCGCCCCCTCCTTTAACGCCTGCACAAACAACAATTAGTATCTCATCCCCATCGTCGTCACGCAGAAGCTCCGTCGCAAGCAGTACGTCGCAAGGTTCTAATTCACCTGCGCTGGTGGGCAATCCTGAAGCAAACCCTCCCGGCCAATTGCCGCCCAAGCCTGAGCAGTCGTGGCGTGAATGGGGCAAGGAAAAGGCTTTGGCGGCCGTCAACTCTAAAGTCGGGTTGGCGTTGCTTCCAGTCACCACATCAGGGCCTGCTAACGCAGCAATCGTTTCAACGATACTGACCGCCAGCGCGCAGCTGATATTACACGCCACAATCTTCAACCCGGGCTGGTCTCCACCGGCCACCTGGGGTTCAGCGACCGCTGGCACACTTCCACCTAAAGACGTCACACAAGACGCCAACCGTCTGTTTCAAACGATCAGCGTCAGCGTGACCTTGGCCGGAGCTGTCGCCGGGACTGTGCTGGGTCCGATAGTGGGGGGGTACGTCGACGAGCTCAGAGGCACCAAAGCCAAAGCGGACAAAAAAGCGCAGGCGGGCAAATCGATAGACACGATCGACAGGTTGATTGCCGAGCAACGCCTGGTGGATGAGGTGTCAGTGAAGGCACAGACCTCGTTACGTGAACAAGTGCTGGAAGTCGAAGACTTGACAGGCATCACTTGGCAAACAATGGAGATGCTCGAGAAAATCACCCGTTTGAGACCAGGAAACATCAGCGAAAGCAATGCATCGTCGCGTCGAGCATCCACTTCATCTCAAAGCTCCGGCGGCAGCGGCGTTTTTCAAAGAAGAGCGACAGCACGCACTCCGGTGCGCAAAAACAACACCCATCTCTGACGCCTCAGGGGCACCGGAACTTCCGATGCCTTTGTCTCTTTCCGCGGGCACCATGCTATGGTGCCCGCCCGACTGTCTACCTGTTTGCGCCCCGCATGCTGCCGACCTCCCGTACCCTGCGCCTGTCGTTGTACTCCTTGCTGATCATCGCCGGTGCGGTGCTCGCCGCCACCTTGGCCATCCGTCACACCGAACGCCAGGCGTTGGTGGAAGATGCCGCGCGAGCCAATCAGCAACTGGCGCTGTACGCCAACTCGCTGCACACCCTGATTGACCGCTACCGTGCCCTGCCCGCCGTATTGGCGCTGGACCCGGAACTGCGCGCCGCGCTAAGCGGTGAAGTGAGCCCTGAACAACAGCTCGCATTGAATCGCAAACTGGAGAAGATCAACGGCGCCGCGCAATCCTCAACCCTTGAACTGCTCGACCGCACCGGTCTGGCCGTGGCCGCCAGCAATTGGCGCCTGCCCAGCAGTTACGTCGGCCACAATTACGGCTTTCGCCCCTACTTCAGCCAGACCCGAACCCAAGGCACCGGGCGCTTTTATGCGGTGGGGGTGACCAGCGGTATTCCCGGCTACTTCCTCTCCAGCGCGGTGACCGGCGACGGTGGTGAGTTCCTCGGCGCCATGGTGGTGAAACTCGAATTCCCGGAGCTTGAGCGCGAATGGCGCCAGGGCAGCGACACGTTGCTGGTCAGCGATGCGCGCGGGATTATCTTCATCGCCAACCAGCCGGGCTGGCGTTATCGCCAATTGAAACCGCTGAGCGACGGCGACCGCGCCGAGCTCAAAGCCACCCGCCAATACGACAAACAACCGCTGACCCCGCTGGAATATCAATCGGTGCGGCGCTTCGACGACAACAGTGCGCTGACCCGGGTCGTTGGCCCCGACGGGACGGCGGATTACCTCTGGGAATCGCTGCCGCTGGCCGCCGAAGGCTGGACGCTGCACCTGTTGCGTCGCCCGCAAGTCGCGTTCGAAGACCGCCGTAACGCCGGGCTCGCCGCGGCCGGGTTGTGGCTGGCCATCGTATTTTTGCTGCTGTTTCTCAACCAGCGCTGGCGCCTGGCCAAGATGCGTCAGCGCAGCCGTGAAGAACTCGAGCGACTGGTGGAAGAACGCACCCGGGATTTGCGCACCGCTCAGGACGGGCTGGTGCAATCGGCCAAACTCGCGGCCCTTGGCCAGATGTCTGCGGCACTGGCCCATGAAATCAACCAGCCGCTGACCGCCCAGCGCATGCAGCTTGCGACTCTGAGGCTGCTGCTCGATCACGGTCGGGTCGACGAGGCCTACAAGGCGCTCAAACCGGTGGACGACATGCTCACGCGCATGGCCGCCCTCACCGGCCACCTGAAGACCTTCGCCCGCAAAAGCCCCAGCGGTTTGCGCGAACGGCTGGACCTGGCGGCGGTGGTCGATCAATCCTTGCAGTTGCTGGATGCGCGCTTGCGAGACGAACATGTCAGCACCGTGCTCCACCTGACCCGCCCGGCCTGGGTGCGTGGCGATGCGATTCGCCTGGAACAGGTGCTGATCAACCTGCTGCGCAATGCCCTGGATGCGATGCACGACAAACCCTGCAAGCGTCTGGAAATCCGCCTCGAAGCCGATGAACAATTGTGGCGCCTGACCGTTGCCGATAACGGTGGCGGCATTGCCGAAGAGAATCTGGGGAAAGTGTTCGATCCATTCTTCACCACCAAACCGGTGGGCGATGGCCTGGGCCTCGGGCTGGCCGTCTCCTTCGCTATCGCTCACGAAGCAGGCGGCCGCCTGAGTGCCGATAATGGTGAAAACGGCGCGGTGTTCACCCTGACGTTGCCCATTGATCTGGAGGTGCCTGCTTGATGCTCAATTCGGTGATGGTGGTCGATGACGAAAGCAGCATCCGCAGCGCTGTCGAACAGTGGCTGAGTCTGTCAGGTTTCGAAGTGCAGCTGTTCAGTCGCGCCGCTGAGTGCCTGGCGCAACTGCCGAAGCATTTCCCCGGGGTGATTCTCAGCGACGTGCGCATGCCCGGCATGACGGGGCTGGAATTGCTGGCCGAAATCCAGCGTCGCGATGTCGATTTGCCGGTGATCTTGCTGACCGGTCACGGCGATGTGCCCATGGCCGTCGAAGCGATGCGCGACGGTGCTTATGATTTCCTCGAAAAACCCTTCAGCCCGGAAACCCTGCTGAGCAGTCTGCGCCGGGCTCTGGACAAGCGTCGGCTGGTGCTGGAAAACCGTGCCCTGCACGAGCAGGCGGACAATCGCGCCAAACTCGATGCCACCCTGCTGGGGGTTTCCCGTGGTTTGCAAACGCTGCGCCGCCAGGTGCTCGATTTGGCAACGCTGCCGGTCAATGTGCTGATCCGGGGCGAAACCGGCAGCGGTAAGGAATTGGTTGCCCGTTGCCTGCACGACTTTGGTCCCCGCGCAGACAAGCCCTTCGTGGCGCTCAATTGCGCAGCGATTCCCGAGCAATTGTTCGAGGCTGAACTGTTCGGCCATGAGAGCGGCGCGTTCACGGGCGCCCAGGGTAAACGCATTGGCAAGCTCGAATACGCCGACGGCGGCACGCTGTTTCTCGATGAAATCGAAAGCATGCCGCTGGCCCAGCAGGTGAAACTGCTGCGGGTGTTGCAGGAGCAGAAGCTTGAGCGATTGGGTTCCAACCAGAGCATCCACGTGGACTTGCGGATCATCGCCGCGACCAAACCCGATTTGCTGGATGAAGCCCGGGCCGGACGTTTTCGCGAAGATCTGGCCTATCGATTGAACGTCGCCGAGTTACGTCTGCCGCCGTTGCGTGATCGGCGTGAAGACATTCCACTGTTGTTCGAGTTCTTCGCACAAAGTGCTGCCGAGCGTTTGGGCCGCACCGTTGCACCCTTGAGCGGGCCGCAACTGAGCCATTTGCTGAGCCACGACTGGCCGGGCAATGTGCGCGAACTGGCGAACGTCGCCGAGCGACAAGTGCTGGGTCTCGGCGAGCCGGAACCGGCGGGGATCGACCCCGGCCAGTCACTGGCGGCGCAGCAGGAAGCCTTCGAAGCGCATTGCTTGCGCGCGGCGCTGACCCGGCATAAAGGTGATGTGAAAGCGGTGCTAGAAGAACTGCAACTGCCGCGCCGTACCTTTAATGAAAAGATGCAGCGGCATGGGCTGACTCGGGAGATGTTCGTTTTAGGCAGTTAAACTTGTAGTGCCTGGACTGGCCACTTCGCGGGCAAGCCCGCTCCCACAGTGTTCAGTGTCGTACACAAAATCTTTGTTCAACTCGGTCACTGTGGGAGCGGGCTTGCCCGCGAAGAGGCCGGTACAAACGATACAAATCCACAAGCCAGATAAGCAATTTTCCGCTCACGCCCAGTCCGGCATAAGCGGATTTCCGCTCACCAATTCCCCGCACCCCCTCTAAACCGGCCCTCCTCTCCTTGGCACAGCTCCTGCTATAGCTCCAGCAGGCTGCGTTTTAACGCGCTCCACAAAAACAATTAAACGAAGGATCCTTCAATGGATAACTCCAACGCCCTGCCTCTTGGGTCGGCTGCCGCGCCGGCCAAAGAAAGAACCACCGCCAGCCGGATCAAATCGATCTTCAGCGGTTCTGTCGGCAACATGGTCGAGTGGTACGACTGGTACGTCTACGCCGCCTTCTCCCTGTACTTCGCCAAAGCCTTCTTCCCCAAAGGCGACACCACCGCACAACTGCTCAACACCGCCGCGATCTTCGCCGTGGGCTTTTTGATGCGCCCGATCGGTGGCTGGTTGATGGGCCTCTACGCCGACAAGGCCGGTCGCAAACGTGCGTTGATGGCTTCGGTCTACCTGATGTGCTTTGGCTCGCTGCTGATCGCCCTGAGCCCGGGTTATGAAACCATCGGCATCGGCGCGCCGATCCTGCTGGTGTTCGCCCGCCTGCTGCAAGGTTTGTCGGTCGGGGGTGAATACGGCACCTCGGCGACTTACCTCAGTGAGATGGCGACCAAGGAACGTCGCGGCTTTTACTCCAGTTTCCAGTACGTGACGTTGATCTCCGGCCAGCTCATCGCCCTGGCGGTGTTGATCGTGCTGCAACAGACCCTGACCACCGAAGAGTTGTACGCCTGGGGCTGGCGCATTCCGTTCGCCATCGGTGCGCTGTGTGCCGTGGTCGCGCTCTACCTGCGTCGCGGCATGGAAGAAACCGAGTCGTTCACCAAGAAAGAGAAAGCCAAGGAAAGCGCGATGCGCACCTTGCTGCGCCATCCCAAGGAACTGATGACCGTGGTCGGCCTGACCATGGGCGGCACGCTGGCGTTCTACACCTACACCACGTACATGCAGAAATACCTGGTGAACACCGTCGGCATGAGCATTTCCGACTCCACCACGATTTCTGCGGCCACGTTGTTCCTGTTCATGTGCCTGCAACCGATCATCGGCGGGCTGTCGGATAAAGTCGGTCGTCGGCCGATCCTGATCGCCTTCGGCATTCTCGGGACACTGTTCACCGTACCGATCCTGACCACTCTGCACACCGTCCAGACCTGGTGGGGCGCGTTCTTCCTGATCATGGCGGCGCTGATCATCGTCAGCGGCTACACCTCGATCAACGCGGTGGTCAAAGCTGAACTGTTCCCGACCGAAATCCGCGCCCTGGGCGTTGGCCTGCCATACGCACTGACCGTGTCGATCTTCGGCGGCACCGCTGAATACATCGCGCTGTGGTTCAAGAGCATCGGCATGGAAACCGGTTACTACTGGTATGTCACGGCGTGCATCGCGGTGTCGTTGCTGGTGTACATCACCATGAAAGACACCCGCAAGCATTCGCGGATCGAGACGGACTGATCCCTGAACGCAACACCACAGCCCGGCCTTGGTCGGGCTTGGTCGTTTCTGGGGGAAAGCAAAATGCCAGGTTCGACACAAAACCCTGTGGGAGCGGGCTTGCCCGCGATGACGCCATAACATTCAACATCTATGTTGACTGTTAAACCGCTATCGCGGGCAAGCCCGCTCCCACAGTGATCGAGGATGGACTGGAAATATGCCGCTGGCCCTTGCACCATGATCGCCTCCCGAACGACTCCAGGAATTCACATGCCCGACGACATCCACTTCTATGAACCCGCCAACGGCCACGGCTTGCCGCATGACCCGTTCAACGCCATCGTCGGCCCGCGCCCTATCGGCTGGATTTCCTCCCAGGATGCCAACGGTCGCCTGAACCTGGCGCCCTACAGCTTTTTCAACGCCTTCAATTACATCCCGCCGATCATTGGTTTTTCCAGCGTCGGGCGCAAAGACAGCCTGAACAACATCGAGCAGACCGGCGAATTCGCCTGGAACCTGGCGACCCGTCCACTGGCCGAGCAGATGAATCAGAGCTGCGCCATGGTCGGGCCCGAGGTCAATGAATTCGAACTGTCCGGACTGACCACCGCGGCGTCGAAAATCATTCAGGTGCCACGGGTCGCCGAAAGCCCGGTGTCCTTTGAGTGCAAGGTCACGCAGATCATTCAGTTGCAGCGCGCAAACAAGGAAGTGGTGCCGAGCTGGCTGATTCTCGGCGAAGTGGTCGCCGTGCACATCGCCAAGTGGCTGTTGAAGGATGGGGTCTACGACACCGCCGCGGCAGAACCGATTCTGCGCGGCGGCGGGCCAGCGGATTACTTTCAGCTGGGGCCAGAGGCACTGTTCAAGATGTTCCGCCCGGGGGCGGTCAAGTAATTACCAGAGCAAGTCGGCGTCTTGTTTGACGTCTTTGAGGCGGGTCAGCTCTTTGGCCGCGGCCTCGTCGGCTTCATGAGCGGTCTTGAAGGTCTGGCCTTCCAGCACTTTGTGAAAAACCGGGGCGCCGGAACCACCGAGGGCTTTGACGGCAATCGCGGCATGGTAACCGCCCTCGCCCGGTACTACTGCTGAAACGGCTTCGAAGTGTTCAAAGGCTTTACGTGCCATGTCGCGGATCCTGGCTAATGGAGAGTTGCGCCATTAAACCCTCAACCGGCCAGTTTGTGTACCGCTGCCTGGGAATGGCCAAGGGCCTGGACCGCCGAGACATCCTTGAAGGTATGGAAATCCAGGCTATTGACCACCAACTCCTGCACCAGCTCGGCAAAAATCTGCATCGCCGGGCTGCCGAAGTAAGAGGTCATGGCCTGTTGGTTGGTCCAGAAACCGGACACCAGCCACAGCTCTGGATCGCATTGCGAGTGCTGCAGGGCGAAGCTCAGGCAACCCGGCGCGTTGCGCGATGGCTCGATCAGGGCGCTGAGGCGCGCACCGAGTTCTGCTGAACGCCCGGCGCGGGCGCGGACGAAGGCCATATGACTGACGGGGATCTGCGTAGACATGTTCAACCCTCCCAGGTCATCCAGTGGCAGCCGGGGACGGGCTGCGACAGGATCCAAGATTAGGCGGCGCGCCCTGGTCGTCGTTAGTCGATTCCTGCCGGCTTATTGCACAATCCTGCGCGGCTGCAAAAAACGTCTGTAACAGCATGTAAACCACTGTCACATCGCTGCAATACGACTTTCAAGCAAGTTTTCCCGGCGCTGCCCTGCCATAGCAGCACCGCGTACTCACCCCGTGCAGAATCAGGCAAGCTTTTGGCAGGATGTGTCTACCGCTGTTCCTTGCACAAATTTAAGCTCAGCCCATTACCAACGCGTCACCGAGGATGCCCAGCATGTCGTCGCTCGATCATTTTCAAGCCCCGCTGAATGCCGACATGGAAAAACAACGCGCGGAACTGGCCGCCCTCATCCGTCGTAACACGATGGAGGATGGTACTTATGCCACCGCCGTCGGCTCGCTGTTCATGTCGCGCCACAGTCAAAACCATGATTTCGCCCCGGTGCTGGCGCAACCGGCCCTGTGCATCATGGCCCAGGGGCGCAAGGAAGTTCGGCTGGCAGATGAATACTTCAATTACGACCCGCTGAATTACCTGGTGGTGTCGGTTTCGATGCCGTTGAGCGGGCGGGTGGTGAATGTCTCGCCCGAGGAACCAATCCTCGCCGTGCGGCTGGACATCGACCCGGCGGAAATCAGCGCGCTGATTGCCGACGCCGGCCCCATCGGCGTACCCACACGTCCCACTGGCCGCGGCCTGTATGTTGAGCAGATCGACACAGCAATGCTCGATGCCGTATTGCGTCTGGCACGTTTGCTGGACACACCCAAAGACATCGCCATGCTGGCGCCGCTGATCCGCCGGGAGATTCTGTATCGGCTGTTGCGTAGCCAGCAGGGGCATCGGCTGTATGAGATTGCTATCGCCAACAGTCAGAGCCATCGCATCAGCCAGGCGATCAAATGGCTCAACGGCAATTATGAGCAACCGTTGCGCATCGATGATCTGGCGCGGGAAGTGAACCTGAGCGTGTCGACGCTGCATCACCGGTTCAAGGCGATGACGGCGATGAGCCCGCTGCAGTATCAGAAGCAGTTGCGCCTGCAAGAAGCGCGGCGGTTGATGCTGGCCGAAGGGCTGGAAGCTTCGGCGGCGGGTTATCGGGTGGGGTATGAAAGCCCTTCGCAATTTAGCCGGGAGTACAGCCGACTGTTTGGCGCGCCGCCGCTCCGGGATTTGGCGCGGTTACGGTTGTCGGTTTGATCTGGCATTTGTTTTGTGGCTGATGGCCCCATCGCGGCATAGGTATCTACACATCTCCCGATCCTGGTCTATAAAGGGACGGCATGGATATCAAATGACCGGGCTAGATGCCCGACTGACAAAACGATACGACGAGTTAGTCATGGGACACAGTAATGGACTACCGGCGCTGGCCGCCGGGATGAAAGCCTTGCCGCGAAGCGACAAGGCTTTTGCACAGACGCAAGCCCTTTGGCGATTTTTGAGCAATGACCGGGTTCGGCCCGTTGACCTGGTTAAACCGCTGCTGGCGCTGGCCCACGAGGGTTGTCGGGATGACTGTGATGATTACGCGCTGGTCATGCACGATTGGTCTCGGCTCAATTACATGCACCACCACAGCAAGGCTGATCGCCGCAAATGACCCACCGGGGCGACATCGGTTACGAGCTGCAAAGCAGCCTGCTAGTCACCGACCGTGACGGTGCACCGATCTGTACTCCCGCTCAAAATCTGGCGACCAAGGACGGCGTGCTCAGCACGCGAGCCGAAGAAGTGCTGGCCCCTGAGAAGCATCTGCATGAACTGACACAACGTATCACTTGGCTGGAACAGCAGAATTTTGCCAAGCCGCTTGTCCATATCGTGGATCGAGAGGCTGATTCGGTCGCTCACCTGAGGCAATGGCAGGCCGAGGGTCGGCAATGGCTGGTGCGAGTCAAGGCCGGTTCCACGGCCAGTCATGCAGGTCAATCGAGGGCCCTGAGTCAAATTGCTCGCGAGATGACCTACCGCAAAACTCGCAAGGTGGACTACAAAGGAAAACCGGCCATTCAATGGGTGGGAGAAACCGCCGTCGTGCTGACTCGCCAAGCCCAGCCTTTCACCAAAGACAGGGCCGACCGCAAGACGCTGCGCAAGTCTGGTGAGCCGTTGCCGGCCCGGCTCGTCGTGAGCCGAATACTGGGAGCCGATGGTCACCTGCTGGCCGAATGGTATTTGCTGAGCAACCTTGAGCAAGAGGTCGCAGATGAACGATTGGCGCTCTGGTATTACTGGCGCTGGCGTATCGAGTCCTACTTCAAACTGCTTAAAGGGGGTGGGCATCAGCTGGAAAACTGGCAGCAAGAGAGCGGTGAAGCGGTGTTCAAACGGCTGTTGATCGCCAGTCAGGCATGTGCTGTCAGTTGGCGTCTGATGCGGGCTAAGGGGGAGTTCGCTGAGCAAACACGGGATTTTTTGGTCCGTCTGTCTGGTCGACAGATGAAGCGCTCGCAGCCGGTGACGGCTTCCGCGCTGCTGGCCGGTTTATACATGCTTTTGGCCATGTGCGAGACATTGGAACAATACACGCCCCAGGAACTGGCGGGTTTTGCTAAAGAGGCCATCGGCTGGGTGGCCAGCCGAAGACTTTAGAGATGTGTAGATACCTATGCCCATCGCGGGCAAGCCCGCTCCCACAAGGACCGGTGTACACGGAACTCTGTGGGAGCGGGCTTGCCCGCGATGGGACCAGTCAGAGCAACCCGCCTCTAACGTCAGGCGCTTAGCACTCGGCACGCCTCAGCCGGCAATGTCACCGACACCGGATTGCCAATGCTCAACCCAACTCCCTGACACGGCGTGCTCAACGCGGTAAACGACACCCCGGAACACTCGACAGTGGTTTCGATGGTCGCACCGATATCCCGCACAAACGTCACCTTGCCGAGCAAGCGATTCCCCGCCGTGGCCTGGGGTTGCGACAGTTGCAGGTCTTCCGGGCGAATCAGCATTTTCACCTTCTCCCCCACCACAACGCTGCTGCAGATCGGCACTTGCAGTGCATCGCCACCGGGCAAGCAGACCTTGCCATTGCCCAGCGCCGTGGCCGGGAAAATGTTCCCCGAACCGATAAAGTCCGCGACAAATTCATTGGCCGGATGCCGATAGATTTCAATCGGCGTACCCACCTGCTGCACCCGATGCTCACCCAAAACCACCACGATATCGGCCATGGTCATGGCTTCGCGCTGGTCGTGGGTGACCATGATGGTGGTGATGTTCAAACGTTGTTGCAGCTGACGGATTTCCACCTGCATCGATTCGCGCAGCTTGGCGTCCAGCGCCGACAGCGGTTCGTCGAGCAGCAGGATTTTCGGCCGCGAGGCAATCGCCCGGGCAATCGCCACACGCTGACGCTGACCGCCGGAGAGTTTCGCCACCGGGCGATCAATCATTTCCTGCAGCTGAATCAGCTCCAGCAACTCCACTACCCGCGCCTGTTGATCAACCTTGCTGACCCCGCGCAGTTTCAGCGGATAGGCAATGTTCTCCCCCACCGTCATGTGCGGAAACAGTGCCAGCGATTGAAACACCATGCCGAAATTGCGCTGATGCGCCGGCGTGTGGCCGATGTCTTCACCGTCCAGGCGAATCTCGCCACCTGTCAGGGTTTCGAGCCCGGCGATCATCCGCAGCAAAGTGGTTTTTCCGCAGCCCGACGGGCCGAGGAAACACACCAGTTTGCCCTCGGGCAAATGCAGGTTCACATTCTTTACCGCGCAGGCCGAGCCGTAATGTTTCTCGACGTTTTCCAGAATCAGACCAGTCATGTTGCACCTCAAATCAAAAGGAAACGCCACCTTCGCCGACCAGCTTCTCCAACGCCCAAATGAGGACGAAGTCGATCAGCACAATCAGCACGGCAAACGAGAAAACGGTAGGGTCGAGCGAAGACACGGTGCGGCTGTACATCCAGATCGGCACGGTCATGACGTCGATGGTGTAGAGGAAATAGGTCACGGTGAATTCGTTGAACGAGACGATGAACGCCAGCAGCATGCCCGCCAGAATCCCCGATTTCATCAGCGGCACCACCACATCGACAATCGCCCGCAGCGGTGAAGCACCGAGCATTTGCGCGGCCTCTTCGACTTCGCTGCCGATGGAGAGCATCGCCGCGGTGCAGTTTTTCACCACGAACGGCAGCGCCAGAATCACGTGGGCAATCACCAGCCGCGAGGTGGTGATGTGGAACGGCAGGCTGTCGAACACCAGCAGCAAGGCCAGGCCCAACACCACCATCGGGAACACCAGTGGCAGCGACATCAATTGCAAGGCCACAGCCTTGCCGCGGAACTCGCAACGGGTCAGGGCATAAGCTGCCGGCACCGCGATAATCGTGGCGAAAATCATGGTCAGGCAGGCCACCATCAGGCTGGTGGTCATGGCTTTGCCGAGGCTCAGCACATCGCTGGAATCCGGCGACACGAAGGTGTTCCAGGCGGCTTTGTACCATTGCAGGCTGTAGCTGCTCGGCGGGAAGTCGAGGTTCGACGCGCCGCTGAACGACATGACGATCATGGTCAGGATCGGCAGCACCGCCAGCAGCAAAATGAAGCCCGACAGGATGCCGGCGAACTTGCCGGTATCGCCCGGCAACAGCGACTGACGCTTCTTGATCACAGAGCTCATTGCGAAGCCTCCAGCATGCGCCGACGACGGCCAGTGATGTATTCGGACAAGGTCATGATCGCCAGGGTGGTAACGATCAGCACCACACCAGCAGCAGACGCGGCGGGCCAGTTCATCAGCGGGGCGATCTGGTCATGCACCATCACCGCCAGCATCGGCACGCGCCGACCACCGAGCAGCAGCGGCACCACAAAACTGCTGGCGTTGTAGGCGAACACCAGCGTCGCGCCGGTGATGATCCCCGGCAAACTCATCGGCAACACCACCTGGCGAAACACCTGCAAGCGACTGGCGCCCAGGGTGGCGGCGGCTTCTTCGTAAGTGCGAGCAACGCCGCGCATGGCGCTGGCAATCGGCAGCACGGCCAGCGGGAACGCGGTTTGCACCAGGCCCATCAACACGCCGTTCTGGTTGTAGAGCAGCATGATCGGGCGCTTGATCAGGCCCAGCCCCATCAGCGCCTGATTGAGCATGCCGCCAGGGCCGAGGATCACCAGCCAGCCGTAGCTTTGCAGCAGCAGGTTGACCAACAACGGCAGCAGCACCGCCGCGAGGAAAATCCGCCGCACAAACGGCGAGGTCAGCCGCGACATGGTGTAGGCCACCGGGATCGCCAGCAGCACCGCAATCACCGCGCTGATCAGCGCCAGGCGCAACGTCAGCAGCAACGATTTGAGGTAATAGGGTTCCAGCAATTGGGCGTAACTGGCCAGGCTGAAGCCAGACCACTCCGCGTCTTTGGTGCCGACGCTCATGCGCAGCACCAAGAGGCTCGCGGCAATCAGCACGCCGAGAAACAGCATCGACGGCGAAAGGAAAAGCCAGGCGCGCGCCGTCGGTGAGACACCCCGATTGATGCGCACTGGTGCGGCGCTTACCGGGTGAGTCAGAGGTTGATGTTCCATAGCAAGGGTCTCGTCAATGGAAAGCAGCTGAGCGAGCACAACCTTCAAAACCACCGTTAACCCTGTGGGAGCGGGCTTGCCCGCGATAGCAATCTGTCAGTCACATCATTATCGACAGGGAGGCCGTCATCGCGGGCAAGCCCGCTCCCACAGTGTTTTGCAGTGTTCTGAAAACCTGCGTTCGCCACTCGATCAGGAAGAAAAGATTTCCGTGTAACGACGAATCCATTGGTCATGCACGGTGGCCAGGAAGGCGTTGTCGTGCATGATCGCCTTCTCGGCAATCTGCTCCGGCGTGAGGATGTAGGGGCTCTTGCGCGCTTCGGCGGAGATGATCGCCTTGGCATTGACCGGGCCGTTGTAGATGTCTTCGGCCATCTTGCCCTGCACCAGCGGGTCCAGAGAGTGGTTGATGAAGGCATAGGCCAAGTCGATCTCGCCCGGGCGATTCTTCGGCATCACCGACAACATCAGGTCGGTGTAGAAGCCTTCCTTCATGCCGAAGGTGGCGCCCAGACCGTAGGCCGGATCGCGGATCTGTTTCGGGAAAAACGCTGGCGCGTACAAGCCGCCCATGTCCAGCGAACCGGTGCGGAACAGCTCGGCGATCTGGTTCGGGTTTTCGCCCAAGGTCACGACGCGATCTTTCAGCTCGGCGAGTTTCTTGAAGCCTGGCTCGATGTTGTGTTCGTCACCACCGGCCAGTTTGGCGGCGATGATGATCAGGTCCATGGCCTCGGTCCAGTTCGGCGGCGGCAGGAAGATGTTCGGCGACAGCTCCGCGTCCCACAGGGCGGCGTAGCTGTCCGGCGCTTCCTTGATGGTGCGGGTGCTGTAGACCAGGCTGTTGCACCACAGCAGATAACCGATGCCGTGACCGTTGGCGCCGGTGCGGTATTTTTCCGGCACGTCGATCAGGTTAGGGATGCGATTGAGATCGGGTTTTTCCAATAAGTTGGCGGCGGCCAGACCTTCGGCGCCGACGCCGGCCAGGGTGATGATGTCGTACTGCGGACGATCACCGCCGGCCTTGAGTTTGGCGACCATTTCCGAGGTGCTGCCGGTACGGTCGGCGATGACCTTGCAGCCGTACTTGGCTTCGAAGGTTGCCGCGATGTTGCGCAATGCCGCAAGGCCGGTGTCATCGGACCAGGTCAGCAAGCGCAGGGTCTTGCCCTGGAAGCGCGTATCGCTGGCATTGGCCTTGATGAACGGCATGCTCATGGCCGCCGCAGCCACGGACGCTACGCCCACGGTTTTGATGAATTGACGTCTGTTCAGATCGTGCTCGCCCATGAAGGACTCCCTTTGTTTTTTTAAGTATGAGGTTGGTCGCAACCGTTGCATCCGCGCGGCCAGATCAGCTTCAAGCCCCCGGTTTCAATGGGCCTTGGCGATGCCAGCGGGTTCATCCTGAGGTCGTGCAAAACACCTGACTATCGATAAAAACTCATTGAAGCCATGACGCTGGCGCATGCCTCATCGAGAGGCATGCGCTCACCTTTTTCGTGCTGTCAGACAGCCCGAATCACGTGTTTGATTTCCTGGAAAGCCTGCAAGCCCCACGGCCCCAATTCGCGACCGATGCTGCTCTGTTTGTAGCCACCCCAGGCGGTCTGCGGGAAGATCACTTGCGGCGCGTTGATCCACACGAGCCCCGCCTGCAAAGCGTTGGCGACCCGATCGGCCGCTTCGGCGTCGCGAGTGACCACGCTGGCCACCAGGCCGAACTGGCTGTCGTTGGCCAGGGCAATTGCCTCGGCTTCAGAGGTGAAACTGCGCACGCAGATCACCGGGCCGAAAATCTCTTCGCACCACAGCGCACTGTCGAGGGGCACGTCGATGAAAATCGTCGGCTGCAAAAAATAGCCGCGTGGCAGATCTGCCGGACGATTACCGCCGCAGATCAGCTTCGCCCCAGCACTCAAACCACGGTCGATGTGGCCCAGCACACGTTGGTATTGCGCCTGATTGACCAGTGCGCCCATTTCCACGTTCGGGTCGAACGGGTCGGCCACGCGAATAGCTTCGGCACGGGCCTTCAATCGCGCGACAAATTTATCCGCCAATTCGTCGGCGACCAGCACGCGGCTGGTGGCGGAACACATTTGCCCGGCATTGAAGAAGCCGCCACCGCAGGCCACTTCCACGGCCAGCTCGATGTCGGCATCGGCAAGTACCAGCAGCGAAGATTTGCCGCCGAGTTCGAGACTCACGCCTTTCACGGTTTCCGCCGCTCGCTGCATCACCTGCACGCCCACCGCGTTGCTGCCGGTGAAGGAAATCTTGGCGATGCGTGGGTCAGCCGACAGCGGTGCGCCGACGGCCAGACCGGTGCCGCAGACCAGATTGAACACACCGTTTGGCAGGCCCGCTTCAGCAATGATCGTCGCCAGTTCCAGCTCCGGTAGCGGCGTCACTTCTGACGGTTTGAGCACCACACAACAACCGGCGGCCAGGGCCGGGGCGAGTTTCCAGGCGGTGGTGACCATCGGGAAATTCCACGGCACGATCAGCCCCACCACACCGCACGGTTCGCGGCGTAAACGGGCGCTGAAATCGTCGCTCGGCAACGCCACGGCGCTGTCTTGCTTCGCGTCCAGGCCTTCGGCCAGACCGGCGTAATACTCGAAGGTGGCGATCACGTCGTCGACGTCGATGGCCGCTTCGAACAGCGGTTTGCCGTTGTTGCTCGACTGCAATTTCATCAACTGCTCGCGACCGGCCTGCACGCCTGCGGCGATTCTGCGCAGGATCGCCCCGCGCTCGGCGCCAGTGGTTTTCGACCATTCGTTGAAAGCGTTGGCCGCAGCCGTAACGGCCTGATCGACAGCGTGAGCATCGCCGCCGTTAACGGTGGTCAACAGGGCTTCGGTCGCCGGGTTGATCACGCGCAGATGTTCGCCTCCGGCGGACCATTGGCCATTGATGTACAAGCCATCCAAAGTAGTTGGAAAACTCATTTCGACACCGCCTTCATCCACTGGGCCTGATCAATTTCAATCAGGGACGGGCCCTGGCGATCGGTGGCGAGACGCAATGCACTGCGCAGTTCTTCGACACCACTAACCGCCTCGGCCGCGCAACCCAGGGCCTTGGCCACACCGATGAAGTCCGGGGTGTAGATGTCCACGCCTACCGGCTCGATGGCGCGGTTGACCATGTATTTCTTGATCTCTTCGTAGCCCTGGTTATTCCACAGCAGGACGATCACCGGGGTGCGTGCTTCCACCGCACTGGCCAATTCCGGCAGGGTGAATTGCAGACCGCCGTCGCCGATCAGGCACACCACCGGCGGGCGTGCGCCACCTTCGATGCTGCCACCGAGCCAAGCGCCAATCGCCGCCGGCAAGGCGTAACCGAGGGTGCCGTAACCGGTGGACGAGTTGAACCAGCGGCGCGGGCGCTCCGGGTTAAAGGTCAGGTTGCCGGTGTACACCGGTTGGGTCGAATCGCCGACGAACACCGCGTTTGGCAATTCGTACAGCACGGTTTCCAGGAAACGGGTCTGGGCCAGCGTCGGGGCGTCCCAGGACGCAGCCAGTTCATCGCGCAAACGCGCGGCCCGTACCTGGCCCCAATCGTTGCGACGCTCGGCCAGCGACTGGTGGGCCAGCGCACTCAGCAAGGCCTGAGCGGCGTTGCGCGAGTCGGCCACCAAGGCGACTTTCGGCGGGTAATTACGCACGGTCTGGTCGGAGTCGATGTCCACGCGCAGCAGCACGCCAGGAATTTCGAAGCCGCCAGCAAAGGTGACGTCGTAATCGGTTTCGGCCAGTTCGGTGCCGATGGCCAGCACCACGTCGGCCTCGGCGACCAGCGCGCGTGTGGCTACCAGGCTCTGGGTCGAACCGATCAGCAGCGGGTGACTGGACTCGAGCATGCCTTTGGCATTGATGGTCAGGGCCACTGGCGCATCCAGCAGTTCGGCCAGTTCAGTCAGCTCGGCCGCCGCATCGATGGCGCCACCACCGGCGAGAATCAACGGGCGCTTGGCACCGGCCAGCAAGTCGGTCATGCGGCTGATTGCGCTTGGCGAAGCACCGGCGCGGTCGATGTTGACCGGCACGCTGGCGAGCAAGTCATCGGCCTCTTCGACCAATACGTCCAACGGAATTTCGATGTGCACCGGACGTGGACGGCCAGCCTGGAACAGCGCGAAGGCGCGAGCCAGGACGCCCGGCAATTCAGCCGCCGACATCAAGGTGTGGGAGAACGCTGCCACGCCGCCGACCAGTGCGCTCTGGTTCGGCAGCTCATGCAACTTGCCGCGACCGCCACCCAATTGGCTGCGCGATTGCACGCTGGAGATCACCAGCATCGGGATCGAGTCGGCGTAAGCCTGGCCCATGGCGGTGGTGATGTTGGTCATGCCAGGGCCGGTGATGATGAAGCACACGCCCGGTTTGCCGCTGGTGCGAGCGTAACCGTCGGCCATGAAACCGGCGCCCTGTTCGTGACGTGGAGTGACGTGGTTGATGCTCGAACGGGCCAGCCCGCGATACAGCTCCACGGTGTGAACCCCGGGAATGCCGAACACCTGCTCGACCCCGTAACCTTCGAGTAACTTGACCAATACTTCGCCGCACGTCGCCATGTCTTTGCCCTTTTTGTTCGTTTGAGACGCCGGGCCTGCGCAGTGTTTATGATGGGTTGGCAGGTCCAGGGATGGCCTCATTGGAACGGGCGACACATAGCCGCAACAATGGATAAAAAGTCATACTAGCCATGTCCTCACGTCATACCTTGGATCCCAATGAAACGATTGCCTCCCCTGCCGGCGCTGCACACTTTTCTGATCACCGCGCAGTGCTGCAACTTCACCCGGGCCGCCGAACAACTGCACATCACCCAAGGCGCGGTGAGCCGGCAGATCGCCGGGCTGGAAGATCATCTGGGTTATGAGCTGTTCATTCGCCAGGCGCGGGGCTTGAGCCTGACCGCCGAAGGACGGGAGTGGTTGCCACGGGTGCAACAGATTTTCGGCCTGATCGACGAGGCGGTGGAGCAGATCGGCGAGAAGCGCGAAACCCTGCAATTGAAAGCGCCGACCTGCGTGATGCGCTGGCTGTTGCCACGCCTGTTGCAGTGGCAAAAGGAGCGCCCGGATGTACCGGTGGAATTGACCACCACGGTCAAACACGGCGTGGATTTTCATCGCGAGCAGTTCGATGCGGCGGTGATGTATGGCCCGCCGCCAGGCAGCTCACTGGCTTCCCGACATCTGTTCGATGAGCAACTGACGCCCGTGTGTTCCCGACCGATGCTTGAAGGGCCGATGGCTTTGCAGACGCCGGCCGATCTGCAACAGCACTTGTTGCTGCACCCCACCCGCGATGAACGGGACTGGAACGCCTGGCTGAAGGCCGCGGATATTCGGCTGAGCAATGTTGGCAAAGGTCAGCATTTCGAAACCCTGGACCTGGCGATGTCGATGGCGTCCCAGGGGACGGGCGTGGCGATTGGCGATTGGTCGTTGATCGGCGATGACCTGAGTGCCGGGCGGCTGGTCATGCCCTTTGAATTGAAGGTGAAAACCGGGTTGGCGTATTACCTGGTGTTTCCCGAAAAACCAGAGCCTTCGCCGAAATTGCGCGAATTGATGGGGTGGTTGGTGGAGCAGGCTCAATCACGGTAACCGCCCCCCGATGATCGTTCCCACGCTCCGCGTGGGGATGCAGCCCGGGACGCTCCGCGTCCCTTCAACAGCCGAACGCAGAGCGTCCGTTGAGGCATTCCCACGCAGAGCGTGGGAACGATCAGACGATCAATACCCGACAGTAAACCGTTGGCGGGAATGCTTCGGTGCTTCCACTTCATCAAGCAGCGCAATCGCGAAGTCAGCAAAAGTAATCCAGCTACGGCCTTCTGCGCTCACCAGCAAGTCATCCTTGCCGACCCGAAACGTGCTCGTGCGCTCACCTTCGACAAACTCCGCCGACGGCGACAGGAAGGTCCAGTCCAGGTCCTTTTCCCGACGCAAGGTATTGAGGAATTCGGCACCGGCGCTGGCTTCGGCCTTGTATTCCTCCGGGAAGCCTTCGCTGTCGATCACCCGAGAGCCGTCCGGCAGCAACAGCGAACCGGCACCGCCCACCACCAGCAGACGCTTGACCCCGGCCTGCTTCACCGGCTCGATAATCGCGCTGGCGGGGATGGTGGAGAAATGCGCAGCGCTGATCACCGCATCATGCCCGGCCACGGCGGCTTGCAGAGCAGCAGCATCGAGCACGTCGACGTTTTTGCTCACCACACCGGCACGCGGGGAGATTTTCGAGGTGTCGCGGGCGATGGCAGTGACACTATGACCGCGACGCAGGGCTTCTTCCAACAGTTGGCTACCGGCACGACCGGTGGCACCGATGATTGCGATGTTGCTCATGACGTTTCTCCAGTTGGCTTGGGTGAATCTGTATTTATGATCGTTCCCACGCTCCGCGTGGGAATGCAGCCCGGGACGCTCCGCGTCCCTTCCAAAGCCGAACGCGGAGCGTCCGTTGAGGCATTCCCACGCAGAGCGTGGGAACGATCAGTTGAGTGCGACGGATTACCACTTCATCTCACCTTTGGCGACTTTGGCGCTCAGCTCCAGCGAGCTTTCTTCGCCCAGGCTCGGGTAGCGTTTTTTCATTGCGGCGATCAGTTCGGCAGCGTCTTTCGCCTTGGCGGTTTCTTCGTCGAAAGCCTTGATGTAATCGGCAGTGAACTGCACCGCCGCCAGAGAGCGAGCGCTCTCACCGAGGTAGTGACCCGGCACAATGGTGGTCGGCTTCAGCGCTTCAATCGCCTGCAACGTTGTCAGCCAATAGGCATGAGATTGCGGGGTCTGGGTGTCGGCCATCCACACATGAATGTTTTCGGCAACAACCACGCCACCGACCACCGCCTTGATCGACGGGATCCACACAAAGCTGCGATCCGGCTGCTTGCCGTCCAGGCCGATCACCTGCAATTTCTGCCCTTCCAGCATCAGGCTGTCGCCCTTGAGCACCTGCGGCACGATGGTTTTGTTCGGTACATCAGCGCCCATTTTCGGACCCCAGAACGCCAGTTTGCCGTCGACGGTTTTTTTGATGTGATCAACCGTCGGTTGCGAGGCCAGCACCTTGGCTTTCGGGAACGCTTGGGTCACGGTGTCGAGGCCGAAGTAGTAATCCGGGTCACCGTGGCTGATGTAGATGGTGGTCAGTTGCTTGCCGCTGGCGCGGATTTTTTCCACTACCTGTTCGGCCTGGGCTTTGCCGAATTGCGCGTCCACCAGAATCGCTTCCTTCTCGCCGCTGACCAGCACCGAGGTCACCGGGAAGATCGCGTGGGTGCCGGGGTTGTAGACGTCCAGCGTCAGAGTGGACGCCGCAGCGGCATGGGTCGCGAAGCCGAGCGTGGCAGTTGCCAGAAGAATGCGTTTGATTGAAGTGAAGCCGATCATCTGTTGCTCCGTTGTCCGAATGCCGTGCTTGGCGATGGGACAGAGCTTAGTTGCCTGGTTCGATACAAAAAATGCGATGCTTGAACATAGTTTGTTTCTGAAAGCGGGCAAATCATGGATCGTCTACAAGCAATGCGGGTGTTCGTCACGGTGGTGGACCTGGGCAGCCAGTCGGCCGCCGCCGATCACCTGGACCTTTCACGGCCGGTGGTTTCACGCTATCTGGCAGAGCTGGAAGATTGGGTTGGCGCACGCCTGATGCACCGCACCACACGCAAATTGAGCCTGACCGCCGCCGGTACGGAAATTCTGCCGCGCTGTCGGCAGATGCTCGATTTGTCCACCGACATGCAGGCCGCCGTCAGCGAGCCGGACGACGCACCGCGAGGCCTGCTGCGGATCAGCGTCAGCACCTCGTTCGGCCAGGCGCAACTGGCGGACGCCATGGCGGCTTACGTCAAACGTTATCCCGGCGTCAGCATCGATATGCAAATGCTCGACCGCACAGTGAACCTGGTGGATGAACGCATCGACCTGGCCATCCGCACCAGCAACGACCTGGACCCGAACCTGATCGCCCGGCGCCTGACGGTCTGCCGCTCAGTGATCTGCGCCTCTCCCGCTTACCTGCGCGAACACCCGACGCCGCAACGGGTCGAGGACCTCAGCCTGCACAACTGCCTGACACATTCCTACTTCGGCAAAAGCCTCTGGCATTTCGACCAGAACGGCGAGCCCGTCTCAGTGCCGGTGCAGGGCAACATCAGCGCCAACGAAGCCAGCACGCTGTTGCGCGCGACGATCGCCGGCGCCGGTGTGGCGATGCTGCCGAGCTATCAGGCGGGAGTGCATATCCACAGCGGCGAACTGATCCGCCTGCTGCCCCAGGCCGAGCCCCGGCAGATGAACATCTATGCGGTGTATGCCTCACGCAAACACATGCCGGCGGCGTTGCGCAGCATGCTGGATTTTCTGGTGATCAGATTTCCCGAAGAGCCGGGGTGGGACATCGGTCTGTAAACACCTCCCCTGTGGGAGCTGGCTTGCCTGCGATGGCGTCGTCACATCCAACAATGATGCTGACTGATAGCCCGCTAACGCAGGCAAGACAGCTCCCACAGGGAATATCAGTGTTCTGAATATCGCGTTAACGGCGAAGGCCGCTTTGCTGGCAACTCACTGGCGCTGACCTATGCTCAAAGCAGTACCGAAAGGTATTCGTTCAGAGGTCAACGCCATGAACATCAAAACAAGAAGATACCTCGCCATTTTTATCACTTGCGCGGCGACGCTGGCGCTGTATGGCACAGCCGCCTGGCGGGTCGAGCAGTTACGACAAGTGCCCCGTGAATACGCGAGCTGCAACTTTGAACGCTGCATTCCCCACAACGCGACCCTCAACGCCCTCCGATGACGATCTCACCTGTGGCGAGGGAGCTTGCTCCCGTTGGGTCGCGAAGCGGCCCCAGCATTTCAATGAGAACACCGCATTCACCGAATTACGACTGCTGCGCAGCCGAACGGGGCAAGCCCCCTCGCCACAGGATTCAGGCCCCGTTGTCCTGATCGGCCTTCAAGCGGTCGCGAAAGGCCTTGGGCGAAATGCCCACGCGACGCCTGAACAGGCGTGTGAAGTTGGTCGGATCGGAAAACCCCAACACGTCGGACATTTCATAAATGGTCATGCTGGTGTAGGTCAGCAAGCGCTTGGCCTCCAGCAATTGACGCTCATGCATGATCTGCAACGCCGGTTGCCCCGCCAATTCACGGCACGTGCCGTTGAGATGAGACACGGAAATCCCCAGCCGATGAGCCAGGTCCTCGACCTTGACGTGCTGGCGATAGGTTTCTTCCACCAGTTGAATAAAGCCGTTGAGGTATTCCCGGGCCCGCTGCGGACGCTGAGTGGCGGTTTGGCGCTGAATCACCTGACGGCTGATCCACACCATAATCACGCTGACCAGCGAATGCATGAGCATTTCCCGCGCCGGTTGATGGCCGGTGTACTCGCTTTGCAGCGCCGAAAACAGGCTGTTGAGGTACTCGCTGTCCTTGCCCGCCGGGTAGCTTTCGGCCTGTGCCAGAGCGTTCACCGAATTGCCCAGTTGTGCTTGCAGGTGAGCGATCAGCGGCGCGGCCAGCGTGACGACGAAACCTTCGACGTCCTCGGAAAAGCGATAACCATGCACCGATAACGGCGGCAGAATCAGGATTGCCGGCTCGGTCAATTTTGAGCGTTTGCCTTCGATCTCAAGCTCTGCCTGACCTTTGAAGACGAAGAGCAACTGACACAAATCGGCGTGGCGATGGGGTTTGATTTCCCATTGATGTTCGCGGCTGCGTTTGGAAATGGTTTCACAGTGCAACAAGTCAGGGGTCGGCCAGTCCAGGCTTTCACCGTAGAGTTTGAACACCGGAATCGATGGCAGGTCAGGCTTGTTCATCACTTCAATCCAGGCCTCGAGGGTAACGGGGCGATAATCGCACCGATTGGCAGAATGTACAGGTATCGGCTCAGTTTTCCCCTTCAATTGACAGACCCGCAAGTGAAAAATGCAAGTACTCGATCCATAAAAATCATTCACCGGCCTTGGTCGTGTGGAGCTTGCGAGTCATAAAAACAATGAAAACACTGAAAACCCAAGTCGCGATCATCGGTGCCGGCCCCTCTGGCTTGCTACTCGGCCAATTGCTGCATAACGCCGGCATCGACACTCTGATCCTCGAGCGCCAGACCCCGGACTACGTGCTCGGACGTATCCGCGCCGGTGTCCTCGAACAAGGCATGGTAGAGCTGTTGCGTCAGGCCGGGGTGGGTCAGCGCATGGATGCCGAAGGGCTGGTCCATGCAGGCTTCGAACTGGCCCTCGACGGGCGCCGGGTACACATCGATTTGCAGGCGCTGACTGGCGGCAAAACTGTAACGATCTATGGCCAGACCGAGGTCACCCGCGATCTGATGGCCGCTCGTCGGGACGGCGGTGCACAGACGATCTATGAAGCCAGCAATGTCGTCCCCCACGGCATGAAAACCGCCGAACCCTTTGTCACCTTCGACAAGGACGGCGAAACGTATCGACTCGATTGTGACTACATCGCCGGTTGCGACGGCTTCCATGGCGTGGCGCGACAATCGATCCCCGCTGACTGCCTGAAGGTGTTCGAGCGGGTGTATCCGTTCGGCTGGCTGGGGATTCTCGCTGACACGCCACCGGTGCATGAAGAGTTGGTCTATGCACGGCACGAACGGGGTTTTGCGTTGTGCAGCATGCGTTCGCCGACACGCACCCGTTATTACCTTCAGGTCCCGGCCCAGGACAAAGTTGAAGACTGGTCCGATCAACGCTTCTGGGATGAGCTCAAATCCCGTCTGCCAGCCGCCCTCGCCGACGCGCTGGTGACCGGTCCGTCGATCGAAAAAAGCATCGCGCCGCTGCGCAGTTTCGTGGTCGAGCCGATGCAGTACGGGCGGATGTTCCTGGTCGGCGACGCCGCTCACATCGTCCCGCCCACCGGCGCCAAGGGTTTGAACCTGGCGGCCAGTGACGTCAGTACGTTGTTCAATATTCTGCTGAAGGTGTACCGCGAAGGGCGTGTGGATTTGCTGGAGAAGTATTCCGAGGTCTGCTTGCGTCGGGTGTGGAAAGCCGAGCGGTTTTCCTGGTGGATGACCTCGATGTTGCATCGCTTCGACGAGCACGACGCGTTCAGCCAGCGCATCAGCGAATCGGAACTGGCCTATTTCGTGGACTCTGAGGCGGGCCGAAAAACCATTGCCGAAAATTACGTCGGGCTTCCATACGAGGCTATCGAATAGCCTACTACCGATCTACACTGGCGAGCATCCCGCTCGCCTTGCCCGCTGCGGGCCCATTACTGCCCGCAGGTTTTACCCGTGACCAATCTCAACCAGCCTGAAACGCCCAAACCGGCCATTCGCAGCGTGCTGATCGCCCTGATGCTGGCGATCTTTCTGGGCGCGCTGGACCAGACCATCGTCGCCGTGTCGATGCCGGCCATTTCCGCGCAATTCAAGGATGTCAGCCTGCTGGCCTGGGTGATTTCCGGGTACATGGTGGCGATGACTGTGGCGGTGCCGATCTACGGCAAACTCGGCGATCTGTATGGCCGCCGCAAATTGATGCTGTTCGGCATGGGGCTATTCACCCTGGCGTCGTTGTTCTGCGGCATGGCGCAGAGCATGGAGCAATTGGTGCTGGCGCGGATCCTTCAGGGCATCGGCGCCGGCGGGATGATTTCGGTGAGCCAGGCAATCATCGGCGACATCGTTCCACCCCGCGAACGCGGTCGCTATCAGGGTTACTTCAGCAGCATGTACGCGGTGGCCAGCGTGGCCGGCCCGGTTCTCGGTGGCTACATGACCGAATACCTGTCCTGGCGCTGGGTGTTCCTGATCAATATTCCACTGGGCCTGGTTGCCTGGCGGGTGGCCCACCGCACGCTGGTGGGGCTGCCAGTGCCGCAGCGCAAGCCGATCATCGACTACTTCGGCACATTGCTGATGATCATCGGCCTGACGGCGTTGTTGCTGGGCATTACTCAGGTTGGCCAGGGCTATTCGTGGCGCAGCACCGAAGTGTCGGGGTTGCTCGGTTGTGCGGTGGTGGTGCTGGCCGTGTTCGTCTGGCATGAACGGCGGGCGCGGGAACCGTTGCTGCCGATGCATTTGTTCGCCAATCGCAGTGCGATTCTTTGCTGGTGCACGATTTTCTTCACCAGTTTCCAGGCGATTTCCTTGATTGTGCTGATGCCGCTGCGCTTCCAGAGCGTCACCGGCGCCGGGGCCGACAGCGCTGCGCTGCATCTGTTGCCGCTGGCCATGGGCTTGCCAATAGGCGCGTATTTCGCCGGACGCCAGACCTCGGTGACCGGTCGTTACAAACCGATGATCCTGACCGGCGCCCTGCTGATGCCGTTCTCGATTCTCGGCATGGCGCTCAGTGCGCCTCAGGCGTTTGTGCTGAGCAGCCTGTTCATGTTGCTCAGCGGCATCGCCAGCGGCATGCAGTTCCCGACATCGTTGGTGGGTACGCAAAACTCGGTGGAACAACGGGACATCGGCGTCGCCACCAGCACCACCAATCTGTTTCGCTCTCTGGGTGGTGCAGTGGGCGTGGCGTTGATGTCGGCGCTGTTGCTGGCGTTGTTACAGGATTCGAGTTTCGCTCATCTGGCGGGCTCGTCGTTGATGGCCGAAGGGAGTTCGGGGAATGTCTTGCTCGATGGTTTGAACGCCGCTCCAGGGGATGCACAAAACGCTCTGCGGGCTGAACTGCTGCTGACCTTTCGGCATTTGCTGATGGTCAGCGCGGCGGTGTCGCTGCTGGGGCTGGCGGCGGCGATTGCCATGCCGAATAGAGTGTTGCGGGGGCGGGAGGACACGGTTCGCTAACCCCACCGACCGATCATTCCCACGCTCTGCGTGGGAACGATCAACGCCACAGGCCCCATCACTGCATCGCGCTATTGAGACCGGGTGCGCAGCTGTTGCTGCAGATTCTGGATCTGTGCCTGCAGGGTGTTGATATTGCGGGTGACCTGGCCACGGAAGGCGTCGAACTCGGCGATGTTGGTGCCACCTTGCGCGGCGGCCGGGCGGTTGTCCTGTTGGCTTTTGAGCACGATCATTTCTTGCTCCAGGCGCTCGATGGCGGCGCTCGGGTTGCCTTGTTTCTTCAGCGCGACGATGTCAGCGCCCAGGCTTTTCAGTTGGGCGTCGAATTGGCTGGTATCGTCCGACGCGCTCTTCAACGCGGCCAGTTCGCCGCTCAAGGCTTTGACCTGGGCCTGCAACTGAGCATTGGCGGTTTGTTGTTCGGTGGCTTGTGCGGTCATTTGCGCCAGACGCTTGTCCAGTTCGGAGGTCTGGCCGAGTACGCCTTTGCTCTGGTCCTGAAGCTTGCTTTCCAGCTGCTTGCTCTGGTCCTGGAGTTTGCCTTCGAGCTGTTTGATTTGCAGCTTCAACGCTTCACTGCCTGTGTTTACGTTGGACTGGCTGGCCACGACCTTGCCGGAAATGTCCTGCAAGCGCCCCGCCGCTTCCTCACTGATGCGCGCGAAACTTTCCTGGGTCGCCACCAGTTGCTGTTCCATCAGCGAGATCTGCTGAAAACTCCACCAGGCAAGGCCGGCGAAGGCAAAGAACAACGCGCCGACCAATGCCCACAGGGGGCCGGTGCTCGGGCCTTTGACCTTGACCACCGGTGCGGTGCGCGAATGCACGGCAGTGCGAGCGGTGGTCGGAAAATCATCGTCATCGAGGCTGTCGGCGCGCAGGCTCGGGACATCGAAGTCGTCGTTGGCATCGTTACGCATGGGCATTAGGGTCAACCTTTGTGGAACGCGGTGATGGCTTGATGCGGCGAAGTATAACCCCCGCTGCCGCACCGGTTGACCCTGAACCCCGAACTCGGTTCAGTAAGGGGCCGTCCTTGTGTGTCAGCGAATGTCCTGAGCCTTCCACCAGCCGCAGAACTCATCAAGGGCGGTCCAGAGGCTGACTTTCGGATCGTAGTCCAGATAATGCCGTGCGCGGCTGATGTCCAGGGTGAAGTTTTTGTTCATGACTTGCATGCCCAGCCGCGACAGGGTCGGCTCGGGACGACCTGGCCACAGCTTGCACACACCCTCGTTGAGCGCGGCAAGGCTGTAGGCCAGACCGTAGGAACGGTAACGGGTAACCTGTGGGACATCCATCTGACGCATCACGTAATTCACCACATCCCACAACGGAACCGGCGCTCCGTTGCTGATGTTGTAGGCCTTGCCCAACGCCGAACCACTGGCCAGCAAGCTGCTGAGCAACGCTTCATTGAGGTTTTGCACGCTGGTGAAGTCGACCTTGTTCAGGCCATTGCCGATGATCGCCAACCGCCCCTTGCGCTGCATCTTCAGCAGTCTCGGGAAAATGCTCATGTCGCCGGCGCCCGTCACGAAACGCGGGCGCAGGGCCAGGGTTTCGAGGCCGAATTCCTGCGCCCCAAAGACTTTTTGCTCGGCCAGGTATTTGGTTGCGGCGTAGGGATGTTTGAAGCGCTTGGGCACCTGGTCTTCGGTCAACCCCAGATGATCGCGGCCATCGAAGTAGATCGACGGCGACGACAAGTGCACCAGACGCCGGACCCGTTGTTTCAGACAGGCTTCGACCACGTTCTCGGTGACTTCGACGTTACCCTGATGAAAGTCCTGATACCGCCCCCACAAACCCACTGCGCCGGCGCAATGGACCACAGCTTCGACGTCTGAACACAGGTCGCGAGCCAGTTGCGGGTCGCTCAAGTCGCCCTGAATGAACTCGGCGCCACGGCGCACCAGATGCTCGACGCTTTCGGCCCGGCGACCGTTGACCCGCACGTCCAGGCCCTGCTCCAGGGCGAAACGCGCAAAGCGTCCGCCAATGAAGCCGCTTGCGCCGGTGACCAGAATCTTCATGAATTGCTCCGAATATTTCGTTTTGCGTTTTGCGCTTTGCATATTGCGTAGGGCGTAGGGCGCAGGGCATGAGGTCTTGACGCTGCCCGTCAGCCCAACGGCACCAGCCATTGCTTTGACGAGCGCACCAATTGATCGGTGAGTAACCCCAACAGCTGACCGCCATTGCGCCAATGATGCCAGTACAGCGGCACATCGATCGGCTTATCTGGCAAAAGCTCCTGCAGGATGCCGCGCTCAAGTTGCTCGCGCACCTGCAATTCAGGCACCAGGCCCCAGCCAAGCCCTGCTTCCGTGAGACGAAGAAACCCTTCGGACGATGGGCATAAATGGTGTTCGAAACCGCCCTCCACACCGAGGGATGCGAGGTAGCGATGCTGTAGGAAATCATCCGGGCCAAACACCAGGGCCGGGGTTTTGGCTAACTGATCGGCACGCACACCGTCGGGAAAATGCCGGGCAATAAACGCCGGGCTCGCCATCGCTCGGTAACGCATCGCCCCCAACAGCACGCTGCGCGCACCAGCCACCGGTCGCTCACTGGCGCAGACACACGCCGCCACTTCACCTGCGCGCATGCGTTTGAGGCCGACGGTCTGGTCTTCTACCACCAAGTCGAGCAGCAAATGTTGTTCCGCACAAAAGTCCCCCACCGCCTGTGCCCACCAAGTCGCAAGACTGTCGGCATTCAGAGCGATACGCAGGCGTTCCGGCAGGCCTTCTTCGTCCAGCGCCGGGACCAACGTTTGTAGATCGCGCTCAAGCAATCGCACCTGCTGCACATGGTTGAGCAATCGCCGGCCAATCTCCGTCGGCGCCGGGGGGGTGACCCGCACCAGCACCGGTTGGCCGACCCGTGCCTCCAGCAGTTTGATCCGCTGGGAGATGGCCGATTGGGACAACCCCAGCACCTGCGCGGCGCGTTCGAATCCGGCCTGTTCGATCACCGCGGCGAGCGCGGAAAGTAATTTGTAGTCGAACATCAGTTTTCCTAATGGGCGATCAGGACTATTGGTTTTTCTTATACAGCCTCGAACCGGAGAATGGCCAGCAAGAACTCTTGAACAAGGATCACCGACATGGCTGGCGAAACGTCATTGGCAACCCTGCTGCGCAGCATGAGCCCGCAACTCAACGACGGCGAATACGTGTTCTGCACGTTGCGCGACGGCAAGCTGCCCGCCGGCCTTGAGATTGTCGGCAGTTTTCGTGAACAGGAAGGGCTGACGCTGATTCTGCAACGTTCCGACGCCGAAAAGGCCGGTTTCAGCTTCGACTACGTCGCCGCCTGGATCACCTTGAACGTGCACTCGGCCCTCGAAGCCGTCGGCCTGACCGCCGCGTTCGCCACGGCGCTGGGCCAGGCCGGCATCAGTTGCAACGTGATCGCCGGGTATTACCACGACCATTTATTCGTCGGCCAGGCCGATGCCGAACGCGCCGTGCAGGTCCTGCGGGATCTGGCGGCCAACGCGGAGTAATACGTATGTGGCAAAGCTATGTGAACGGCCTGTTGGTGGCCGCGGGGCTGATCATGGCGATCGGCACCCAGAATGCGTTTGTGTTGGCGCAAAGTCTTCGGCGTGAACATCACCTGCCGGTGGCGGCGCTCTGCGTGACCTGCGATGCGTTGCTGGTGGCCGCCGGAGTGTTCGGCCTGGCGACGGTGCTGGCGCAAAACCCGACCCTGCTGGCTATCGCCCGTTGGGGTGGCGCGGCGTTTCTGCTGTGGTATGGCAGCCTGGCGCTGCGTCGGGCCTGCTCGAAACAAAGCCTGCAACAGGGTGAAAATCAGACCGTGCGCTCGCTGCGGGCGGTGTTGCTCAGCGCATTGGCGGTGACACTGCTCAACCCGCACGTTTATCTGGACACCGTTTTGCTGATCGGTTCTCTCGGCGCACAACAAACCGAGCCCGGTGCTTATGTGGTGGGCGCGGCCAGTGCGTCACTGTTGTGGTTTTTCACTTTAGCCCTTGGCGCGGCATGGCTGGCGCCGTGGCTGGCACGGCCAGGCACCTGGCGAATTCTCGACCTGTTGGTCGCTGTCATGATGTTCACAGTAGCGTTCCAGTTAATCATCGCTTCATGATTTATTCCAAAAGGCTCTGGAACCTCTATTCCACACAGTTGTTGCGTGGTTATGCCGCACCCCCGGTGCTATGATCCGATCCCTGCGCCGCAAAGAGTACAAACTCCCCGGCGCATGTCTGGCCGCCCGTGATCGGCCTTGCGCTCACCGCAACTGACCTGATTAGGAGAATCATCATGGCTTTCGAATTGCCGCCGCTGCCTTACGCGCACAATGCCCTGCAGCCGCACATTTCAGAGGAAACTCTGCAATACCACCACGACAAGCACCACAACACCTACGTCGTGAACCTGAACAACCTGGTGCCAGGCACCGAGTTCGAAGGCAAGACCCTGGAAGAAATCGTCAAGACTTCCTCGGGCGGTATCTTCAACAACGCCGCTCAGGTCTGGAACCACACTTTCTACTGGAACTGCCTGGCGCCAAACGCCGGCGGTCAACCAACCGGCGCACTGGCTGATGCCATCAACGCCGCTTTCGGTTCGTTCGACAAGTTCAAGGAAGAGTTCAGCAAAACCTCCATCGGCACCTTCGGTTCCGGTTGGGGCTGGCTGGTGAAAAAGGCTGACGGTTCCCTGGCCCTGGCCAGCACCATCGGCGCCGGCAACCCGCTGACCAGCGGCGACACCCCGCTGCTGACCTGCGACGTCTGGGAACACGCTTACTACATCGACTACCGCAACCTTCGTCCGAAGTACGTCGAAGCGTTCTGGAACCTGGTCAACTGGAAGTTCGTGGCTGAGCAGTTCGAAGGCAAAACCTTCACCGCTTAAGCTTCGCGCCAGTCAAGAAACCCGGCTTTTTTGCCGGGTTTTTTATGGGCTCGGGAAATGGGTACATTCCTACAGCCGCCTTCGTGGGCAAGCCTCGCTCCAGAGGAGCGGTCACAAAATCTGTGTACGACACAATTCCTGTGGGAGCGGGCTTGCCCGCGATAGCGGTGTGCCAGGCCCAGGGATGTTGGATGTGCCGCCGTCATCGCGGGCAAGCCCGCTCCCACAGGATTGCGGTGTATCTGAGAGCTACGCCGGGTCGACGTTATCCAGCGCCCGGTTCACCGCCAACTCCGCCACCATGATGATCTGCTGAATCGCCAACGCTATATGGCGCTGCGGGCCGATCAGATTGTTGGCGAAATCGCTGGCCAGGACACTCGCTGACGCCAACGATTCGTAGGCGTGGGCCAGCAGGCTTTCGGTGCCGGCATCCGGGGCGACCATAAACATCGTGCTGGGACGACGGGGTTTTTCGGTGTATTGCGCCGGGGGATCAAGGTAGTAATCAAGGGCGCGTTTTATCGCTTCGCGGTCTTTGAGTAATTCTTCGGTGCGCGAAGCTTCGGCGTTGGGGGTGGTGGTGTTGAAGGGTGGGTCGGGGATTAACTTATCCATACAAACTCCTGCTGAAATGGTGCCACCACTCGCCGGATCTCAAGCGGCTAAGAGGTGGCAGCTATGTGCAGAGTGAGATCACCGGTAGCAGGCACCCGGCCAGACCGAAGTCTGCCCGCACACAGCCGCCATAACGCATTTACAGGCAGCGGATAAGCTGGCGCCAATTATGGTGGTATTGGCGCTAGATGCATACTAGTTGCCGGGGATCTCACGCCCGGTCGCTGAATTTGCAGCGACAGCCAAAGGTTAGGGAATCCGCTTCCCACCCGGCAACCTGAAAAATGCGTGGGAAAGATCTGCGTTCTGACAAGCCCATTAAACAACCCATACCAGACGCCGGTCTCTGTAAGAGGGAGCATTCCCACAACACGAGTGGCATTCGCCCTCTTGCCCCCACACCACAGCGGGCTAACATCAACCACAAGGAAAAATTGTCCCGCGCCCCTCAAGTTGAGGGCCCCAACAACCGACACAGTGCTAATAGGGCAAATACTCCAAACAACAGCATATCGGCCAAGCTACCGGCAAAATCCCCTGGGTTGGATTGTCCCTTTGACTGACATCACGGGATTGCCAATACTCATGGCAACTTGACGCTACCCGCACGGAACAAGGAATTACCCTTTGAAGCTGGAACTCAAGAACAGCTTGTCGGTGAAGTTGCTCCGGGTCGTGCTCCTGTCGGCATTGATCGTCGGCGTGGTCTTGAGCTGCGCGCAGATCGTTTTCGATGCCTATAAAACACGCCAGGCCGTGGCCAGCGATGCCCAGCGCATCCTCGATATGTTCCGCGACCCTTCGACCCAGGCCGTCTATAGCCTGGACCGGGAAATGGGCATGCAGGTGATCGAAGGCCTGTTTCAGGACGACGCCGTGCGCATGGCCTCCATCGGCCATCCTAATGAAGCCATGCTTGCGCAAAAAACCCGTGAACTGCAGCACTCCAACAGCCGCTGGCTGACTGACTTGATCCTCGGCAACGAACGCACCTTCACCACCCAACTGGTGGGCCGCGGGCCCTACAGCGAGTACTACGGCGACCTGAGTATCACTCTCGACACCGCCACCTATGGCAAGGGCTTCATAGTCAGCTCGGTGATCATCTTCATCTCTGGCGTATTGCGCGCCCTGGCCATGGCCCTGGTGCTGTATCTGGTCTATCACTGGCTGCTGACCAAACCGCTGTCGCGGATTATCGAACACCTGACCGAAATCAACCCGGACCGGCCCAGCGCCCACAAGATTCCGCAGCTCAAGGGTCATGAGAGAAACGAGCTGGGGGTCTGGATCAACACCGCCAACCAGTTGCTCGAATCCATCGAGCGCAACACTCACCTGCGCCACGAAGCGGAAAACAGCCTGCTGCGCATGGCCCAGTACGACTTCCTCACCGGTTTGCCGAACCGCCAGCAATTGCAGCAACAACTGGACAAAATCCTCGTCGACGCCGGCAAATTGCAGCGTCGGGTCGCGGTGTTGTGTGTCGGGCTCGATGATTTCAAAGGCATCAACGAACAGTTCAGCTATCAGACCGGCGACCAGTTGCTGCTGGCCCTGGCCGATCGCCTGCGAGCCCACAGCGGCCGCCTCGGCGCCCTCGCCCGCTTGGGGGGCGACCAGTTCGCACTGGTCCAGGCCGACATCGAACAACCCTATGAAGCGGCCGAACTGGCCCAAAGCATTCTCGATGATCTGGAAGCGGCGTTCGCCCTTGATCATCAGGAAATCCGCCTGCGCGCCACCATCGGCATCACCCTGTTCCCCGAGGACGGTGACAGCACCGAGAAGTTGCTGCAAAAAGCCGAGCAGACCATGACCCTGGCCAAGACTCGCTCGCGCAACCGTTATCAGTTCTATATCGCCAGCGTCGACACGGAAATGCGTCGGCGCCGCGAGCTGGAAAAAGACCTGCGCGATGCCTTGATCCGCGACCAGTTCTACCTCGTTTACCAGCCGCAGATCAGCTACCGCGATCATCGCGTGGTGGGCGTCGAGGCGTTGATTCGCTGGCAGCATCCCGAACACGGGCTGGTGCCGCCGGACCTGTTCATCCCGCTGGCCGAGCAGAATGGCACCATCATCGCCATCGGCGAATGGGTGCTGGATCAGGCCTGCAAACAATTGCGCGAATGGCACGATCAGGGTTTCGAGCTGCGCATGGCGGTGAACCTGTCCACCGTGCAACTGCACCACGCCGAGTTGCCGCGGGTGGTCAATAACCTGCTGCAGATGTATCGCCTGCCACCGCGCAGCCTGGAACTGGAAGTCACCGAAACCGGCCTGATGGAAGACATCAGCACCGCCGCTCAGCACTTGCTGAGCCTGCGTCGCTCCGGTGCGCTGATCGCCATCGACGACTTCGGCACCGGTTATTCATCACTGAGCTATTTGAAAAGCCTGCCGCTGGACAAGATCAAGATCGATAAGAGCTTCGTTCAGGATCTGCTCGATGACGACGACGATGCGACTATCGTTCGGGCCATCATTCAGTTGGGCAAGAGCCTGGGCATGCAGGTGATTGCCGAAGGCGTGGAAACCGCCGAGCAAGAGGCCTACATCATCTCCGAAGGCTGCCATGAAGGTCAGGGCTATCACTACAGCAAACCGCTGCCTGCGCGGGAATTGAGTGCCTACCTAAAGCAAGCCCAGCGCACTAACGCATTCATTCTCTGAAACAGCCTTTGTAGCAGATGGAAAAACCCTGTGGCGAGGGAGCTTGCTCCCGCTCGGCTGCGTAGCAGTCGCAATCAGGTTGACGCGATACTTCTGGCAGAACCGGGTTGCAAAATTTTGGACAGCTTCGCCGTCCAGCGGGAGCAAGCTCCCTCGCCACAGGGCTTCGCCAGTTGCTATAGATCATGTTCCTGGCATTTAGCCGCGCGAATAAGAAATATTTACAAGCACAACCCTTTACACATAATGCGAAAGATTTGCATTATGTCGCAGTTTTGCGTGCGCCCCGCGCGCGTCCAATCAATCACCGAAGCAGGATGTTCGCCATGATTCGTATGCCTCTGGCCACCGCCAGTCTGCTGGCCATCGCTATTTCCCTCGCCGGTTGCGGCGAAGGCAAAGACAAGGCTGCCGCTCCGCAAGCGCCGACCCCGGCCGCCAGCACCACTGCTCCGGCTGCGCCTGCTGCTGCCGGTAAAGTCGATGAAGCCGCCGCCAAGGCTGTGGTCGCGCACTACGCCGACATCGTCTTCGCCGTTTACAGCGATGCCGAATCCACCGCGAAAACCCTGCAAACCACCGTCGACGCGTTCCTCGCCAAGCCGAACGCCGACACCCTGAAAGCCGCCAAGGCTGCCTGGGTCGCGGCCCGCGTACCTTACCTGCAGAGCGAAGTGTTCCGCTTCGGCAACACGATCATCGACGACTGGGAAGGTCAGGTGAACGCCTGGCCACTGGACGAAGGCCTGATCGACTACGTCGACAAATCCTACGAACACGCACTGGGTAACCCGGGCGCCACCGCCAACATCATCGCCAACACTCAGGTTCAGGTCGGCGAAGACAAGGTCGACGTGAAAGACATCACCCCGGAAAAACTCGCCAGCCTGAACGAGCTGGGCGGTTCCGAGGCCAACGTCGCCACCGGCTACCACGCCATCGAATTCCTGCTCTGGGGCCAGGACCTGAACGGCACCGGCCCTGGCGCCGGCAACCGTCCGGCTACCGATTTCCTGGAAGGCAAAGGCGCTACCGGCGGTCACAACGATCGTCGTCGCGCTTACCTGAAATCCGTGACCCAACTGCTGGTCAACGACCTGCAAGAAATGGTCGGTAACTGGAAGCCGAACGTGGCCGACAACTACCGCGCCACGCTGGAAGCGGAACCGGCTGAAACCGGTCTGCGCAAAATGCTGTTCGGCATGGGCAGCCTGTCCTTGGGCGAACTGGCGGGCGAGCGCATGAAGGTTTCCCTGGAAGCCAACTCTCCGGAAGACGAACAGGATTGCTTCAGCGACAACACCCACAACTCGCACTTCTACGATGCCAAAGGCGTGCGTAACGTGTACCTGGGCGAATACACCCGCGTCGATGGCACCAAAATGACCGGCGCCAGCCTGTCGTCGCTGGTGGCCAAAGCCGACCCTGCTGCCGATACCGCGTTGAAAGCTGACCTGGCCGCCACCGAAGCCAAGCTTCAGGTCATGGTCGATCACGCCAACAAGGGTGAGCACTACGACCAACTGATCGCTGCCGGCAACACCGCAGGCAACCAGATCGTGCGCGACGCCATCGCCTCGCTGGTCAAGCAGACCGGTTCGATCGAAGCGGCCGCTGGCAAACTGGGCATCAGCGATCTGAACCCGGACAACGCTGATCACGAGTTCTGATCAACGCTGGCTGAGCGAAAAGGCGATCTTCGGGTCGCCTTTTTCATGCCTGATTTTTGAGTGATGCTGATGGCCTCATCGCGAGCAAGCCACGCTCCCACAGGTTCAGTGCAAGACCTGTGGGAGCGGGCTTGCCCGCGATGGCCGCGACGCGGTCTCAAATCAAACCCTGCGCCACATCAACCAAACGATAATTCCTCTTATTCAAACTCCCCTGCCCTGTTAGACTTTGCGCCCTTGTTTTGCTCGTCTTGCAGGATGTCCGATGCCCTCGCTGCCTCTTCGCTTGTCCGCACTGTTGCTGGCCCTGGGCCTGAGTGCCTGCGATGACGCCCCGCGTTTTACCCAGGCCGAGCCCGGTGAAGCCCGGTCCGGCGGCAGCGCAACGGTGCGCAAGACCGATCAGAACGCATTCTCCCTGCCGTCCGCCAATCTGCCGCCGTCACGGCGCGTCGATTTCAGCGTCGGCAACAGTTTTTTTCGCAGCCCCTGGGTGATCGCGCCGTCGACCACCACCGCCCGCGATGGCCTTGGCCCGTTGTTCAATACCAACGCCTGCCAGAACTGCCACATCAAGGACGGGCGCGGTCACCCTCCCGCGCCCGATGCACCGAACGCGGTGTCGATGCTGGTGCGCCTGTCGATTCCTGACGCGCCGGCCTACGCCAAGGTCATCGAGCAACTGGGCGTGGTGCCGGAGCCGGTCTACGGCGGCCAGTTGCAGGACATGTCGGTGCCCGGCGTCGTCCCGGAAGGCAAAGTACGCGTCGATTACACAGCGGTCCCGGTGCGTTTCAAAGACGGCAGCGAAATCGAGTTACGTAAGCCGACCCTGCAGATCACTCAACTCGGCTACGGCCCGATGCACCCCGACACGCGTTTCTCGGCGCGCATCGCACCGCCGATGATTGGCCTGGGCTTGCTTGAAGCGATCCCCGACGAGGCCATCCTGGCCAACGCCGAGGCTCAGGCGCGAGAGAAAAATGGCATCGCCGGACGACCGAACCGGGTCTGGGATGACGCGCAGCAGAAGACTGTTCTCGGACGATTTGGCTGGAAAGCCGGGCAACCGAACCTCAATCAACAAAATGTTCACGCGTTCTCGGGTGATATGGGCCTCACCACCAGCCTGAAGCCCATTGATGACTGCACCGACGCACAAACCGCTTGCAAGCAGGCGCCCAACGGCAATGGCCCGGATGGCGAGCCGGAAGTCAGCGACAACATTCTGCGTCTGGTGCTGTTCTACAGCCGTAACCTCGCGGTGCCGGCCCGTCGCGATGTCGGCGCGCCGCAAGTGCTGGCCGGCAAGAATCTGTTTTTCCAGGCCGGATGCCAGTCCTGCCACACCCCGAAATACACCACCGCCGCCAATGCCGCGGAACCTGAACTGGCTAATCAAGTGATTCGCCCTTACAGCGATCTGCTGCTGCATGACATGGGCGACGGCCTGGCCGACAACCGCAGCGAATTCCAGGCCAGTGGCCGCGACTGGCGCACGCCGCCGTTGTGGGGCATCGGCCTGACGCAGGCGGTCAGCGGCCACACCCAATTTTTGCATGACGGCCGCGCCCGTAACCTGCTCGAAGCCGTGCTCTGGCATGGCGGCGAGGCAAAGGCGGCGCAGCAACAGGTTTTGTCTTTCAATGCCGAGCAGCGCGCGGCGTTACTGGCGTTCTTGAATTCCCTTTAATACGTTTTCCTTCAGCGGGAGCCCGACATGTTCCGTCCCAAATTGTTGTTCACCAGCCTTGCCGCCCTCGCCCTGGGCGCCTGTTCGCCCCAGGATCCGCAAGCGGTCACGTCGGCGGCCATCGCCAAGCAAGTCATCCTGCCGACCTATAGCCGCTGGGTCGAAGCCGACCGTCAATTGGCGGTCAGCGCCCTGGCGTTCTGCCAAGGCAAGGAAACCCTGGACACCGCCCGCGCCGACTTCCTGCACGCGCAGAAAGCCTGGGCCGAGTTGCAACCGCTGCTGATCGGGCCGTTGGCCGAGGGCAACCGTTCCTGGCAAGTGCAGTTCTGGCCGGACAAGAAAAACCTCGTGGGCCGTCAGGTCGAGCAACTGGTCACCGCGCAACCGCAGATCGATGCCGCCGCCCTGACCAAGTCCAGCGTCGTGGTGCAAGGCCTCTCGGCCTATGAATACATCCTGTTCGACAGCAAGATCGACATGGCCGACAGCGCTCAGAAAGCCAAATATTGCCCACTGCTGACCGCCATTGGCGAACGTCAGAAACAACTGGCCGAAGAGATCCTGTCGCGCTGGAACACCACCGACGGCATGCTCGCGCAGCTGAGCAAATTCCCGAACCAGCGCTACGCAGACTCCCACGAAGCGATTGCCGATCTGCTGCGTGTGCAAGTGACCGCACTGGACACCCTGAAGAAAAAACTCGGCACGCCGATGGGCCGTCAGAGCAAGGGCACGCCACAGCCATTCCAGGCCGATGCCTGGCGCAGCCAATCGTCGCTCAAAGGCCTGGAAGCCAGCCTGAGCGCGGCGCAAACCGTGTGGGTCGGTGTGGACAACAAAGGCCTGCGCGGTCTGTTGTCGAGCGAGCAGAAACCTTTGGCCGACAAGATCGACGCGGCCTACGCAGCGTCCCTGAAACTGCTTGCCGATAACCAGCGCCCGCTGACCGACATGCTCACCGACGACGCTGGTCGCCAGCAGCTCAACGCCATCTATGACAGCCTCAACGTCGTCCACCGCCTGCACGAAGGCGAACTGGCCAAGGCGCTGGGTATCCAACTGGGCTTCAACGCCAACGACGGTGACTGATGAGGGCAAGTGCCATGCTGCGACGCCAGGCTCTGACGTTAGGGAGTTTGCTGCTGGGTGCGGTGACACTGGGCGGCTGGACGCTGTTCAAGCACAAGGACAAAAGCCCGCTGCTGCTCTCGGCGCGAGACGATGCTGACGGCAAGCACTATGCCGTCGGTTATCGGCTGGACGGCACCCGGGTGTTTGCCACCCAGGTCGGCCAGCGCTGCCACGACATCATCAACCACCCGACACTGCCGATGGCGCTGTTCGTCGCCCGGCGGCCGGGCACCGAGAGCTACCTGATCGACCTGCGCGACGGCACGCTGCTGCAAACCGTGGTCTCGCGGCCGAACCGGCATTTCTACGGCCATGCGGTGATTCACCAGAGCGGCGACTGGTTGTACGCCACCGAGAACGACACCTGCGATCCGGGCCGTGGTCTGCTCGGTGTGTATAAGTTCGAAGGTGAGCGACTGGTGCACAGCGGCGAGCTTTCCACCCACGGTGTCGGCCCGCATCAAGTGTCGTGGATGCCCGATGGCGAGACGCTGATCGTGGCCAACGGCGGCATTCGCACCGAGGCCGAAAGCCGGGTCGAGATGAACCTCAACGCGATGGAACCGAGCCTGGTGTTGATGCAGCGCGATGGCACTTTGTTGAGCAAGGAAACACTGGCCCAGCAGATGAACAGCGTGCGGCATTTGGGCGTTGCCAGCGATGGCACCATCGTTGCCGGCCAGCAGTTCATGGGCGCTGCCCACGAGTCATCGGAGCTGCTGGCGATCAAGCGTCCCGGCCAACCGTTCGTGGCGTTCCCGGTACCCGAGCATCAGTTACAGGCCATGGGGCATTACACCGCCAGCGTCGCCGTACACAGCGAACTGCGTCTGGTCGCCCTGACCGCGCCGCGGGGCAACCGCTTTTTTATCTGGGACCTGGACAACGGTGAAGTACGCCTCGATGCGCCTCTTCCCGACTGCGCCGGCGTCGGGGCCGTGGCCGATGGTTTTGTCGTGACCTCCGGTCAGGGTCGATGCCGGTACTACGATTGCCGCCAGACAACCCTCGTTGCAAAACCTCTGGAGTTGCCTGCCGGGCTCTGGGACAACCATCTTCATCTGATCTGAGGCCACCTTCCCAGTGGTGGGGTTACCTTGTGGCGAGGGAGCTTGCTCCCGCTGGGCTGCGCAGCGGCCCTAAAAAATGGGACTGCTACGCAGTCCAGCGGGAGCAAGCTCCCTCGCCACAGCTTTTGTGTTCGCCGCATTGCATACTCGTCTGTAAAAAGTGGCAGTTGGATTCACTGTCACACTCGGAGTAATGTTCCCGCCTGTCTCACCTGATTTTCTCCAAGGAACCGGAAATATGCTGCGTCGCCGCATGCTGATCATGCTGGGTGTTGTTCTGCTAATCGTGCTGGTCCTGGCCGGTTACAAAGCCTTCTCTATCTACACGATGATGCAGGGCTTCTCCGCGCCGAAACCGCCGATCAGTGTCGCCGTGGCCACCGCCACCGAACGTCCGTGGCAAAGCCGTTTGCCAACGGTCGGCACCCTCACGGCGCTGCAAGGGGTCGACCTGAGTCTGGAAGTCGACGGTACCGTCAAGGAAGTGCAGTTCGAGTCAGGGCAGAAGGTCAAGGCCGGTCAGCCGCTGCTGCAACTCGACAGCGCTGTGGAAACCGCCCTGCTGGCAACCGCCCAGGCCGACCTGGGACTGGCGCAACTGGATTACGGTCGCGGCAGCCAACTGGTGGGCAGCCAGGCTATTTCCAAAGGCGAGTTCGACCGACTCTCGGCGGTGTTGCAAAAGAGCCGGGCCACGGTCAATCAACTCAAGGCGGCACTGGAAAGAAAACGCATCCTCGCGCCGTTCAGCGGGACCATCGGCATTCGTCGGGTAGATGTCGGTGACTACGTGGCCAGCGGCACGATGATCGCCACCCTGCAAGACCTCAGCAGCCTCTACGTCGACTTCTTTGTGCCCGAGCAGGACGTGCCGAAGATCACCCTCGGCCAATCGGTACAAGTCATTGTCTCGGCCTATCCGACAGAGACGTTCCCCGGCACCGTCAGCGCGATCAACCCGAAGGTCGAGAGCAGCACCCGCAACGTGCTGGTGCGCGCAACCCTGGCCAACCCCGACGGCAAGTTGCTGCCGGGGATGTTCGCCAGCCTGCAGGTGCTGTTGCCCAACCCGCAGCCGCACATCGTTGTGCCGGAAAGCGCGATCGCCTACACCCTTTATGGCAACTCGCTGTACGTCGTCACACAGAAAAAGGCCGAAGACGGCAGCCTCGAAAAAGACGACAAGGGCGAGCCGGTTCTGATCGCCGAACGCCGCTTCGTCGAAACCGGCGAGCGCCGCGACGGGATGGTCATGATCACCAAAGGCGTGCAGAACGGCGAAAAAGTGGTCACGGGGGGCCAGATCAAACTGGACCACGGCGCACACATTGCCATCAGCGACGACAAGACCCTAGCCGAGAAGAGCAGTCAGCCGCGCGCTGACTGATCAAGGAATCCCCATGGCTTTTACCGACCCGTTCATCCGCCGCCCGGTGCTCGCCACCGTGGTCAGCCTGTTGATTGTGCTGCTGGGCTTCCAGGCCTGGAGCAAGTTGCCGCTGCGCCAATACCCGCAAATGGAAAACGCCCTGATCACGGTGACCACCGCTTACCCCGGGGCCAACGCCGAAACCATCCAGGGTTACATCACCCAACCGATGCAGCAGAGCCTGGCCAGTGCCGAGGGCATCGACTACATGACGTCGGTCAGTCGCCAGAATTTCTCGGTGATCTCGATCTACGCGCGCATCGGCTCCAATAGCGACCGCTTGTTCACCGAGCTGCTGGCCAAGGCCAACGAGGTCAAGAACCAGCTGCCCCAGGACGCCGAAGACCCGGTGCTGAGCAAGGAAGCCGCCGACGCCTCGGCGCTGATGTACATCAGCTTCTTCAGCAAGGAGCTGAGCAATCCGCAGATCACCGATTACCTGTCACGGGTCATCCAGCCAAAACTGGCGACCCTGCCGGGCATGGCCGAAGCCGAGATTCTTGGTAACCAGGTGTTCGCCATGCGCCTGTGGCTGGACCCGGTGAAACTCGCCGGTTTCGGCCTGAGCGCCAGCGACGTGACCAACGCTGTGCGCCAGTACAACTTCCTCTCCGCCGCCGGCGAAGTGAAAGGCGAGTATGTGGTCACCAGCATCAACGCCAACACCGAACTCAAATCCGCCGAGGCCTTTGCCGCGATCCCGCTCAAGGTAGAGGGCGACAGTCGCGTACTGCTGCGGGACGTGGCGCGGGTCGAGATGGGCGCGGAGAACTACAACTCCGTCAGTTCCTTCGGCGGCACGCCCTCGGTGTACATCGGCATCAAGGCCACCCCAGGCGCCAACCCGCTGGACGTGATCAAGGAAGTGCGCAAGATCATGCCGGAGCTGGAAGCGCAACTGCCACCGAATCTCAAAGGTGAAATCGCCTACGACGCCACGCTGTTCATCCAGGCCTCAATCGATGAAGTGGTGAAAACCCTGTTCGAAGCGGTGCTGATCGTGATCGTGGTGGTGTTCCTGTTCCTCGGCGCCCTGCGTTCGGTGGTGATCCCGGTGGTCACCATTCCGCTGTCGATGATCGGCGTGATGTTCTTCATGCAGATGATGGGCTACTCGATCAACCTGCTGACCTTGCTGGCGATGGTATTGGCCATCGGGCTGGTGGTGGATGACGCCATCGTGGTGGTGGAAAACATCCACCGACACATCGAAGAAGGCAAGACGCCGCTGGACGCCGCGATTGAAGGTGCCCGGGAAATCGCCATGCCGGTGGTGTCGATGACCATTACCCTGGCGGCGGTCTATGCGCCGATCGGCTTCCTGACCGGCCTGACGGGGGCGCTGTTCAAGGAGTTCGCCCTGACCCTGGCCGGGGCGGTGGTGATCTCCGGAATCGTCGCCCTGACACTGTCGCCAATGATGTGCGCCCTGCTGCTGCGCCACGATGAAAACCCCAGCGGCCTGGCCCATCGTCTGGACGTGATCTTCGAAGGCCTCAAGCGTCGCTACCAGAGTGTGCTTCACGGCACCCTCAACACCCGGCCAGTGGTGCTGGTGTTCGCGGTGATCGTGCTGTGCCTGATTCCGGTGCTGCTCAAATTCACCAAGTCGGAACTGGCGCCAGACGAGGACCAGGGCGTCATCTTCATGATGGCCAGCGCCCCGCAGACGGCCAACCTCGACTACCTGAATACTTATACCGACGAGTTCCTCACGATTTTCAAGGAGTTTCCCGAGTACTACTCCTCGTTCCAGATCAACGGCTTCAACGGTGTGCAATCGGGTATCGGCGGCTTCCTGCTCAAACCCTGGAACGAACGCGACCGGACCCAAATGCAGATCCTGCCCGAGGTCCAGAGCAAACTGGAAAGCATCCCCGGGTTGCAAATCTTCGGTTTCAACCTGCCGTCCCTGCCGGGCACCGGCGAAGGCCTGCCGTTTCAATTCGTGATCAACTCGGCCAACGCCTACGAGTCGTTGCTGGAGGTGACGGACCGGGTGAAAAAAAGAGCGATGGAATCCGGCAAGTTTGCTTTCGTCGACGTCGACCTGGCCTTCGACAAGCCCGAAGTCGTGGTGGATATCGATCGCGCCAAGGCGGCGCAGATGGGTGTGTCGATGCAGGACCTGGGCGGCACCCTCGCAACGTTGCTGGGTGAAGCGGAGATCAACCGTTTCACCATCGAAGGCCGCAGCTACAAAGTCATTGCGCAGGTGGAACGGCCCTTCCGGGATAACCCCGACTGGCTGAACCATTATTACGTCAAGAACACCAAGGGCGAACTGCTGCCCTTGTCGACCCTGATCACTGTAAGCGACCGCGCGCGACCGCGTCAGTTGAACCAGTTCCAGCAACTCAATTCGGCGATTCTTTCCGGGGTCCCGCTGGTCAGCATGGGTGAAGCCATCGACACCGTGCGCCAGATCGCCCGGGAAGAAGCGCCAGCGGGTTACGCCGTCGATTATGCCGGCGCGTCGCGGCAATACGTTCAGGAGGGCAGCGCGCTGTGGGTCACCTTCGCCCTGGCCTTGGCGATCATCTTCCTGGTGCTGGCGGCCCAGTTCGAAAGCTTCCGCGATCCACTGGTGATTCTGGTGACCGTGCCGCTGTCGATCTGTGGCGCGTTGATCCCGTTGTTCCTTGGCTGGTCGAGCATGAACATCTATACCCAAGTGGGATTGGTGACGTTGATCGGGCTGATCACCAAGCACGGGATCCTGATCGTCGAATTCGCCAACCAGTTACGCAAGGAGAAAGGCCTGACGCCTCGCGAAGCGGTGGAGGAAGCGGCGGCCATTCGCCTGCGTCCGGTACTGATGACCACGGCGGCGATGGTGTTCGGCATGGTGCCGTTGATCATCGCCACGGGCGCGGGGGCGGTCAGCCGGTTCGACATTGGCACGGTGATCGCGACGGGGATGTCGATCGGAACGCTGTTCACCTTGTTCGTGTTGCCGTGCATCTACACGTTGCTGGCCAAGCCTGATAAACCTGAAAAATACCCATGAACCGGTCGAGCGCAAGGCTGAATGATCGTTCCCACGCTCTGCGTGGGAATGCGGCCCGGGACGCTCCGCGTCCCATCAAAAGCCGAACGCGGAGCGTCCGTAGAGGCATTCCCACGCAGAGCGTGGGAACGATCGGCAAATGAAAGGCCTCGCATTTGCGAGGCCTTTCATTTGGGCTTCAATCTATTCAACTTTGTGGCCTCAGTCCCTGAGAAAGTCCGAACATGAACAGTAACAAGTCATGATCGGGTTGAGTGGCCACGGGTGCTTTGGCAACCCGGGGCAACGGACAATGCGCGTCACCGTGCACGGAGCTGAGGACTTGAGTGCGGGGCTGCTCCCACGCTGCCACCGCCAATGAAGCAACTGCCAAGGCTCCGGCTAAAAACAAACCTCGTGCAATTTCGAGTTTCATTGTTATAAGCCTTTGATAGCGCTGCCAAACGCCGTCTCATAAAAATAGACGAGTTTTTTCCAGTCTGTATCGCTGAACGACGAGTGGCGACGCAGTTGTTTCAGGTCATGGGTCGCCGCTTGACGGGCGGTCATACGCTTCCGACATTTCTCCAGATCGATCAAGGCAATTTCGACCTTGGCTGACTCGCCTTCACCGGTGACCCGCACGAATACATGCTTGATGTAGATGCAGCTGTGCTGCCAACGGCCCTTGTGCATGCGGGCCAGGTTGTCGGCCAGATCCTTCAACACGCGGTCATGCACCCCCTCACCATAACGCTCGCGACCACCACCGGCATACCAGTGTTTGATTTCCTCAAAGCCATCCAGGGATTTGGTAACCAGCAATGCGCGCCATTCATTATTCTCTGCATCGCGCTGTGCCCCGCAGAAAACGATTTCCGGAACACGAACGTCGAGCAGGCGCAAACCAATGAGCGCATCACGCTCGCGCAACACCGTCGGCCGACCGAACGGGTGTAACCCGCTGCGATAGATATGCCCGGTTTGACGCTTGGTGTAGAGCAGCTGTCCATCACGGCCCCTGACGCGCTGCACGCCACTTTCTCCACCGCGCCGGACGTTGGGTTCTTCTACCCATTCACCGCGCAGGTTCCAGAAGTAGTCGAAGCGGTCCTGAGAAGCAACTTCCGTTTGAGCTGCATACGGCACTGCCATCCTGTTACCTCTTGCGTAATACGTAGACCCGCCACATCGCGTAGAACGGCAAAAAATCCAGTTGTTCCTGAATCCGAAAACCCGCCTGCTCGAATTCTTTTTCAACCGTGGCAGCCGGTAACACAAATCGATTCTGGTAACCCTCCTGCACACGCCTTTTCTCGGCACGCTTGCGTTTCCAGGCCTTGAAATTGCCGTCTACCCACAACGAAACAATCACGCTGTCACGGGTGACGCGCTCGAATTCACGCAGAATGGCCAGTCGATGCTCGGCTTCACCGATGTGATGGAGCAAGCGCATGCAGAAGATGCTGTCGACGGCGTTATCGGGCAAGGCAATGTCGAATGCAGAAGTATGCAAGGGTTGTACCCGCTTTACCACGTCGGCGGGTTGCGCCTGCATGGCAGTCTTCAACATGGACTCCGAGTTGTCGGCCCCAATGATGACACGGTTGTGTTTCTCCGCCAGCAGCGGCCAGAAACGTCCCGCGCCGCACGGCAAATCGAGGATCAACCCCGGCTCACCGGCCAGGGTCAGCGCTTTTCGCGCCAGTTGTTCGTCACGCCAGTGGGACAGTCGGCGGCTGAGACCTTCCTGATGCTTGCGCAAATATTTCTGGGCGTGTTGATCGTCGTACTTTTCGGAAAAATCGAGTTTGATCGGACGAGCCATCACTGCAGTCTCCTGAACTTCTGATGACCACCACTTTAAGCAGCGTCGTGTCAGTCTCAGGTCGTGCCGATGTGAAAAATTTGTCATGTAAAACCCGGAATTATTTCAGGGTTTTACAGGGCCAAATTCAGGATCTTTTCGTTTTTCCTTCAGATCAGGGACGGAGTCAAATCCACCTGAAAACGGCAACCATTGGGCTCCATGTTGGTCAGGCTGACGCTCCAGCCCTGGTTCTCGCAAATCCGCTGCACCAGCGACAGCCCCAGCCCCAGGCCCTCGCCGCGTTTCTCGTTGCCGCGCACGAAAGGCTCGAACATCGCCTCGCGTTTTTCCTCGGGAATGCCGACACCACTGTCCTCGACCACGAACCCTGTATCCGTCAGGGCGAGGCGGATGTAGCCGTGCTCGGTGTAATGCAGCGCATTGCGCAACAGGTTGCCCATCACCGCATGCAACAGGGTCGCGTTATAACGGGTGTCCGGCGGATTGCCCTGCTCGAAGTTCAGCGTCAGGCCCTTGGCTTCGATCGGATCGCGCCATTGACTGAGCAGCCCGTCGGCTACCTGGCTCAGGGTCTGCTGGGGGGCCATGCTGGCGTCTTCATGTTGAGCGCGAGCCAGCATGAGGAAGGTTTGCACCAGCTCGCGCATCTCGGCGCACGCACGGGCGATTCGCTCGACCTGAGCACGGCCGCGCTGATCGATGCCGGGATTTTCCAGCAACAGCTCACAGGAACTGGCCAACACCATCAACGGTGTGCGCAGCTCGTGGCTGACGTCACTGGTGAACAATCGCTCACGGGTCAACGCCTGACGCAAGCGCCCAAGGGTAGCGTCGAAGGCGACGGCCAGTTCGCCCACTTCATCGGCGGCATAATCCGGCGCCAGTGGCGGCGCCAGGCCCAGCAATTGATCGCGATGACGCACCTGACGAGCCAGTCGCACCACCGGCGCCATGACCTTGCGCGCCAGCACCCAGCCAAGAAATACCGCCAATGCCAGGCTCAGGACGAAACCCACCAGCACCACGGCAAACAGCACCCGTTCCCGCTCTTCGAAATCGCTCTGATCCTGCAACAGCACGTAACGCCGACCGTCGACGATCTCGACCATCGCGTGATACGACAGCTGCTCGCGAAAGACTTCATGAAAGCCCGAGTCCAGGTGCCGCAAATCCTTGGGTAAATCGAAGTCGCCCGGCCCGCCGCTGAAATAGAACAGCTGGTCCGGCTCGGGGCGGTGGCTCCAGTCCGACACGCTGTCCATCAGCAACAGGCGTTGCAAATCGCCGCCCAGACCTGCCGAAATCAGTTTTTCTTCCACCAGGTGCACGGTCGCCACAATGCCCATGGCGAAGGCTCCCGCCACCAGTGCACTCATCAACGCAAAGGCGATGATGATCCGTTGAGCAAGGCTCTGCTTAAACTCCATCACGGCCCTCGGCCAAGCGATAACCGACGCCATGCACCGTGTGCAGCAAGGGCTTGTCGAACGGTTTGTCGATCACCTGACGCAGTTGATGGACGTGGCTGCGCAGGCTGTCGCTGTCTGGACAGTCATCGCCCCACAGGGCCTCTTCGAGAACTTCCCGGCGCAACACGTGCGGGCTTTTCTGCATCAACACAGCCAGCAACTTCAGGCCCACCGGGTTGAGTTTCAGCAGACGGCCTCCGCGCGTTACTTCCAGAGTATCAAGGTCGTAGCTCAGATCACCGACTTGCAAGGCTCGGCGACCGCCACCCTGGGCACGACGCATGACCGCCTCGATCCGCGCGGCCAGTTCGGACAGGGCAAAGGGTTTGATCAGGTAGTCGTCAGCACCGGATTTGAAGCCTTGCAAACGGTCATCCAGTTGGTCGCGGGCGGTGAGCATGATCACTGGCGTGTCACGGCGGGCATCTTCGCGCAGGCGTTTGCACAGGGTGTAGCCGTCGATGCCGGGCAGCATGATGTCGAGCACGATCAAGTCGTAATGCTCGGTGGCCGCCAGGTGCAGGCCCGACAAACCGTCCTGCGCGCAATCCACGGTGTACCCCTTGAGCCCAAGATAATCGGCCAGATTGGCCAGGATATCGCGGTTGTCTTCAACCAATAGAATTCGCATCGGCACCTCCTCCGTACACAGTAACGGCTGTCTTGGCGCGCAGCTTAAGGCCAAGTGTGGCTCAGGGATAGGGTGGCGTGCGGGGGTAAATCCGACAAAAAAAAACAGAAACGGCCTTAACGACTTTTTCACCATCGATTCACAGGCTGGCGACAGCGGCGTGTTCAGACTCCCGCGGTTGCGCTCTTCAGAACATTTCACACACCAAGGAATTGCCATGGCTTCGACCGCTGCCCGCCCCGCTTCCAGGCCACTGAATGCCTGGCTATGCCTGGGAGTGCCCGCCATTGCGGCGATCACCCTGCTGTTGCTCGAACTGACGTCCCTGGACATGGACCTTGCCCAGCGGTTCTATGACCCGGCGGCAGGCGAGTTCATCGGACGGCACAGTTACTTCCTGGAAAACATTCTGCATGACCGGGCCAAGCAAGTGGTCATCGCCTTTTCGGTGTTCGCCATCCTTGGCTTCATCAGCTCCTTTTTCATGGACAGGCTCAAACCGTTCAAGCGTGAACTGGGTTGCCTGGTGTTGTCTCTGGCGCTGGCGACATCGTTTGTCACCCCGGTCAAAGCGGTCACAGCGGTGCAATGCCCGTGGAGCCTGGAGCAATTCGGCGGGCATGAAACCTACAGCGAACTGCTCAGCCCTCGCCCGCACACCGCTAAGCCGGGCCGCTGCTGGCCCGGTGGTCATGCGGCGACTGGCTTCACGTTGTTTGCGCTGTTCTTCGTGTTGCGCGACCGCCGTCCGCGCCTGGCACGCAAGGCGTTCGTCCTGGCCTTCACGTTGGGCTCGGTGTTTTCCATCAGCCGGATGATGCAGGGCGCGCACTTTTTCTCACACAACGTGTGGACGGCGATTTTCTGCTGGCTGATTTGTTTGGGGGTGTATTACTACATTCTTTATCAACCGGCCTCCAAGGCTGAGGGAGTAGCCAACGCGGAACCTGTCAGCGTCTGAACTGACGCCTTCGCGGGCAAGCCTCGCTCCTTGGGTTGATGCCGATCCTGTGGGAGCGTGGCTTGCCCGCGATGGCCGCGACTCGGTCTCCTGGCAGACCAAATTGAAGGCAATAAAAAACCCCGCCTGCTCAACGCAGGCGGGGTTTTTATGTACGGGGTAAGGCTGGCTTACATCATGCCGCCCATGCCGCCCATACCGCCCATGTCTGGCATGCCGCCGCCAGCTGGAGCGTCTTCCTTGATCTCGGCGATCATGGCTTCGGTGGTGATCATCAGGCTGGCAATCGACGAAGCCGCTTGCAGAGCCGAACGAGTCACTTTGGCCGGGTCCAGGATACCCATTTCGATCATGTCGCCGTATTCGCCGGTCGCAGCGTTGTAACCGTAGTTACCCGAACCCTGCTTGACCTTGTCGACAACTACGCTTGGCTCGTCGCCGGAGTTGGCAACGATCTGGCGCAGTGGCGCTTCTACAGCGCGACGCAGCAACTGGATGCCAACGTTCTGGTCATCGTTGTCGCCTTTCAGCTCGGAGATAGCCTGCAGAGCGCGAACCAGTGCCACGCCGCCGCCAGGTACCACGCCTTCTTCAACGGCTGCACGGGTAGCGTGCAGGGCGTCTTCAACGCGGGCTTTCTTCTCTTTCATTTCAACTTCGGAACCAGCGCCAACCTTGATCACTGCAACGCCGCCGGACAGCTTGGCCAGACGCTCTTGCAGTTTTTCACGGTCGTAGTCGGACGAAGTATCAGCCACTTGCTGACGGATCTGCAGAACGCGAGCCTGGATGTCAGCCTCAACGCCGGCACCGTCGATCACGGTGGTGTTTTCTTTGGACAGGATCACGCGCTTGGCATTACCCAGGTGTTCCAGGGTAGTGCTTTCCAGGCTCAGACCGATCTCTTCGGAGATAACGGTACCGCCAGTCAGAACAGCGATGTCCTGCAGCATGGCCTTGCGACGGTCGCCGAAGCCTGGAGCCTTGACGGCTGCGACTTTAACGATGCCACGCATGTTGTTCACAACCAGAGTCGCCAGGGCTTCGCCTTCAACGTCTTCGGCAACGATCAGCAGTGGGCGGCCGGCTTTGGCAACGGCTTCCAGTACTGGCAGCATTTCGCGGATGTTGGAGATTTTTTTGTCGACCAGCAGGATCAGCGGACCGTCCAGCTCAGCAGTCATGGTCTCTGGCTTGTTGACGAAGTACGGGGACAGGTAGCCACGGTCGAACTGCATGCCTTCAACAACCGACAGTTCGTTTTCCAGGCCCGAGCCTTCTTCAACGGTGATCACGCCTTCTTTACCGACTTTTTCCATGGCTTCGGCAATGATGTCGCCGATGGAGTTGTCGGAGTTGGCCGAGATGGTACCGACCTGAGCGATGGCCTTGGTGTCAGCGCAAGGCTTGGACAGGGCTTTCAGCTCTTTGACGATAGCGATGGTCGCTTTGTCGATACCGCGCTTCAGGTCCATCGGGTTCATGCCGGCAGCGACGGCTTTCAGGCCTTCGTTGACGATCGACTGAGCCAGGACGGTAGCGGTGGTGGTGCCGTCGCCTGCGTCATCGTTGGCACGGGAGGCAACGTCTTTGACCAGCTGCGCGCCCATGTTTTCGAAGCGATCTTTCAGCTCGATTTCTTTGGCGACGGAAACGCCGTCCTTGGTGATGGTCGGAGCGCCGAAGCTCTTCTCGATGATCACGTTACGGCCTTTAGGGCCCAGGGTCGCTTTTACTGCGTCAGCCAGGACGTTGACACCGGCGAGCATTTTCTTACGGGCGGAATCGCCGAATTTAACTTCTTTAGCAGCCATGATCGATATTCCTTAAATACTTTGTAGTAACGGGAAAATGAGCGGGGAATCAGCCTTCGATGACAGCGAGGATTTCGCTCTCGCCGATGACCAGCAGGTCTTCGCCGTCAACTTTCACAGTGTTGCTGCCGGAGTAAGGGCCGAACACAACCTTGTCACCCACTTTCACGGCCAGCGCACGCACTTCACCGTTGTCCAGTGCTTTACCTGGGCCTACAGCGAGGACTTCACCCTGGTTTGGCTTTTCAGCAGCCGAACCTGGCAGGACGATACCGCCAGCGGTTTTCTTTTCTTCTTCGCTGCGACGGACGACGACGCGGTCATGCAGAGGACGAAGCTTCATTGTCGATCTCTCCTAATTGTGGTTTTCATCGGCCGGTGTAATCCCGGCGGGTTTAACAAATCCGGCGGCGCCGGGTGCGGTTCGTCAAGCGAACCGCGGAAGTCTGTCTGGCGCAATTGCCAGAAACCTTGCGGTGACCGTTACATAAGGGCGCACAAGCTTATTTCAAGGGCGGGGAGCGAAATTTTTTTACGTCGAGGCCCTGAAAACCAACACGGCACCCGAAGGTGCCGTGTCGATGGAAGTGTTACTTGGAATCGCGGTGTTCGAACTCGCCCTCGATCACGTTGGGCTCGCGACCCAACGGCTGCCGCGGAGCAGGACCGCCCCGTGGCTGAAGGTCATCGGCGAACGCACGCTGACGCATCGCTTGTTCCTCGGCGCGCAGACGCATTTTGTTGGCCAGCAGACGACGAGAGATCGGCAGCAACATGATCAGACCCAGCACGTCGGTGACGAAGCCCGGCAGGATCAACAGACCGCCAGCCAAGGCCAGCATCAGGCCTTCGAGCATGGTCTGGGCCGGCAGCTCGCCGCGGTTCAGACTTTCACGGGCGCGCAGCGCAGTAGCCAGACCGGCGATACGCAGCACGAACACGCCGAGCATCGAGCCGAGAATGATCAGCAGCAGGGCCGGGAAAAACCCGATCGCCCCGCTAACCTTGACGAATACGAACAGCTCCAACACCGGGAACAGTACAAAGAGCAGTAAAAAAGGGCGCATCAAATGGTTCCTCAACGCAAGAATACCTTGCCAGTTTTCCTTAGATGACGTCGCCGTTTCGTGAATTCAAGCGTCGGCCACTTCATTTTTCGGCCAATGCTCGGCGTGAGCCAGGAAAACCAAGGCTTCCCGGACTTGTGTCGGCGTATTACAGGGCGTTTGAAACGGCAGCCAGTAGAGCCCCTGACCGATGCGCAAGTGCATGCCTTCGCTGTCGATGCCGGCCAATTGCGCCGGAGCGGTTTTCGGCAGACCCGCCAGCTCGACGTAGTGGGCGATGGCTTTGGCGTGATCGGCATTCATGTGCTCGACCATGCTCACTTCGGCCTTGCCGGCGAAAGGGTTGGCGAGGGTCAACTGATCGATCCAGTGGATCGCACCGAAGCCGCCGATGTAGCGGTGCCGTATCGGTTTGAGCACCCAGAAATCGAAATCGTGGGCTTTGTGATAATTCTGCGAGTCCGGGAAATAGCGATAGTAACGCTCGGCCGCCGCTTCAATGGCTTCGGCAGCCTCGAGCTTTTGCGCCTCTGCCAGGTAAGTCAGGCGACCAACGGCTTGTACGTCTTCTGCCCCACGCTCCCCCACCAGCAGCGAACATTTCGGATCTTTTTGCAGATTGTGCGTGTGCTGAGCGATGCGACTGATAAGGATCAGCGGTTGCCCCTGTTCATCCAGGCAGTAAGGAACCACGGAGCCAAACGGGAAACCGGGCATCGCTTTGGAGTGCGTCGAGAGCACTCCACGGTATTCCTTGAGAAGCAATTCTCGGGCGCTCTTAGCAACTTTAATGCTCAATTTATGACTCCTTATGTAGAATCCGTCGAAAACGGACGGACAACTGGGCTAAAGTTCCCAGGACGCCATCAGGCAGTTCTCATGTACGGCGGGCCCGCGCAAGAGAGGCCGACAAGAAATCCACTCTGACCAGCTAACGGGGCATGCGAATGCAACTCACTGACAAAGTAATCATTATCACCGGCGGTTGCCAGGGTTTAGGCCGGTCCATGGCCGAGTATCTTGCAGGTCGTGGCGCGAAGCTGGCCCTGGTGGACCTGAACCAGGAAAAACTCGACGCCGCCGTCGCGGCTTGCAAGGCCAAGGGCGTCGAGGCCCGTGCCTACCTGTGCAACGTCGCCGATGAAGAGCAAGTGACCCACATGGCCGCCCAAGTGGCCGACGATTTCGGCGCGATCCATGGCCTGATCAACAACGCCGGCATTCTGCGCGACGGCCTGCTGTTGAAGGTCAAGGATGGCGAAATGACCAAGATGAGCCTGGCCCAATGGCAGGCGGTGATCGACGTCAACCTCACCGGCGTGTTCCTGTGCACCCGTGAAGTCGCGGCGAAAATGATCGAGCTGAACAACAGCGGCGCGATCATCAATATCTCGTCGATCTCGCGCGCCGGCAACATCGGCCAGACCAACTACTCCGCGGCCAAAGCCGGTGTCGCCGCGGCGACCGTGACCTGGGCCAAGGAACTGGCACGTTACGGCATTCGGGTGGCGGGCATTGCGCCGGGCTTCATCGAAACCGAGATGACCCTGAGCATGAAGCCCGAAGCGCTGGAGAAAATGACGTCCGGGATTCCGCTCAAGCGCATGGGCAAACCTGAGGAGATCGCTCAGTCGGCAGCGTACATCTTCGAGAACGACTACTACACCGGTCGGATTCTGGAACTGGATGGCGGGTTGCGGATTTAAGGTTGACGTAAACCCAATGTGGGCTTGCTCGCGAATGCGGTGTGTCATTCAACAGATAAGTTGACTGATCTACCGCTTTCGCGAGCAAGCCCGCTCCCACATTGGATCGCATTTCTTCAGCGATTCAGTCGTCGCTGACGGTGATATTTGGCATCGCCGGCGATGCCGCTTCCTGCAACACAATCCGCGCGCCGACATGGCGGGCCAGTTCCTGGTAAACCATTGCGATCTGACTGTCCGGCTCGGCGATCACCGTTGGCTTGCCGCCATCGGCCTGTTCGCGAATCAGCATCGACAGCGGCAACGAAGCCAACAGTTCGACACCGTACTGGTTGGCCAGCTTCACACCGCCACCTTCACCGAACAGATGCTCGGCATGCCCGCAGTTGGAGCAGATGTGCACGGCCATGTTTTCCACCACGCCCAGCACCGGGATGTTGACCTTGCGGAACATCTCAACGCCCTTGCGCGCATCCAGCAATGCCAGATCTTGCGGGGTGGTCACGATTACCGCACCGGCCACCGGGACTTTCTGCGCCAAGGTCAACTGGATGTCGCCGGTGCCTGGCGGCATGTCGATGACCAGGTAATCCAGATCGCCCCAGGCCGTTTGCGTGACCAGTTGCAACAGCGCGCCGGAAACCATCGGTCCGCGCCAGACCATCGGCGTGTTATCGTCGGTCAGGAAGGCCATGGACATCACTTCGACGCCATGGGACTCAATCGGAATGAACCACTTCTGATCCTTGATCTTCGGTCGGGTGCCTTCAGGGATGCCGAACATGATGCCCTGGCTCGGACCGTAGATATCCGCATCGAGAATCCCGACCTTGGCGCCTTCACGAGCCAGCGCCAAGGCCAGGTTGGCAGCCGTGGTGGACTTGCCCACGCCACCCTTGCCGGACGCCACGGCCACGACGTTCTTGACGTTGGCCAGCCCCGGAATCTGTGCCTGGGCCTTGTGCGCGGCGATCACGCTGGTGATCTCGACGCGCGCGGTGACGACGCCGTCCAGGCCTTCGATGGCCAGTTGCAGCAACTGCGCCCAGCCGCTCTTGAACAGACCGGCGGCGTAACCCAGTTCCAGCTGGACGCTGACGCGATCACCCTGGATATCGATGCCGCGCACGCACCCGGCGCTGACCGGGTCCTGATTCAGGTAAGGGTCGGTGTATTGGCGAAGGACGGCTTCCACCGCTGCGCGATTGACGGCGCTCATGGGCAACTCCGATAGCAAGACTGAAAAATCAGGGGGGTATCCTACCTGTTCTGATGGTTTGGCGGGATGTTCAAAAGAATGAATCATCCAATGAAACAGGCTCACGGGGTGAAAAATATGCGCCGGCGCTTTATAGTGGCCGACCTCCGTTTCATCAAGTAGCCGAGCCCCATGTCCGAGCCACGCAAGATCCTCGTCACCAGCGCCCTGCCCTATGCCAATGGTTCGATCCACCTCGGCCATATGCTGGAATACATCCAGACCGATATGTGGGTGCGCTTCCAGAAGCATCGCGGTAACCAATGCATTTATGTCTGCGCCGACGACGCCCACGGTTCGGCCATCATGCTGCGCGCGGAAAAGGAAGGCATCACCCCGGAACAACTGATCGCCAACGTCCAGGCTGAACACAGCGCCGACTTTGCCGAGTTCCTGGTGGACTTCGACAACTTCCACTCCACTCACTCCGAAGAAAACCGTGAGCTGTCGAGTCAGATCTATCTGAAGCTGCGCGACGCCGGGCACATCGCCACGCGCTCGATCACGCAGTACTTCGACCCGGAAAAGAAAATGTTCCTGGCCGACCGCTTCATCAAGGGCACCTGCCCGAAATGCGGCACCGAAGATCAGTACGGTGACAACTGCGAAAAGTGCGGCGCGACCTACGCACCGACCGACCTGAAGGATCCGAAGTCGGCCATCTCTGGCGCCACCCCGGTGCTCAAGGATTCCCAGCACTTCTTCTTCAAACTGCCGGACTTCCAGGAAATGCTGCAAGCCTGGACCCGCAGCGGCACGTTGCAAGAGGCCGTGGCCAACAAGATCGCCGAATGGCTGGACGCCGGCCTGCAACAGTGGGACATCTCCCGCGATGCGCCGTACTTCGGCTTCGAGATTCCCGATGAGCCGGGCAAATATTTCTACGTGTGGCTGGACGCGCCGATCGGCTACATGGCCAGCTTCAAGAACCTGTGCAACCGTACGCCGGAGCTGGACTTCGACGCGTTCTGGGGCAAGGACTCCACCGCCGAGCTGTACCACTTCATCGGCAAGGACATCGTCAACTTCCACGCCCTGTTCTGGCCCGCGATGCTCGAAGGCGCCGGTTTCCGTAAACCGACCGGCATCAACGTACATGGCTACCTGACCGTCAACGGCCAGAAGATGTCCAAATCCCGCGGCACGTTCGTCAAGGCGCGGACTTACCTGGATCATCTGTCGCCGGAATACCTGCGCTACTACTACGCCGCCAAGCTGAGCCGTGGCGTCGACGACCTGGACCTGAACCTCGAAGACTTCGTGCAGAAGGTCAACTCCGACCTGGTCGGCAAAGTCGTCAACATCGCCAGTCGTTGCGCCGGTTTCATCCATAAAGGCAACGCCGGTGTGCTGGTCGCCGGCAACGCCGCGCCGGAATTGACCGACGCCTTCCTGGCTGCCGCGCCAAGCATTGCCGAAGCCTATGAAGCTCGCGACTTTGCCCGTGCCATGCGCGAAATCATGGGCCTGGCCGACCGCGCCAACGCCTGGATTGCCGACAAGGCGCCGTGGTCGCTGAACAAACAGGAAGGCAAACAGGATGAAGTCCAGGCCATTTGCGCCTTGGGCATCAACCTGTTCCGCCAGCTGGTGATTTTCCTCAAACCGGTATTGCCGCTGCTGGCCGCCGATGCCGAGGCGTTCCTGAACGTCGCCCCACTGACCTGGAACGACCACGCCACCTTGCTCAGCAACCATCAGCTGAACGAGTTCAAACCGTTGATGACCCGCATCGACCCGGTAAAAGTACAAGCCATGACCGACGCCTCGAAAGAAGACCTGACCGCCAGCGCAACCGACACCGGCGAAGCTGCACCCGCCGGCAACGGTGAACTGGCCAAGGATCCGTTGTCGCCAGAGATCGAGTTCGACACCTTTGCCGCCGTAGACCTGCGCGTTGCGCTGATCGTCAAGGCCGAAGCCGTGGAAGGTGCCGACAAACTGCTGCGCCTGACCCTGGACATCGGTGACGAGCAACGAAACGTGTTCTCCGGCATCAAGAGCGCCTACCCGGATCCGTCCAAGCTCAATGGTCGCCTGACCATGATGATCGCCAACCTCAAGCCCCGCAAAATGAAATTCGGGATCTCCGAAGGCATGGTGATGGCGGCCGGCCCTGGCGGTGAAGAAATCTACCTGCTGAGCCCCGACAGCGGCGCCAAGCCGGGTCAGCGCATCAAGTAAAGCCCTGCGGTAAACCGATCCCACAGTCGTGCCCGGCGCGACTGTGGGATTTTCATGTCTGGCCCACCCTCCTTCCTTGCCGGATAATGCCTAACCTTGTTAGACAGGCCTCCTTTTGCCGGCACGATCATGACCGAACTGCTTCTTACGCTTATCAGCGCTGCCCTGATCAACAACCTCGTGTTGCACTGGCCGCTGGGCGTCGATCCGGTGCTGGGCAGCGAGCGGCCACAGATCCACGCGCTGGGCATCGCGACAACGTGCCTGATGTTGATCGTCGGAACACTCGGCTATGCGCTCTACCACTGGCTACTGGTGCCGTTGGGGCTGACGTCGCTGCGTCTGTTCGTGTTCCTGCCGTTGAGCGTTCTGCTGATCGGCCCCCTGCAAAAGCTGCTTTCACGTTTATTGGCGAAGCTTTCATTCGATGGCCTCTGGCCCCTGCTGCTGGGGAATGCCGGGGTGCTTGGGCTGACGTTGCTCAACGCTCAAGACGACAAGGGCATTTTCCACGCCATAGCCCTGAGCCTTGGCGCCGGGCTGGGTTTCTGGCTGGTACTGAGTCTGTTCAGCGACTTGCGCCAGCGCACACTCGATAACGATATCCCCCTGCCCTTTCGTGGCCTGCCGATCGAGTTGATCGGCGCCGGATTGATCGCGGTGGTTTTTCTCGGATTCAGCGGGCTGATCAAAACATGAGTCTGATTCAACGCATCGACGCCCTCTTGCCGCAGACCCAATGCGGCAAGTGTGGCCACCCCGGATGCAAACCCTACGCCGAAGGCATCGCCAGCGGCGAGCCGATCAACAAGTGCCCACCGGGCGGCAGCGAAACCATCGCAGCCCTGGCCGACCTGCTGAAAGTGCCGGTGCTGGAACTGGACGTCAGTCGCGGTTCGGCGCCGGCGCAGATCGCTTACATCCGCGAAGCCGAATGCATCGGCTGCACCAAGTGCATCCAGGCCTGCCCGGTCGACGCCATTGTCGGCGCGGCGAAATTCATGCACACGGTCATCGTCGACGAATGCACCGGATGCGACCTCTGCGTGGCGCCCTGCCCGGTGGATTGCATCGAGATGCATCCGTTACCGCTGGCCACGGTGCTGCCGATTATCGGCGGGCTGGCGTTCAGCCTGGAGGAACAACAAGCCCGGGCCGCCAAGCGCAATCACGCGCGACGCCGTTTCGAACAGCGCAATGCCCGTTTGCATCGCGAAGAGGAACAGAAACTCGCCGAACGCCAGGCCCGTGTCCAACGCGCCATGCAGCCCAGCGAAGTGACGCTCGACCCGGTTCAGGCTGCACTCGAGCGCGTCCGCGCACAGAAGGCTGCCAACGCCGATGCCGCGTTGAAAAAGGCCAAGGTCGATCTGGCGATGAGTCGGGCGCAGCTGAACAAATCGCTCAAGGCCTTCGGGCATCCACCAACCTTCGAGCAGCAATCGCAACTGATCGTACTGCAACAGCAGTTCGACGCCGCCGAACAGGCACTGGCGCAACTGGAGAGCAGCGCACTACCGGTCTCTGCGGCACCTGCCCCGGCAAAAGATGCCGAGCTGAAACGAGCGAAGATCCAGTTGGCCATGCGCCGCGCCGAACTCAAAAAAGCACAAGCAAGCGAGGCGCCGGCCGAACAGATCGAAGCGTTGCAACATGCGCTCAGCGAAGCCGAGCGTCAGGTGGATGCCTATGTCACCCCTTGAATCGGTGGACGAACGCCTTCAGCAGGCCATGAAGCTGGTATTGCTGGCCACCGTGCCAGGGATGCTGATGTTGTTCTGGCTGTACGGCTGGGGCGTGTTGATCAACCTGATTCTGGCGGCTGCCACCGCACTGGCCGTTGAGGCGGCGGTGTTGCAGCTGCGCAAGCAACCGGTAAAACCGACGCTGAGCGATGGCAGTGCGCTGGTCAGTGCGACGCTGTTGGCACTGGCCTTGCCGCCTTATTGTCCGTGGTGGCTGACGGTCAGTGCTGCGGCGTTTGGACTGTTTTTCGGCAAGCATCTGTATGGCGGCATCGGCAAGAATCCGTTCAATCCGGCGATGCTCGGTTTCGCACTGGTCCTGGTGATGTATCCCCAGCCAATGACCCATTGGCCGGCGTCCCATGGCATGGATTTGTTCGGTGGGCTGCAACAGGTGTTCGGCTTCAGCTTCGGTCAGGCACCCGATGCATGGGCCCAGGCCACGGCGCTGGACAGTCTGCGAATCAACAAAAGCCTGACCATGGAAGAACTGTTCGCCGGCAATCCGGCATTCGGCCGTTTTGGCGGCCGAGGCGTGGAATGGGTCAACCTGGCGTTTCTGGCAGGCGGGGCGTTTCTGCTGCAACGGCGGGTATTCAGTTGGCATGCGCCGGTCGGCATGCTCGCCAGTCTGTTCATCATCAGCCTGTTGTGCTGGAACGGTACGGGCTCCGACTCTAATGGCTCGCCACTGTTTCACCTGCTCACTGGCGCGAGCATGCTCGGTGCCTTCTTCATCGTGACGGAACCGATATCCGGCGCAAAAAGCCCCACTGCCCGATTACTGTTCGGCGCAGGCGTGGGGTTACTGACTTACCTGATTCGGACGTGGGGCGGGTATCCGGACGGCGTGGCCTTTGCGGTTTTGCTGATGAATCTCTGTGTACCGGCGCTGGAACGGTTTGCCGCGTCCAGAGAGGAGCAGGTTGCCCCATGAACCGAGCGACGAGCGTTGTGATCCTGCTAGTGCTGGCAAGCCTGGGGATGGGCGCGACGTACCTCGTGCAGCACACCAGCGCCGCGCGCATTACCGCTGAACAACGCCTGATCGACAGCCGCCAGTTACTGGATCTGCTACCGCCCGGCAGCTACGACAACCAACCACTGGAACACCCTCTCAGTCTCGAAAGCACTCGACTGGCCAACAGCACACTGTTGGGTGGCTACCTGGCGTCCAAGGCCGGCCAACCGAGCGCCGTGTTGCTGCGCAGCCAGACTCTGGGCTACGCCGGCTCCATTGAATTGCTGATCGCTATCGACCCCCAAGGCAAGTTAGTGGGGGTCAAAACTCTCAGGCAATCGGAAACCCCGGGGCTGGGCGGCAAGCTCGCCGATTGGCCCAATGCCTGGCTTCAGGTGTTTACCGGCAAGTCTCTAACCGCCCCCAATGACAATGGCTGGGCCTTGAAAAAGGACCAAGGGCAATTCGATCAGATCGCTGGCGCGACCATCACCTCAAGAGCGGTGATCAATGCTACCCATGACGCATTGCGCTACTTCGATGAACACCGGCAACCGCTGATCGGGAGCAGCGCCCATGAATAAGTCATCGACCCTGCAGAACTCGCTGATGCTAACGCCGTTGATCGGCGTCACTGATTCGTTGGTAACGGCTTTGGGCCTGTGGCTGATGTTTGCTCTGGTACTCAGTGCTTACGGTGCGAGCATGGGCGTCTTGCGTTCGCGACTGATTCCGGCCACACATTTGCTGGCATGCCTGCTGCTGGCTGCCACGCTGACCAGTTGCGCGGAACTCGCCACGCAAGCCTGGTCGCTCCAATGGCACCAGCATCTGGGCTTCTACGCAGGATTGATCGCCTTGCAATGCGTTGTGCTGGAACATAACGGTTTTTTCCAGAGCGCATGGCGTGATCGATTGCGTCTGTGCGGCCTGTTCGGCGCCTTGATGGTGGGCTTGGGCCTGCTGCGCGAGTTCATCGGCAACGGAGCACTCGGTAGCCATCTGTCCTGGATGGCCGGTGCCACGCAACCGGACTGGCAAGGCTGGACGCTGATCGCCGACGGTGGCCTGCATCTGGCCACGCTGGCACCTGGCGGGTTTATTCTACTGGGACTGCTGATCGCCGCACATCAAGCCTGGACCCACCGCCCGGCTGCCCCACATTGACCGCCTTCGAGGAAACGCATCGCCCATGAATGCCGCAAAACGTCTTGAAATTTTCCGCAGGTTTCACGAAGACAACCCTGAGCCGAAAACCGAACTGGCCTACTCCTCCCCGTTCGAATTGCTGATCGCCGTGATTCTCTCGGCGCAGTCGACCGATGTCGGCGTGAACAAGGCCACCGCCAAACTGTTCCCGGTGGCCAATACGCCGGCGGCGATCCATGCCTTGGGCGTCGAAGGGCTGTCGGAGTACATCAAGACCATTGGCCTGTTCAACAGTAAAGCGAAAAACGTGATCGAAACCTGTCGTTTGCTGGTGGAGCGCCATGGCGGTGAAGTACCGCAGACCCGCGAGGCACTGGAGGCATTGCCCGGCGTCGGTCGCAAGACCGCCAACGTGGTGCTCAATACCGCCTTTCGTCAGTTGACCATGGCCGTGGACACTCACATTTTCCGGGTCAGCAACCGTACCGGCATCGCTCCTGGCAAGAATGTGGTGGAGGTGGAGCAAAAACTGATGAAATTCGTGCCGAAGGAATATCTGCTCGACGCTCATCACTGGCTGATTCTCCACGGGCGCTACGTTTGCCTGGCCCGCAAGCCGCGTTGTGGCAGCTGCCGGATCGAGGATTTGTGCGAATACAAGCAAAAGACCTCGGACGATTGAGGCGCTATTAGTTTTATTGATCGACCGATTGAAAAAATCTTTTTTACCCGCCGGGAAATTGTCGATATAAGGAGCGCCAAAGGGCAGCCTTAGCCTGGAGTTAACCTTATGAGCACTGGCAAAGAGCAATTGGACGTAGAAGACGACTTCACCCCCGTTGAGGCCGATGACGCAGAGCCGGTAGTGGAAGTGGCGAAGACCAATCTGAGCAAACGCCGCACCATCGACAATCTGCTGGAGGAGCGCCGACTGCAGAAGCAATTGGCCGATTACGATTTTGACTTGTGACACTTAAAAGCCTCCCGAAACGGAGGCTTTTTACTAAGTGCCGACCCCTGATAAACGCCCGTTCATCGCGCCTCGTCAAACGCTGGCAACTTCATACCAGGCCATTGCGCTGGGCCAATTCGATCAGGTCGACCAGTGAGCGAGCATTGAGTTTTAAAAGAAGACGAGTCTTGTAAGTACTGACTGTTTTATTGCTGAGGAACATTCCATCGGCGATTTCCTTGTTTGTCTTTCCTCGGGCCAACTGTTGCAGGACCATCATCTCTCGCCCGGACAAACGATCCACCATATCAGCTTCACTGGCGTTCCCCAGACTGGAGCGCACGGTATGCAGAGCCTGATTAGGAAAGTAGCTATAACCTGATAGCACGGCTTTTATTGCACTGAGCAACTCAGTGAGATCCTGTTGTTTGCAAACATATCCGGCGGCCCCCGACTGCATGCAACGCATGGAAAAATGTCCTGGCGCCTGGGATGTCAATATCAGCACTTTAAGAGGCATCGCCGTCGATGTCAGGCGCGCGATAACTTCCAACCCATCCAGTTTCGGTATTCCAATATCCAATATAACAATGTCCGGCATAAGATCACGAGCGAGTTGCAATGCGTCCACACCATTATCTGTTTCTGCAATGACTTCGTAGCCATGACGTTCCATTAGCATACGTACCGCGAGACGAATGACGGGGTGATCATCCACGATCAGCACTTTATTCATGGGCAAGTCCAATTTTCGCTGTTCGAATTTTTAGAGCCCGCACCATAGCCTAGTCGTTTCACCCATGGCATGCCGTTACCCCCAGCCACTCGCAGCGAGAGACATAGCCTACAAACAACACGGATTATTCCTACAAAAAATCATTGCGTAACATGAGTCATGGGATTGCCACTAGCCGAACGGCGCTCGGCACTTCGACAGTTTTTTTGTATCGACTTTAAACCAAAAAAACACAAGAACGGGGTTTGATACTAGTAATCCGACAGACTTCAACTATTGAGCTACCCTTAAAAGTAACGAGCATTTTCCAATCCCTGCACAACTGGAATCGAGCGACTTATGAAAGCTCATATACAGCAACATTTCACCCACAAAATAAACCCATATAATTTTAAAACAAATAAACAGCCATACCTGAACCAATAACAATACAGCTACTATAACGCCCCCTATTACTCAGCAAAAAAAAGGAGCCCAAAATAACAACAGAAAAAAGTCACTCATTAAACACAGCCCCGAGATCCACCCCACAAACAAATCGAGAAGAAATAATATCTCCATGAGCAGAAGACATGATAAAACTCAAAAAAAGAATCACCAACCCCATGACAATCATTGCAATATTTGCAGTATTATCTGAAACATCGGCCGCTGTATCCCTCCCCTTTCTCGACAACAAGGAAAGAGAACTCTATGTCTGGTTCCTGATTAGCTTTCCCTTTTATTTACTTTTTCTTTTTTTCGTCACACTCAACTTCAACTATCGATCGCTTTACGCGCCCTCTGACTTCGAGAAAGGGAAGCACTTCATGAAAGTCATGGAGAACGCTAACCGGTCAGGAAACGACCCTTCCTGGATACCACCAGAAAGCTCGACCCAGCACCATGTACGCCTGCCCGAGCACTTAAAAGACCTGCATATCATTGATGCACGCTGGATGAACAATAAAATGGCATTCAACGCCTTGATGGAGAAAATTCAGCAAGCACAGGAAAATCCTGCGCAGGTGATCGTATTTCTCACCTGTGCCGAATCGGAGACGCAGCTGAAGGAAAGTGCGTTCCAGCTTTCAAAACACACCAGGAAACGCAACGGCGCAACGTTCTGCATTGCTTACAATTTGAATTCACACGGTCTGACGATGATTGGTCAAAATCTTTACAGGCACACAGCAGCCAGCTCTTGAAGAGCCATCGGGGAAAGAAGCGAAGAAAGGAATTAACACAGACAAGAAGAAAAGCTGAACACGCAGTGTACGACAGGGTATCCCTCTTTCAGATTTGTGGCCTCATCAATGAGGCCACAAATCCATTACCGACTCAAAGGTCTCAAAAAAGCTTCCGGCCTTTGTTCGCCGCGATGCGCATGCGCAAGGCGTTGAGCTTGATGAAGCCCGCCGCATCGGCCTGGTTGTAGGCGCCGCCATCTTCCTCGAAGGTCGCGATGTTGGCGTCGAACAACGACTCGTCGGACTTGCGGCCAGTGACGATCACGTTGCCCTTGTACAGCTTCAGGCGCACTACGCCGTTCACGTGGGCCTGGGAAGCGTCGATCATCTGTTGCAGCATCAGACGCTCAGGGCTCCACCAGTAACCGGTGTAGATCAAGCTGGCGTATTTAGGCATCAGCTCGTCTTTGAGGTGAGCCACTTCGCGGTCCAGGGTGATCGATTCGATCGCACGGTGAGCGCGCAGCATGATGGTGCCGCCCGGGGTTTCGTAGCAGCCACGGGACTTCATGCCGACGTAGCGGTTTTCGACGATGTCCAGACGGCCGATACCGTGTTCGCCACCGATACGGTTCAAGGTCGCCAGCACGGTGGCCGGGGTCATTTCGACGCCGTCCAGTGCCACAATGTCGCCGTTGCGGTAGGTCAGTTCCAGGTATTGCGCTTTGTCAGGAGCCTTCTCCGGGGAGACGGTCCAGCGCCACATGTCTTCTTCGTGCTCGGTCCAGGTGTCTTCCAGCACGCCGCCTTCATAGGAGATGTGCAGCAGGTTGGCATCCATCGAGTACGGGGATTTTTTCTTGCCGTGACGCTCGATCGGGATCGCGTGCTTCTCGGCGTAATCCATCAGCTTCTCGCGGGACAGCAGGTCCCATTCGCGCCATGGAGCGATCACTTTCACACCTGGCTTCAAGGCGTAGGCGCCCAGTTCGAAACGAACCTGGTCGTTGCCCTTGCCGGTCGCGCCGTGGGAAATGGCGTCAGCGCCGGTTTCGTTGGCAATTTCGATCAGGCGCTTGGCGATCAACGGACGAGCGATGGAAGTACCCAGCAGGTACTCGCCTTCGTAAACGGTGTTGGCGCGGAACATCGGGAACACGAAATCGCGCACGAATTCTTCGCGCAGATCGTCGATGTAGATTTCTTTTACGCCCATGGCCTGTGCCTTGGCGCGGGCCGGTTCGACCTCTTCGCCCTGACCCAGGTCAGCGGTGAAGGTCACTACTTCACAGTTATAAGTATCCTGCAGCCACTTGAGGATCACCGAAGTGTCCAGGCCGCCGGAATACGCCAGAACGACCTTGTTTACGTCCGCCATGCCATCACTCCACGGGGTTCTACGGAAAGCCGTCAAGTCTACCGCCCATGCAGAATAATTTACAGAGGCGCGACAGCTTATGACGACGAAGCGACAGATTATGTCGAGCGAGCGACGATTTCAGCAGCTTCAGGAGGCCTTCGCGCTGCCCGCGGAAGCGGTGGCTTGAGGCGCCGGTGTCTCGGTCGGCGCTACCCGTTCGAGGCGTACGGCAACCCGACGGTTCTTCGCCCGATTGGCGGCATTGTTGTTCGGCGCCAGAGGATAGCGCTCACCGTGAAAACGCAGGGTGATCTGCGATTCCTGGATACCGTGGGCCTTGAAGAAGTCCATCACGGCCAGCGCCCTGCGTCGTGACAGCTCACGGTTGGTCAAGCGGTTGCCGCTGTTGTCGGAATGGCCGTCGAGTTCAATATGGTTGACCGTCGGATCGGCTTTCATGAATTCCAGCATGACCTGCAAATGGGCCTTGGCTTGGGCGTCGAGATCGATGCCTTCCCCCGGAAAGCCGACTTCGGATTGCTTCACCTGCTCGAAATTCTGCGGCAGCAACTTGGCCACGCAACCCTGATAGTCACTGTAGGCCTTGCTGAATTTGACTGGCAGCAGACGGACTTCAGACACCCGGCCGTCACCTGAGGAGTGTCGAACGACCGGGCTGCGGCCATCCATCAACCCGCTGATCAGGCGCCCGGCCTGAACTTGCGAGCTGTTGAACAGCACGTTGCCACTGCCGATTCGCACCGAGCCCAGGTTGATGTCGCCACGCCCCGGCTGCCATGGTGCAGCGGCCGCCAGCAAGGTCGCGGAACCGCCACCGATCATCGAGTTGTAAGCCTTCAAGCGAAATGTCGCCTGCTCGCCGGCACGACGCACGAACTCACCCGAGCCGAAATCGGTGATGGGTTGAGTCAGGCGGCATTCGAACTTGTCGCCTTCGACCGTCCACTCGATGCTCTCCAGAGGGGTCTGAAAAGTGAGCGCCATCGCAGGAAGGCTGGCAAACACACTGAGCAAGGCTAAATAACGCTGGCGCACGGGAGGCTCCACTGGCTTCTGCAACAAAAAGACCGACACACATATTTACGGCATACCTGTTGGATATCGGAAGCTTGCCGCAAAACTTGATAGCGAGTGCCTGCAAGAGTCTTTTCCGGTAGCATTCCCCTGAGTTTGACCCGCCTGGAATCCCCTCATGTCCGACCGCCTGACCCTGCTGCGTCCCGACGACTGGCATATTCATCTTCGCGATGGTGCTGTGTTGCCCAATACCGTCGCGGATGTCGCGCGCACCTTTGGTCGCGCCATCATCATGCCCAACCTGGTACCGCCAGTGCGCAACGCTGCTGAAGCCAATGGCTATCGCCAGCGGATTCTCGCCGCGCGTCCGGCCGGCAGCCGTTTCGAACCGCTGATGGTGCTGTACCTGACCGACCGCACCCAGCCCGAAGAAATTCTTGAAGCCAAGGCCAGCGGTTTCGTTCACGCCGCCAAGCTGTACCCGGCCGGCGCGACCACCAACTCGGATTCTGGCGTCACCAGCATCGACAAGATTTTCCCCGCGCTCGAGGCCATGGCCGAAGTCGGGATGCCCTTGTTGGTTCACGGTGAAGTCACCCGTGGCGATGTCGACGTTTTCGATCGTGAAAAAATCTTCATCGATGAGCACATGCGTCGAGTGGTCGAGCGCTTCCCGACCCTCAAAGTGGTGTTTGAACACATCACTACCGCCGATGCCGTGCAGTTCGTCAACGAGGCTTCGGCCAATGTCGGTGCAACCATCACCGCGCATCACCTGCTGTACAACCGCAACCACATGCTGGTGGGCGGGATTCGGCCGCACTTCTATTGCCTGCCGATCCTCAAGCGCAATACCCACCAGGAAGCCCTGCTCGACGCCGCTACCAGCGGCAGCGACAAGTTCTTCCTCGGCACCGACTCGGCACCCCATGCCCAGCACGCCAAGGAAGCAGCTTGCGGCTGTGCCGGTTGCTACACCGCTTATGCCGCGATCGAGATGTATGCCGAAGCCTTTGAACAGCGCAACGCGCTGGACAAGCTCGAAGCCTTCGCCAGCCTCAACGGTCCGCGTTTCTACGGCCTGCCGGTGAACACCGATCGCATCACCCTGGTCCGCGACGAGTGGACCGCCCCAACCAGCCTGCCGTTTGGCGAGCTGACCGTAATCCCGCTGCGCGCCGGTGAAAAACTGCGCTGGCGCCTGCTGGAGGAACACGCGTGAGTGAAGACCATTTCGACGACGAACAGGACGGTAATGGCGGCGGAGGCGGTTCCCGCCATCCAATGGCAGCCAGGTTCCGTGGTTACCTGCCGGTCGTTGTCGACGTAGAAACCGGTGGCTTCAACTCGGCCACCGATGCCCTGCTGGAAATCGCCGCCACCGTGATCGGCATGGATGAAAAAGGCTTTGTGTACCCTGAGCACACCTATTTCTTCCGGGTCGAGCCTTTCGAAGGCGCGAACATCGAAGCGGCAGCCCTGGAATTCACTGGGATCAAGCTCGATCACCCATTGCGCATGGCCGTGAGTGAAGAAGCGGCCCTGACCGATATCTTCCGCGGTGTGCGCAAGGCTCTGAAGGCCAACGGTTGCAAACGGGCGATTCTGGTCGGACACAACAGCAGCTTCGACCTGGGTTTCCTCAACGCCGCTGTCGCGCGCCTGGACATGAAACGCAACCCGTTTCATCCGTTTTCCAGCTTCGACACGGCGACCCTCGCCGGCCTGGCCTACGGTCAAACCGTATTGGCCAAGGCCTGCCAGGCAGCCGATATCGACTTCGACGGTCGCGAGGCCCACTCGGCCCGCTACGACACCGAGAAGACGGCTGACCTGTTCTGCGGCATCGTCAATCGCTGGAAACAAATGGGCGGCTGGGAAGACTACAACGACTGATGCCTGTCGCCGGTTTATCCCGCCCATAAAAAAACCGGCCTCAGTGAGGCCGGTTTTTTATGGCCGGACGCCTGGCTTACAGCGCAGCAGCGTGCTCGGTCAGGTACGCTGCAACGCCTTCTGGCGAAGCGTTCATGCCTTTGTCGCCTTTTTTCCAGTTGGCCGGGCAAACTTCGCCGTGCTCTTCGTGGAATTGCAGAGCGTCAACCAGACGGATCAGTTCTTCCATGTTACGGCCCAGCGGCAGGTCGTTGATGATCTGCGAGCGGACAACGCCTTTGTCGTCGATCAGGAACGCACCACGGAACGCCACGCCGTCAGCGGACTGAACGTCGTAAGCCTTCATGATTTCCTGCTTGATGTCAGCAGCCATGGTGTAACGAACCTGGCCGATACCGCCATTGTTCACCGGGGTGTTACGCCATGCGTTGTGGGTGAAGTGCGAGTCGATCGAAACGGCGACCACTTCAACATTGCGTGCCTTGAAGTCAGCCATGCGGTTGTCCAGAGCAATCAGCTCGGACGGGCAAACGAAGGTGAAGTCCAGTGGGTAGAAGAACACCAGGCCGTATTTGCCTTTGATGGCCGAGGACAGGGTGAAGCTGTCTACGATTTCGCCATTGCCGAGTACGGCCGGTACGGTGAAGTCAGGGGCTTGTTTGCCTACGAGTACGCTCATTGGATATCTCCTGGTGTAATAACGTTGAAGAACAGAGTTCATGCCAGCCTGTCACCCTCAGGCGACAGCCCTGTGACACGAACCTCCTTCGCAAAAGGCCGACCATCATACACCGCGTTTTTCGCCTGTCCTCAACGGTTTTTTCTTGAAGGTAAAAAGGCCGCTGTTATATTTTTTTCATGGCAGCTGTGAAGGCCGTTCGTCAGTCACAAGCCTTTATGACGAAAAGCTTTCAGAAACCACTTTGACAATCATTCTCGTTAACATTAAGATCCATCGCAATTGAGTCACAACCAGCGACGGTTCTCACTTATGTATGTCTGCCTCTGCACTGGCGTCACCGACGGTCAAATCCGCGATGCAATCTATGAAGGTTGCTGCAGCTACAAGGAAGTCCGTCTGGCTACCGGCGTAGCCGGCCAATGTGGTAAATGCGCTTGCCTGGCCAAGGAAGTGGTGCGCGAAACACTGGGCAAGCTGCAATCAGCCCAGGCGGCGATTCCCTACCCCGCAGAATTTACCGCCGCATAACTACCCATATTTCGAAGAACCGGACTTGATGTCCGGTTTTTTTATGTCTGAAAATCAATCGCTTAGGGCCTAGACGCGGAACACAAACATTCTTATTCCGATTAATTTTCATTTAAGTTTCAATAACTTAGGTTTGACACTATTAATTACGCGGCTCAAACTCTGCCTTATATACAGCTAATACAGGGCAGGACTCCGACCATGAAAGGCGACGTTACAGTCATCCAGCATCTCAACAAAATCCTTGGCAATGAGCTGGTCGCGATCAATCAGTACTTCCTGCATGCGCGCATGTATGAAGATTGGGGCCTGAACAAGCTAGGCAAGCACGAGTACCACGAATCCATCGACGAGATGAAGCACGCTGACAAGCTGATCAAGCGCATCCTGTTCCTTGAAGGCCTGCCGAACGTCCAGGACCTGGGCAAGCTGCACATCGGCGAGCACACCAAGGAAATGCTTGAGTGTGACTTGAAGATCGAACGCGACGGCCATGCCGATCTGAAAGTCGCTATCGCTCATTGCGAAACCGTCGGCGACTTCGGTAGCCGTGAGCTGCTCGAAGACATTCTTGAATCCGAAGAAGAACATATCGATTGGCTGGAAACCCAACTGGGCCTGATCGATAAAGTCGGTCTTGAGAACTATCTGCAGTCGCAGATGGGCGAAGAGTAAGTTCTGCGCCGCTAACCCCGACGCAATAAAAAGCCCCGCTCTCTTTTACAGAGGCGGGGCTTTTTTAATGACCGAATTTCAGGCTCACCCTGGAACAAATGTGGGAGCGGGCTTGCTCGCTCCCACACACAGCGAATCAGGCTTCGGTCTTGTTCGCTGCGGCTTTTGCTGCTGCGTCTTTGATCAGTGCCTGCAACGAACCGTCAGCAGACATTTCAGTCATGATGTCGCTACCGCCGACCAACTCACCGCCGACCCACAGTTGCGGGAAGGTTGGCCAGTTAGCGTACTTAGGCAGGTTGGCGCGGATTTCCGGGTTCTGCAGGATATCCACATAGGCAAACTTTTCGCCACAGGCCATTACAGCCTGAGCGGCTTTCGCGGAGAACCCACACTGCGGGGCATTCGGCGAGCCTTTCATGTAAAGCAGAATGGTGTTGTTGGCAATCTGCTCTTTAATCGTTTCGATGATATCCATGGAGCACCTCGGCTGAACTTTCCGACTCAGTGGTCGGCACGGTGGCGCATTGTAACGGAAACCCGAGCGCCATGCTCGGCCTCCCCGACAGACATGTTCACGCCGCCGCCACGGTCACCGGCACGCCATTCAACGCCGCATTGCCCGACAACTCATCGAGCTGACATTCGTCAGTCAGGTCATTGGCGCTGGAGCCTGGCTGGCTACTGGCAATCGACATCTGCACACCCGGTCGCGCATGACCCCAACCGTGAGGAAGGCTGACCACACCTTTCATCATATCCAGGCTGGCGACCACTTCAACCTCGATCACGCCGACCCGCGAACTGACGCGCACCCGCTGCCCATCGCTGAGCCCGCGGCTGGCCAAATCGTCCGGGTTCATCAGCAGTTGATGCCGCGGTTTGCCCTTCACCAGACGGTGATAGTTGTGCATCCATGAGTTGTTGCTGCGCACATGACGGCGGCCGATCATCAGCAACTCATCGGCAGCCGGTGCTTGTAGTGCCGCGAAGCGCGCCAGGTCGGCGAGGATCTCGACAGGCGCCGCCTGGACTCGTTGATTGGCGGTTTTCAGGCGTGGTGCCAGGTTGGGTTTGAGCGCCCCGAGATCGATACCGTGAGGATGATCGAACAAGGTCGCCAGCGACAGTTTGTGTTCCGAAGCGTCGCCATACAGGCCCATCCGCAGCCCTCGGTCGATCATCTGCGCTGGCGCGATAGTTGGTTTCAGCTCCTTGCCGGTCTTGGCCGCAAAGGCTTTGGCCAGCCCCACGAAAATTTCCCAGTCATGCAGCGCGCCTTCGGGCTTGGCCAGGATCGCCCGGTTGAAGCGGGTGACGTTGCGCACCGCGAACATGTTGAACGTGGTGTCGTAATGATCGTTTTCCAACGCCGAAGTCGACGGCAGGATCAGGTCGGCATAACGCGTGGTTTCATTGATGTACAGGTCGACGCTGACCATGAACTCCAATCCGTCCAGTGCCTGCTCCAGTTGTCGGCCATTGGGCGTGGACAGCACCGGATTACCCGCCACGGTGATCAGCGCGCGGACCTGCCCTTCCCCTTCGGTGAGCATCTCTTCGGCCAGCGCCGACACCGGCAGTTCTCCAGCGTATTCTGGACGTCCGGACACCCGGCTCTGCCACCGGTTGAAATGCCCGCCCGAGGTCGATGCCACCAGATCCACCGCAGGCTCGGTGCACAACGCACCGCCCACCCGGTCGAGGTTGCCCGTGACCAGATTGATCAGTTGCACCAGCCAATGGCACAGGGTGCCGAAAGCCTGGGTCGAAACGCCCATGCGGCCATAGCAGACCGCGGTCGGCGCTGCCGCGAAGTCGCGCGCCAGTTGGCGGATCTGCTCGGCGGGCACTGCGCACAACGGGCTCATGGCCTCGGCGGTGAAACCTGCGATCTCCCCACGCACTTCATCCAGGCCGTCGACCGGTAAATGACTGTCGCTGGCCAAGCCTTCAGTAAACAAGGTATTGAGCAGCCCGAACAACAGCGCCGCATCGCCACCGGGGCGCACGAACAAATGCTGATCGGCAATCGCCGCCGTTTCGCTGCGACGCGGATCGACCACCACCACTTTGCCGCCCCGCGCCTGAATCGCCTTGAGGCGCTTCTCTACATCCGGCACGGTCATGATGCTGCCGTTGGAGGCCAGTGGATTGCCGCCCAGGATCAGCATGAAATCGGTGTGATCGATGTCCGGGATCGGCAACAGCAAGCCGTGGCCGTACATCAAGTGACTGCTCAGGTGATGGGGCAACTGATCGACCGATGTCGCGGAAAACCGGTTACGGGTTTTCAGCAGTCCGAGAAAATAATTGCTGTGGGTCATCAACCCATAGTTATGCACGCTGGGGTTGCCCTGATAGACCGCCACCGCGTTCTGCCCGTGACGCTCCTGAATCGCCGCCAGGCGGTCGGCCACAAGGCTGAAAGCATCTTCCCACTCGATAGGCTGCCATTCGCTGCCTACTCGCAGCATCGGCTGACGCAGGCGATCCGGATCGTTCTGAATGTCTTGCAGGGCTACCGCTTTGGGGCAGATATGCCCGCGGCTGAAGGTGTCTTGGGGGTCACCCTTGATCGAGGTGATCTGTACGCCGCTGCCTTCGACCTCGGAGGTTTCGATGGTCAGGCCGCAGATGGCTTCACACAAGTGGCACGCACGGTGATGGAGAGTCTTGGTCATGGCCAGTCTCTGTTTTGTTCTGGGCGGGTAATATCGGCCGCGGGAACAAAACTATGGCGCGCGATTCGCCCCTTTGCCAGCGACGTTCGTCTTGTGAATTGGCGACCATCAGGCCAGCCGATGGCCGCAAGGGATCAGTTCGACGGTAGACTCGGCGGCGCCTGCAACTGAATCTCCTCGATGGTTTCGATCTGCTCATGGGCAACATGCACGCCGGTGAGCTCGCCGATCAGTCGCCAATGCTCGTCGAGCCCGGCGCTGATGGTGGCCATGCGGTCGATCATGCGCCGGCCAGCCGCCTTCGTGACTTCGTCTTCACTGCGCAACAGCTCGAAAGACATCGAGGTCATGGAAGCGGTGAGGTGAGTCAGGGAGCGTGCCGTAAGGCCGAGTAGCTCCATCAACAGTTGTTCTTTCGATTCCATTCCAAGGGCTTCCTGCGTCGCTCGTGACCTAGTTATAACCCAGCACTTTGCTTTAGCAAATGTTTCGGACAACACACATTGCCCGCTAGAGGCCCGAATGACAGGTCAAAAACCGACCGTCAGCGTGTCGCCCGCGCCCTGTTTGATTGCCAAGCCCGGCGAGCCCAGTGTACAAATGGTTAGCTGCTGTCAGGAAACAGGCTTCAAAAGCGCTATTGCGGTCACCCGTAGCCCCTCTGAAATCCCCTAAACACCGTAGCCCATTGGAAAAACGCGACATTTAATGTCAATATCGCGCCTCCCCCTATTTCGTCGCCCCGTGCGGCTTACGCCGCAGGTCTCGCCCGTTTTTCAGTTAAACAAGGCTTTGAGTATCTGCGGTCTGTTGCAAAAAGGTAGTCAATGATGAGCGCAAGGCACTTTCTCTCCCTGATGGATTGCACGCCCGAAGAGCTGGTCAGCGTGATCCGTCGAGGCGTTGAGCTCAAGGACCTGCGTAACCGCGGCGTACTGTTCGAGCCATTGAAGAACCGCGTCCTGGGGATGATCTTCGAGAAGTCCTCGACCCGCACCCGTATCTCGTTTGAAGCCGGCATGATCCAGCTCGGTGGCCAGGCGATCTTCCTGTCGCCGCGCGATACCCAACTGGGTCGCGGCGAGCCGATCGGCGACTGCGCCATCGTCATGTCGAGCATGCTCGATGCGGTGATGATCCGTACCTTTGCCCACAGCACCCTGACCGAATTCGCCGCCAACTCCCGTGTGCCGGTGATCAACGGCCTGTCCGACGACCTGCACCCATGCCAGTTGCTGGCCGACATGCAAACCTTCCTCGAACACCGCGGTTCGATTCAAGGCAAGACCGTGGCCTGGATCGGTGATGGCAACAACATGTGCAACAGCTATATAGAAGCGGCGATCCAGTTCGACTTCCAGTTGCGCATCGCCTGCCCGGAAGGTTACGAACCCAACCCTGAGTTCGTGGCTAAAGCCGGCGATCGGGTGACCATCGTCCGCGATCCGCAGGAAGCCGTAAGCGGCGCACATCTGGTGAGCACCGACGTCTGGACCTCTATGGGCCAGGAAGAGGAAACCGCCAAGCGCCTGAAATTGTTCGCCCCCTTCCAGGTCAACCGTGCCCTGCTCGACCTGGCCGCGCCGGACGTCCTGTTCATGCATTGCCTGCCGGCCCACCGTGGCGAGGAAATCAGTCTCGACCTGCTCGACGACTCGCGCTCGGTGGCCTGGGATCAAGCCGAAAACCGTCTTCACGCACAAAAGGCGCTGCTCGAGTTTCTCGTCGAGCCGGCGTATCACCACGCATGAGCCCGCCCTTACTGCTGAACCTGCGCAACCTGGCTTGCGGTTACCAAAACCAGCGGGTCGTGCAGAACCTCAACCTGCATTTGAACGCCGGCGATATCGGTTGTCTGCTGGGGTCTTCGGGCTGCGGTAAAACCACCACCCTGCGGGCGATTGCCGGTTTTGAACCGGTGCACGAAGGTGAAATCCAGCTGGCGGGCGAGACCATCTCCAGCGCTGGCTTCACCCTCGCCCCGGAGAAGCGCCGGATCGGCATGGTGTTCCAGGATTACGCACTGTTTCCGCATTTGAGCGTGGCCGAGAACATCGCTTTCGGGATCCGCAAGCACCCGCAAAAGGATCGCATCACCGAAGAATTGCTCGAACTGGTCAACCTGAAAAACCTCGGCAAACGCTTCCCCCATGAGCTGTCCGGCGGCCAGCAGCAACGTGTCGCCCTCGCCCGCGCCCTGGCGCCGGAACCGCAATTGCTGTTGCTCGATGAACCGTTCTCCAACCTCGACGGTGAACTACGACGCAAGCTCAGTCATGAGGTACGCGACATTCTCAAGGCTCGCGGCACCAGTGCGATCCTGGTGACCCACGATCAGGAAGAAGCCTTCGCAGTCAGCGACCATGTCGGCGTTTTCAAGGAAGGTCGCCTTGAACAGTGGGATACGCCCTACAACCTCTATCACGAACCGCTGACGCCGTATGTGGCCAGTTTCATTGGCCAGGGTTACTTCATTCGCGGTCAGTTGAGCAGCCCGGAGTCGGTGCAGACCGAGTTGGGGGAATTGCGCGGTAATCGTGCCTACACCTGGCCGATCGGTGGCGCCGTGGACGTATTGTTGCGTCCGGACGATATCGTCTATGCGCCGGACAGCCCACTGAGGACGCAGATTGTTGGCAAGAGCTTCCAGGGGGCATCGACCCTGTACCGCTTGCAGTTGCCTACGGGCGCGCAGTTGGAGTCGATTTTCCCGAGCCATGCCGATCATCTGGTCGGTGCTGAAGTAGGCATTCGGGTGGCGGCTGAACACCTGGTGTTGTTCCAGGCGTCCGGCAGCACGGCGGCGCAGATTCCGGTGATCGAATCCGGTGTTCGGCGGTACAGCTCCTCTAGCTGACACCCCAATCTGTGTAGGAGCGAGGCTTGCCCGCGAAGGCGTCATGTCAGTCAATGATGATATCGACTGACACTACGCCTTCGCGGGCAAGTCGGATCGCCGCACCGCTCGCTCCTACAAAAAATCATCCGAGCAATAACTTGCCGCTTGCGACCAGCGTCGCATTCCCGCCAATACTCACCCGATCACCTTCCAGCTGGCAAAACAACTCCCCGCCCCGTGCCGAACACTGATAAGCCGTCAGACTCGACTTGCTCAAGCGTTGCGACCAGTACGGAATCAGGCTGCAATGGGTTGAACCGGTCACCGGGTCTTCGTTGATGCCGATTGCTGGCGCAAAGTACCGCGATACAAAATCATGCTTGTTGCCCTTGGCCGTCACAATGGCGCCCGGCCACGGCAGTTTTGCCAGCGCAACCATGTCCGGCTGACAATCGAGCACGGCTTGCTCGGACTCCAGTACCACGAACAATTCTTTCGAACCCAACACATCGACTGCTTTCACACCCAAGGCGCGCTCGACCTCCAGGGTCACGCCCACTTCTGTCGGCGCGATGGCCGGGAAATCCAGCCACAAGCGCTTGCCCTCACGACTGACACTCAGCGGGCCGGACTTGCAGATGAAGTCCAGCCGCTCGACCGGCTCTTTATAGATTTCAAACAGGACAAAGGCACTGGCCAGGGTCGCATGGCCGCATAACGGGACTTCGGTGGTCGGGGTAAACCAGCGGATGTGCCAGACGGCATCCTCACGCACCAGAAATGCGGTTTCGGCGAGGTTGTGTTCGGCGGCGATTTTTTGCATCAACTCATCGTCGAGCCAGGTATCGAGCCGATACACCATCGCCGGGTTGCCACTGAACGGCCGATCACTGAACGCGTCGACTTGATGAAACTCTAGCTGCATGCCACTTCTCCCTTTTTCAGGTCGACGAGCATGAAGCCACGAGGAGCCCTTCACCAGTGACAGAACGAATCAATTTCCACCATACAGCGCCGGGCTGAACGCCCGAGGCCTTCTGCTCACGCGCGACCGATATCGGCGAACTTCGCCTGGGTGTATTCGGCCAACACGGCGGGCGCCAGCTCAACTTCCAGACCACGCCGTCCGGCGCTGACAAAGATGCTGGAAAAAGGCTGAGCCGAATGATCGATAAAGGTACGCAGGCGCTTCTTCTGTCCGAGCGGGCTGATGCCGCCTAACAGATAGCCTGTCGATCGCTGTGCAGCCGCGGGGTCGGCCATTTCGACTTTTTTCACGCCAGCGGCCTGCGCCAGCGCCTTCAAGTCCAGACTTCCGACGACCGGCACCACCGCCACCAACAATTCTCCCTTTTCGCTGGCCGCCAGCAAGGTCTTGAACACCTGGGCCGGGTCCAACCCCAGTTTCTCCGCGGCCTCCAGGCCATAGGACGCTGCCTTCGGATCATGTTCGTAACTGTGCACGCGATGTTCGGCACGAACTTTTTTCAACAAATCCAATGCGGGGGTCATGGCAGCTCCAAGCTTGGCGGCAGAAGAAAAATACTGCGCAAGATTCTAGGTCATTGATCGATAAAAGGCTCTATTACAACGCCATTTCAAAAGCTTGGCCGGGCTTCTGTGCCGTTCGTCCACGGTCGGCCTGCCTGATGAACGATGCGGTCATTCACGTGACTAATAGTTGAAATGTGACCGACAGTTCACTTTCGACCTTTGACAGCAGCGTTTCTTGTCTATATTTTTTCGAATCTGAATACTGTACGAATGTCTCACCGCAGCACCCAGCAGTAAGCCGGGCACAGGATGGGGATCCTTGCCTCGGTGAAAATCGCGCTTTGACCTTGATGAAAAAGCGCCAGACAACAACAAAAACGAGGTTTTCAATGACAACTGCTTTACAACAACCGTCGCTCTCCAGCCAATGCATGGCCGAGTTTCTGGGTACTGCACTGCTAATCTTTTTCGGTACCGGCTGTGTTGCCGCGCTCAAGGTGGCGGGTGCCAGCTTCGGGCTGTGGGAAATCAGCATCATTTGGGGGGTTGGCGTCAGCATGGCGATCTACCTCACCGCCGGCGTTTCCGGCGCGCACCTCAATCCTGCCGTAAGTATCGCGCTGAGCATTTTCGCTGACTTCGAAAAGCGCAAACTGCCTTTCTATATCTTCTCCCAGGTGGCCGGCGCCTTCTGCGGGGCCTTGTTGGTTTACACGCTGTACAGCAACCTTTTCTTCGATTTCGAACAAACTCACCAAATGGTTCGTGGCACTCAGGCCAGCCTTGAATTGGCTTCGGTGTTCTCCACCTTCCCGAACCCTGCCCTGACCACAGCCCAGGCCTTTTTGGTTGAAGTGATCATCACCGCCATCCTGATGGGAGTGATCATGTCGTTGACCGACGACAACAATGGCCTGCCCAAAGGGCCGCTGGCGCCGTTGCTGATCGGCCTGCTGATTGCCGTGATCGGTAGCTCAATGGGCCCGCTGACCGGTTTCGCGATGAACCCGGCCCGCGACTTCGGTCCTAAACTAATGACTTTCTTTACAGGCTGGGGTGAAATTTCCCTCACTGGCGGGCGCGATATCCCGTACTTCCTGATCCCGATTTTTGCACCGATTGTCGGTGCCTGCCTCGGTGCTGCAGCTTATCGTGGGTTGATTGCCCGCCATCTGCCCAGCGCCATACCTGCTAAAAAGGATGCAGCACCGGCCATTGACGGCAAACCAAGAACGTCTTGAAACCGTTGACGCGCGATCCTGCCCATTTTGGTCCCGCGCCTGACTTCACTTCCTTATTTCGTCCAAGGCAATCGACATGACCGACATTCAGAATAAGAACTACATCATTGCCCTCGATCAGGGTACGACCAGCTCCCGCGCGATCATTTTCGACCGTGACGCGAACGTGGTCTGCACCGCCCAACGCGAATTCGCACAGCATTACCCGCAAGCCGGCTGGGTCGAACATGACCCGATGGAAATCTTCGCCACCCAAAGCGCCGTGATGGTCGAGGCCCTGGCTCAAGCCGGCCTGCATCACGACCAGGTCGCGGCCATCGGTATCACCAACCAGCGCGAAACCACCGTGGTCTGGGACAAGACCACCGGCCGCCCGATCTACAACGCGATCGTCTGGCAGTGCCGCCGCAGCACCGAAATCTGCCAACAGCTCAAGCGCGATGGCCACGAGCAGTACATCAGCGACACCACTGGCCTGGTCACCGACCCGTACTTCTCCGGCACCAAGCTCAAGTGGATCCTCGACAACGTCGAAGGCAGCCGCGAGCGGGCGCGCAAGGGTGAACTGCTGTTCGGCACCATCGATAGCTGGCTGATCTGGAAATTTACCGGCGGCAAAGTGCACGTCACCGATTACACCAACGCCTCGCGCACCATGCTCTTCAATATCCATACGCTGGAGTGGGACGCGAAGATGCTGGAAGTCCTCGACATCCCGCGCGAGATGCTCCCGGAAGTTAAGTCCTCATCCGAAATCTACGGCCACACCAAAAGCGGCATCGCCATTGGCGGTATCGCCGGCGACCAGCAGGCGGCCCTCTTCGGCCAGATGTGCGTCGAGCCAGGCCAGGCGAAAAACACCTACGGCACCGGTTGCTTCCTGCTGATGAACACCGGCGACAAAGCGGTGAAATCCAAACACGGCATGCTCACCACCATCGCTTGCGGCCCGCGCGGCGAAGTGGCCTATGCGCTGGAAGGCGCGGTATTCAACGGTGGTTCCACCGTGCAGTGGCTGCGTGACGAGTTGAAAATCATCAACGACGCCCACGACACCGAATACTTCGCCAACAAGGTCAAGGACAGCAACGGTGTGTACCTGGTGCCGGCCTTCACCGGTCTGGGTGCTCCGTACTGGGACCCGTATGCCCGTGGCGCGCTGTTCGGCCTGACTCGCGGCGTACGCGTGGATCACATCATTCGTGCCGCGCTGGAGTCGATTGCCTACCAGACCCGTGACGTCCTGGACGCCATGCAACAGGATTCCGGCGAACGCCTCAAAGCCCTGCGCGTAGACGGCGGCGCAGTGGCGAACAATTTCCTGATGCAGTTCCAGGCCGACATCCTCGGCACTCAGGTCGAGCGTCCGAAAATGCGCGAAACCACCGCGTTGGGCGCCGCTTACCTGGCGGGTCTGGCCTGCGGCTTCTGGGGCAGCCTGGACGAGTTGCGCGGCAAGGCCGTGATCGAGCGCGAGTTCGAACCGATGCTGGACGAAACCGCGAAGGAAAAACTCTACGCCGGCTGGAAAAAAGCCGTCAGCCGCACCCGTGATTGGGAACCGCACGAGGGTGCTGAATAAGCCAAGGTCGGGTTCTAACTGGCAGGGAGCAGATTCCTGCGGCATCATGGGCAAATTTTGCACGGCAGCCCAAAGGAAGCCCCATGAATCTGCCTCCCCGTCAGCAGCAAATCCTCGAACTGGTCCGCGAACGCGGCTATGTCAGCATCGAGGAAATGGCTCAGCTGTTCGTCGTTACACCGCAAACCATCCGCCGCGATATCAATCAACTGGCGGAAGTGAATCTGTTGCGTCGCTACCATGGCGGCGCAGCCTACGACTCCAGCGTCGAAAACACCGCCTACGCCATGCGCGCCGATCAGATGCGCGATGAAAAGCAGCGTATCGGCGAAGCCATTGCCGCTCAGATTCCCGATCACGCCTCGCTGTTCATCAACATCGGCACCACCACCGAATCCATCGCTCGGGCACTGCTCAACCACAACCACCTGAAGATCATCACCAACAACCTGCATGTGGCCTCGATGCTCAGCGCCAAGGACGATTTCGACGTGCTGCTGACCGGTGGCAACGTACGGCGTGACGGTGGCGTGGTCGGTCAGGCGAGTGTCGACTTCATCAACCAGTTCAAGGTCGACTTCGCGCTAGTCGGCATCAGCGGCATCGATGAAGACGGCAGCTTGCTGGACTTCGATTATCAGGAAGTGCGGGTGTCCCAGGCGATCATCGCCAACGCCCGACAAGTGATTCTGGCGGCTGACTCCAGCAAATTCGGGCGCAACGCCATGATTCGCCTGGGGCCGATCAGCCTGATCGATTGCCTGGTCACCGATCAGCAGCCCTCGCCGGCCTTGGCGCAGTTGTTGAGCCAGCACAAGATACGGCTGGAAGTCGTTTAACCTCCCCTCACATCTTCGTCGCCTGTACCGACGCCATCGCGGGCAAGCCCGCTCCCACAGGGTCTGTACATAACCTGTGGGAGCGGGCTTGCCCGCGATGACGGCCACATCCGCAACACACCTCTTGCGCCCTACCGCGCGTCTAAATGTTCGTAAATTTTCCTTTAACCGCCCTTCGATCAGTATTTTCAATCGAAGTTGACTGGCTGCGCGTGTCTTTATGGGCTAATATTTTCGCAAATGAACATTAATGTTCGAATTCCAATATACAAAATCAAAAGCCCGAGGCCAGCCGATGCCCACTTCTACCTTGCCTACGCCCCCTCTCGCCGAGGTTTACGATATCGCCGTCATCGGTGGTGGGATCAATGGCGTGGGGATCGCAGCGGATGCCGCCGGTCGCGGTCTTTCGGTATTCCTTTGCGAAAAGGATGACTTGGCCAGCCACACCTCATCCGCCAGCAGCAAGCTGATCCACGGCGGCCTGCGCTATCTCGAACATTACGAGTTCCGCTTGGTGCGCGAAGCCCTTGCCGAGCGCGAAGTACTGCTGGCCAAGGCGCCGCACATCGTCAAACAGATGCGTTTCGTGTTGCCGCACCGCCCGCACCTGCGTCCGGCCTGGATGATCCGCGCCGGCCTGTTCCTTTATGATCACCTCGGCAAACGGGAAAAACTCGAAGGCTCGAAAAGCCTGAAGTTCGGCCCGGACAGCGCACTGAAAAGCGAAATCACCAAAGGCTTCGAATATTCCGATTGCTGGGTCGATGACGCGCGCCTGGTCGTGCTGAACGCCATGGCCGCCCGCGAAAAAGGCGCCCACGTTCATACGCAAACCCGCTGCGTCAGTGCCCGTCGCACCAAAGGCCTGTGGGACCTGCACCTGGAACGCGCCGATGGCAGCCTGTTTTCGATCCGTGCCAAGGCGCTGGTGAACGCGGCCGGCCCATGGGTCGCCCAGTTCATTCGTGACGACCTGAAGATGGAATCGCCGTACGGCATCCGCTTGATCCAGGGCAGCCACCTGATCGTGCCGAAGCTGTATGAAGGCGAACACGCGCACATTCTGCAAAACGAAGATCAGCGTATCGTCTTCACCATTCCGTACCTGAACCACTTCACCCTGATTGGCACCACCGACCGCGAGTACACCGGGGACCCGGCTAAAGTGGCGATCACCGAGGGCGAAACCGATTACCTGCTCAAAGTGGTCAACGCCCACTTCAAGAAGCAACTCAGCCGCACGGACATCCTGCACAGCTATTCCGGCGTTCGTCCGCTATGCAACGACGAATCCGACAACCCGTCGGCCGTCACCCGCGACTACACCCTGGCGTTGTCGGGCAGTGGCGAAGAAGCACCGTTACTGTCGGTGTTCGGCGGCAAACTGACGACTTACCGCAAACTGGCCGAATCGGCGCTGGCGCAACTGGCCCCGTACTTCACGCACATCAAGCCAAGCTGGACCGCCAGCGCCACCCTGCCCGGCGGCGAAGACATGACCACCCCGCAAGCCTTGAGCTCGCGGATCCGCGACAAGTTCGACTGGGTGCCCACCGAGATCGCCCGACGCTGGGCCACCACTTACGGCAGCCGCACCTGGCGCATGCTCGAGCGTGTGGAAAGCCTCAGTGACCTGGGCGAACACATCGGCGGCGGTCTCTACACCCGCGAAGTCGATTACCTGTGCAGCGAAGAATGGGCAACCACCGCCCACGACATTCTGTGGCGCCGCAGCAAGCTTGGGCTGTTCACCACCCCGGCCGAGCAGCAGAAGCTCAAGGATTACCTGAACAAGGTCGAACAGAACCGCAGCAAGATCGAAGCGGCCTGATCGGGAATCCGGTTAAAACGAAGCCCCTGAATCTCACGATTCAGGGGCTTTTTGTATTCCGAACACACCTCGACTCCCTGTGGGAGCCGGGCTAGCCCGCGATGACGGCAGCACAGCCGCTAATAATGTCGACTGACACACCGCTATCGCGGGCAAGCCCGCTCCCACAGGGTTTGAGCAAGACCCAAGATTGCATTCGGTTTTCCGAACGCGACTTGCCAGTCGATTCGGTAAACCGGATCGTCCGATAGAAAATTCAACGCCATAAATATTTAATACCTTTATAAATCAATAACTTGATCCATACCGCCTGGTCTGGCACGAGTCATGCTCTACACTCTTGGACGAATGTCTGCTGCGCCAGCCCTTCAGGAGCCGGCAAGCATTCGAAGCACAAAAAAGGGCCGATGAACTGGCTCCATATAAAAACAATGTCGAGGAAAATTTGATGCGCATCGTTCCCCATCTCCTGGGCGCAGCCATTGCTGCCGCTCTGATTAGCACTCCAGTTTTCGCAGCCGAACTCACCGGCACACTGAAGAAGATCAAAGAGTCCGGCACCATCACCCTCGGGCATCGTGACGCTTCCATTCCGTTTTCCTACATCTCGGACGCTTCCGGCAAACCGGTTGGCTACTCCCACGATATCCAGCTGAAAGTCGTCGAAGCCATCAAGAAAGACCTGGACATGCCCAACCTCCAGGTCAAATACAACCTGGTGACCTCGCAAACCCGTATCCCGCTGGTGCAGAACGGCACCGTGGACCTCGAGTGCGGTTCCACCACCAACAACGTCGAGCGTCAGCAGCAAGTTGACTTCTCCGTCGGCATCTTCGAAATCGGCACCAAGCTGCTGTCCAAGAAAGACTCCCCGTACAAAGACTTCGCCGACCTTAAAGGCAAGAACGTCGTGACCACCGCCGGCACCACGTCCGAGCGCATCCTCAAGTCGATGAACGCCGACAAGCAGATGGGCATGAACGTGATCTCCGCCAAAGACCATGGCGAGTCCTTCCAGATGCTGGAAACCGGCCGTGCCGTGGCTTTCATGATGGACGACGCCTTGCTGGCCGGTGAAATGGCCAAGGCCAAGAAGCCGACTGACTGGGCCGTGACCGGGACTGCACAGTCCAACGAGATTTACGGCTGCATGGTCCGCAAGGGCGACGCGCCGTTCAAGAAAGCTGTCGACGACGCCATCATCGCGACCTACAAATCCGGCGAGATCAACAAGATCTACGAAAAATGGTTCATGCAGCCAATTCCGCCTAAAGGCCTGAACCTGATGTTCCCGATGAGCGAAGAGCTCAAGGCCCTGATCGCCAATCCGACCGACAAAGCGGCTGACGAAAAGAAATCCTGATTTCTGACTAACCTTACCCTCTGAAGGGCCTCTGCCCTTTCAGAGGGTTGTCACTCCCTGCTGGCATTTCTGGAAACACTCGAACCGGTGGCTGTCGAGCCGTTCGCGTGTGCCTGACCGTCATCGGGCACTTGTACATCGATCGAATCCGAGGGGAGACCCTAATGAATTACAACTGGGACTGGGGCGTGTTCTTCAAGTCCACCGGCGTGGGCAGCGAGATTTATTTCGACTGGTACCTCTCCGGTTTGGGCTGGACCATCGCCATCGCCATCGCAGCCTGGATCATCGCGCTGCTGCTGGGCTCGATTCTGGGCGTCATGCGCACGGTGCCGAACCGCATCGTATCGGGCATCGCGACCTGCTACGTCGAACTCTTCCGTAACGTGCCACTGCTGGTTCAGCTGTTCATCTGGTACTTCCTGGTGCCCGACCTGCTGCCGCAAAACCTGCAGGACTGGTACAAACAGGACCTGAACCCAACCACCTCGGCCTTCCTCAGCGTCGTCGTGTGCCTGGGCCTGTTCACCACGGCTCGTGTTTGTGAACAAGTGCGCACCGGTATCCAGGCGCTGCCTCGCGGCCAGGAATCCGCTGCCCGTGCCATGGGTTTCAAGCTGCCGCAGATCTACTGGAACGTGCTGCTGCCCCAGGCTTATCGCATCATCATTCCGCCGCTTACCTCGGAATTTTTGAACGTATTCAAGAACTCGTCCGTGGCATCGCTGATCGGCCTGATGGAGCTGCTCGCGCAGACCAAACAGACCGCCGAGTTCTCCGCCAACCTGTTCGAAGCCTTCACCCTGGCCACGCTGATCTACTTCACGCTGAACATGGGCCTGATGCTGCTGATGCGCGGTGTCGAGAAGAAAGTCGCCGTACCGGGCCTGATCTCCGTAGGGGGTAAATGATGGAATTCGACTTCTCGGGCATCATCCCTTCCCTGCCGGGCTTGTGGAACGGCATGGTCATGACCCTCAAGCTGATGGCCTTGGGCGTGGTCGGCGGGATCATCCTCGGCACGATCCTGGCACTGATGCGCCTGTCCCACAGCAAACTGCTGTCGAACATCGCCGGCGCCTACGTTAACTACTTCCGTTCGATTCCATTGCTGCTGGTCATCACCTGGTTCTACCTGGCGGTGCCGTTCGTTCTGCGCTGGATCACCGGTGAAGACACCCCGATCGGCGCGTTCGCCTCATGCATCGTGGCATTCATGATGTTCGAAGCGGCGTACTTCTGCGAAATCGTCCGCGCCGGCGTGCAGTCGATTCCCAAGGGCCAGATGAGTGCTGCCCAGGCCATGGGCATGACGTATAGCCAGATGATGCGTTTGATCATCCTGCCGCAAGCGTTCCGCAAGATGACCCCGCTGCTGCTGCAACAGAGCATCATCCTGTTTCAGGACACTTCGCTGGTCTACGCGGTGGGTCTGGTCGACTTCCTCAATGCCTCGCGCGCCAGTGGCGACATCATCGGTCGCTCCAATGAGTTCCTGATCTTCGCCGGTTTCACATACTTCATCATCAGCTTTGCCGCCTCGCAGCTGGTCAAGCGTCTGCAAAAAAGGTTTGCCGTATGATCTCTATCAAGAATGTCAACAAGTGGTATGGCGACTTCCAGGTACTGACTGACTGCAGCACCGAGGTCAAAAAAGGCGAAGTGATCGTGGTGTGCGGGCCGTCCGGTTCCGGCAAATCCACCCTGATCAAATGCGTCAACGCGCTGGAACCGTTCCAGAAAGGCGACGTGATCGTCGATGGCACGTCTATCGCCGACCCGAAAACCAACTTGCCGAAACTGCGTTCGCGCGTCGGCATGGTGTTCCAGCATTTCGAACTGTTCCCGCACCTCAGCATCATGGATAACCTGACCATCGCGCAAATCAAGGTGCTGGGCCGCAGCAAGGAAGAAGCCAGCAAAAAAGCCCTGCAACTGCTTGAGCGCGTTGGCCTCTCCTCCCACGCCAAAAAGCACCCGGGCCAGCTTTCCGGTGGTCAGCAACAGCGTGTGGCGATTGCCCGTGCGCTGGCGATGGATCCGATCGTCATGCTGTTCGACGAACCGACCTCGGCGCTGGACCCGGAAATGGTCAACGAAGTACTCGACGTGATGGTGCAACTGGCCCACGAAGGCATGACCATGATGTGCGTGACCCACGAAATGGGCTTCGCCCGTAAAGTGGCAGACCGGGTGATTTTCATGGACCAGGGCAAGATCATCGAAGACTGCAAGAAAGAAGAGTTCTTCGGCGACATCAACGCCCGTGCCGAGCGTACACAGCACTTCCTCGCGAAAATTTTGCAGCACTAAGAAAGGCACCGCTCCCCAACTGATGTGGGAGCGGACTTGTGTGGAGTGAACCGCTTTTCGTAGGAGCCAGGCTTGCCGGCGAAGGCGCTCTCAAGGACGCCTTCGCCGGCAAGCCTGGCTCCTACGGATCACCACACAGCAGCTCCCACAGGGGCCCGTGGGTATATGGATATTTGTGTTGTGGTTGACCCAAGGCATCTGTGATGAAATGCGACTCCACCCTCTATCGCGCCGCGCCGCCATCACTCGCCGTGAAACCCCGTTTGATTCGCCATCTGTTCCTGCCGCCGCTGATCATCGCCCTGATGATCGGATTGGGTTACATCGGCTTCTGGGTCAGTGAACACTACGGAATTCGCAGCCTCAGCGAGAATGGCCAGCGTCAGCTGGAACTGCACGCCCGCGCCGTCGAGAGCGAAATCAGCAAGTACACCTACCTGCCCAGCCTGCTGGAACTCGAATCCAGTGTTTCCAAACTGCTGGCCGACACGTCACCGGAACACCGGCAGACGGTCAACGAATACCTTGAAGGCCTGAACCGGCGCAGCCGCAGTCGGGCCATTTATGTGATGGACACCACCGGTCGCGTACTGGCCACCAGCAACTGGCGCGATGTCGACAGTTATCTGGGTGAAGACCTGTCCTTCCGCGCCTATTTCCAGAATGCCGTGCGCGGTCAGCCGGGGCGTTTCTACGGCATCGGCAGCACCAGTGGCGAACCCGGCTATTACCTGGCTCACGGGCTGGAGGAGCACGGCAAGATCATCGGCGTCGCCGTGGTCAAGGTTCGCCTCGAAGCCATGGAAGAACGCTGGCAGCGCGCGCGCCTGGAAGCCTTCGTCAGCGACGAAAACGGCATCATCATTCTCTCCAGCGATCCGGCGCGGCGGCTTAAATCGGTTGTGCCATTGAGCGAGGAAACCAAGGAAAAACTGGCCCGTAGCCTGCAGTACTACTGGTTTCCACTGAACGAACTGCAACCGCTGGCGCGGGAGAAACTCGCCGAAGGCGAGGAAAAGCTGACCTTCCCCGCCAACAGCGAATTGATGTCCGATGAAGAGAACATCAGCTACCTGTCGCAAACCCGGCCGCTGAGCGACACCCCATGGAATTTCACCCTGCTCACCCCCCTGCAGGATTTGCGGCGTGAAGCGATCAATCAGGGGATTCTGGTGGCGGTGGCGTTTGCCCTGGTGGCGTTTCTGCTGATCGCCTGGAACGAGCGGCGCAAGGTGATCGCCACCCGCCTCGCGGCGCGGGAAGCTTTGCAGGAAGCCAACAATCAACTGGAGCGTCGGATTACCGAACGCACCACCGACCTGCGCGCCAGCAACGAACGGCTCAAGGGCCAGATCCGCGAACGGCGTCAGGCGGAAGAGACGCTGCGCCGCGCCCAGGATGAACTGGTCCAGGCCGGCAAACTGGCCGCCATCGGCCAGATGTCCACCAGCATCGCCCACGAATTGAACCAGCCGCTGGCCGCCTTGCGGACCTTGTCCGGCAATACCGTGCGTTTTCTGGAACGCGGTCAGCTGGATGTGGCCAGCACCAACCTCAAGACCATCAATGAACTGATCGACCGCATGGGCCGGATCACCGCCAGCCTGCGTTCCTTCGCCCGGCGCGGTGATGACAAGGGCCAGGCCAGTTTTGGTAAAGCCGTAGACGCCGCCCTGCAATTGCTGGGCAGCCGGATGGAAAGCGCGCACCTGCAATTGCATCGCGACCTCGAAGACGTGCAGGTACAGATCGACCAGACTCGTCTGGAGCAGATTCTGGTCAACCTGATCGGCAACGCGCTCGACGCCATGCAGTCGCAGCCCCAGCCGGAGCTGTGGCTCGAAGCCGAGGAATTCGACGGCAAGTATCGCCTGCGGGTGCGCGACAATGGCCACGGCATCGATGCCGAAGCGCGCAAGCATCTGTTCGAACCGTTCTTCACCACCAAACCCGGCGAACAGGGCCTGGGCCTCGGCCTGACTTTGTCGGCGAGCCTGGCCGCCGCCACCGGCGGGCATCTGGGTGTCGAACACCCGGCCAGCGGTGGTACCACCTTCGTCCTCAGTTTACCGTTGGTAAGCCCCACTCCCGCCGAGCCAATATGAACAACGACCTTAGTGTGCTGATCGTCGAAGACGACCCCCATGTCCTGCTGGGCTGCCAACAGGCGCTGACCCTGGAAGACATTCCCTGCATGGGCGTCGGCAGCGCCGAAGAAGCGCTGGAGCGAGTCGGCGATAACTTCGCCGGCATCGTCATCAGCGACATTCGCCTGCCGGGCATCGATGGTCTGGAACTGCTGACCCGGCTCAAGGCCCGTGATCGCAGCCTGCCAGTGGTGCTGATTACTGGCCACGGCGACATCTCCATGGCTGTCGGCGCGATGCAGAAAGGCGCCTATGACTTCATGGAGAAACCCTTCTCCCCCGAACGCCTGGTGGACGTCGCCCGCCGTGCGCTGGAGCAACGCAGCCTGGCGCGGGAAGTCACCTCGTTACGTCGCCAACTGTTCGAGCGTGATTCCCTCGAAGGCCGGATCATCGGGCGCTCACCGGCCATGCAGAACCTGCGGGAACTGATCGCCAACGTCGCCGATACCTCGGCCAACGTGCTGATCGAAGGCGAGACCGGAACCGGTAAAGAACTGGTTGCACGCTGCCTGCACGACTTCAGCCGCCGGCACAGCAAACAGTTCGTCGCGCTGAACTGCGGTGGCCTGCCGGAGAACCTGTTCGAAAGTGAAATCTTCGGCCACGAGGCCAACGCCTTCACCGGTGCCGGCAAGCGGCGGATCGGCAAGATCGAACACGCCGACGGCGGCACGCTGTTCCTCGATGAAGTGGAAAGCATGCCGCTGCCGTTGCAGATCAAACTGCTGCGGGTATTGCAGGAACGCACCCTTGAACGCCTCGGCTCAAACCAGAGCGTGGCGGTGGATTGCCGAGTGATCGCCGCGACCAAGTCCGATCTGGATCAATCGAGCAAGGCCGGCGAGTTTCGCAGCGACCTGTATTACCGCCTGAACGTGGTAACCCTGGAGTTGCCGCCGCTGCGCGAACGCCGCGAAGACATCCTGCAACTGTTCGAACACTTCCTGCAGCAGTCATCCCTACGCTTCGACCGCGCCGTGCCGGATCTGGACAACCAGACCCTGTCGAACCTGATGAGCCACGACTGGCCGGGCAACGTGCGCGAATTACGCAACGTCGCCGAGCGTTTCGCATTGGGCCTGCCGGCCTTCAAAAAATCCGGCACCAATGGCAACAATCAAGGCCTGGCCTTCGCCGAAGCGGTGGAAGCCTTCGAACGCAACCTGCTCAGCGACGCCTTGCAGCGCAGCGGCGGCAACCTGACCCAGGCCAGCCAGGAACTGGGGATGGCCAAGACCACGCTGTTCGACAAAGTGAAGAAGTACGGGCTGAGCCACTGATGGACCTGATTTTCAAAGCAATCCTGGGCGCCGCGGTGGTGGTGATTCTGGCCATGCTGGCCAAGACCAAAAACTATTACATCGCAGGCCTGGTACCGCTGTTTCCGACCTTTGCGCTGATCGCTCATTACATCGTCGGCAAAGGGCGCTCGCTGGATGATCTGAAAACCACCATCGTGTTTGGCATGTGGTCGATCATTCCGTACTTCGTCTACCTGGCGACCTTGTATCTGATGGTCGACCGGATGCGGCTGGAGGCTTCGTTGGCGGTGGCGGCAGTGGCGTGGCTGATGGCGGCGACGGTGTTGGTGACTGTGTGGGTGCGTTTTCAATCCTGACCACAATTCCCTGGCGCCTACAAAAAAGCGGTTTACTCGCTTAACTGACTGGCATTGGGCATTACTGCCCGTAAACCTTCTGCAACTGCGCTTGTGTCAACGCATCCTCAAACGGCACCGGCACCGATTTCACCGCCCCGTAGAGGTTGCGATAACGCCAATAGTTACCGTTGTTGGCCAGTTGATAACCACGCTCGACCACTCGCTGGCCATCAAGGATATAACGCAAGGTTTCCTGGGCAGCCACTGGCGGTGTCGGCTGCATCAGGTCGGTGGACAGAACGCGCATCGACTCGTCGATGCACTCGTCGAGCACAGCCGTGACCTTTGCCAAATCGAGGCTGCCGTCGTCGATGCACTGTTTGCCGCAGCGACGAATCGGCTGGCTGACGACTTCGATCCGCATGCGATACAGCGCTGAACCGGCAATGTCCTGAACCTGCACCTGATTGACCAGCACGAAACTGCCGCGATCGGGGGTAAGCATCAGTTTGGGTTCAATCAACAGGCGCGCGGTGACCTGCCCTGCTCCTTGCTTGAACCCGGCCACTTGCAACGCCTGTTGATAGCGCTTTTGCAGACGCTCCTGCAACGGAACGCCGGCAAGCAAGTCGGCCATCGGTCGCGCCTCGTTGAGTGCGTTTTTTTCCGCATCGCGCTGCAAGCTGCCGCTACCCATTTGGGTATTGATCAGGCTGGCAACCAGCAAGCCGGCAAGCCCGGCAGTGTTGCCCGAGCTCGCCACCAAGTTATGACTCGACGACGCAGCCTTCAAGGCCGCCTGGGAGTCAATCACGGTGCTCGCACCGACAAAGGATTGCGGCAGCTGCACGTCGACCTTAAGCCCGTGGGCCTGGACGTAAGGCAAGGCACTCTGGTCCTTGAAACCGGTCTCAGGGGCCGGCTTTTGCGCACACCCCGTCAGCATCAGCAGGGCCAGCGCACCGGCCACTATGGGCAGATGCTTCATTGCGCGAACGGGGTGATCATTTGCTGACGGCTATTGTCCACAGCCTGATAGAACGCGTTGGACAGGTTGGTGTAGGTCGGCTCGTCCCATTCGCCCTGGGCGGCTTGCGTAGCGACAAAAGGTTTGAACCACAGCAGCTTGTTGTCTGCCAGATCGATCACCATGCCCTGTCCGCCCACCTGCGCCATCGGCACGCTGGTCGGCACGATGCTGTAGTAGCTGCGGGTAGCGCCGGTGGCGTAGACATTCACCAGCAACAGACGATCGACGCCGTAGGTGGCTTTGACCGGCGTCATGTCCCGGGTCATGTAACCTTCGCGGAAACTGGTTTCCTTATAAATCTTCAGATCGAACGGCTCGTTGATCCGCTTGGCTTTGTAACCCTTGGCCTGCAGCTTGGCGACAAGGACATCGGGCAAGGTGTTGAGGTCGCCCACTTGCCATTTTTCGACGCTGTCACTGAGATTGTTGTTAACGCCCTTGTTGATGGCGTAATCGAGCAGCCCCTGATTGCCGGTCAACGCCAGCACCGGCTCCGGCACCACAGTGATCGCCACGCCGATAGTCGGCTCTTTGGCATCCCAGAATTGGTGGTCCAGAGGTACGGGTGGTTGCACGTGGGCACAGCCAGTGAGGGTCAGGCAGGCGAGCAACGTCAGTGCTGCCCAGGTGCGTAGAGCGTGAAGATTCATGGATCAAGTCCCTATGATGATTAACGATGCTGCTTATGTCGGCAGCATCGGTAAAAACCGTAGTGGCACATTGATATATTTTTCAGCCAGTAGTCGTCAGTTGACTGTTCCGCCCTTGGCCTCACTCATGATCTGGCGAATCGCATCGACAAACGTTTCCACCGGCTGCCCGCCACTGACGGCGTACTGTCCGTTGAACACCACCGTCGGCACCGAACTCACGCCGCGCGTTAACCACAACTGTTCTTCCTCGCGAACCTCTTTGGCGAATTCGTCGGATGCCAGAATCGCCTCGGCCCGCTGTCGATCCAGCCCCACGCTTTCGGCGATCTGCGCCAACTGTGCGTGATCGGATGGATTGCCGCCCTCGGTGAAATACGCCTTGAACAGTGCCTCTTTCAGATTGAACTGCAACCCTTCCAGCCCCGCCCAGTGCAATAGGCGGTGAGCATCGAAAGTGTTGTAGATGCGGCTGTTGCCGTCCGTGCGAAAGGTAAACCCGACCTCGGCGCCGCGCGCGCGGATCATTTCGCGGTTCTTCTGTGATTGCTCAGGCGTCGAGCCGTACTTTTCGCTGATGTGTTCGGTGATGTTCTGGCCTTCGGGGCCCATCTTCGGGTTCAGTTCGAACGGCTGGAAACGGATCTCGGCCCGGACTTCGTCGCCGAGCAAATCCAGGGCACGGGTCAGGCCGTACAGGCCGACGACGCACCAAGGGCAGGACACGTCGCTGACGAAATCGATTCTCAGGGGGGGACTCATCATTTACCTCACAGGCTTGAATCGCGCCGGAAAGTTCGAACGATACACCCGCAGGCTGAGCCTGTGTGGCAGCCGTTCCACTCTCCCTGTGGGAGCCGGGCTTGCCCGCGATGACGGTGTTCAAAACGACATCTGCGGTGACTGACACGCCGCCATCGCGGGCAAGCCCGCTCCCACAGGTTTTGGGGTGTTTGGGGGGACGTGTTTAGTTCTGTTTATCGTTACTTCCTGAAAGCTACAGCGCCTTGCGCCGTCGCCTACAACCACGTCAGAATCCGCCGGCTTGTGCGCCTGGAGGCCCGTCGGTAACTTGGTTCGTGTCACTGATTCCCAGTGATCGGGTTTAGTAGCCCGGCTTTTTCCGGTCGCATAAGTGTCATCCAGTCAGGTAGTTGCCTGCACTTGATGGTGGCTGTGCGCATGGCGCCCTCGGGCGCGCCGGTTTTGACTGGAGGCCGGTCTACTAACTTGCGCACAGCTGCCACCCATTCCGTTTAGTAGCGAGATGAGTTGCAGCTCTACTAACAGGAGCTCCAGTTCAATGTTCAAGATCACACCCAATCCCCCGGAAACCGACGACGTTTCCCCATACGAAGCCCCCGGCTCCAAAAAGCTCAACGAAGCCGCCGACCGCGCCCTCGATTACTACCTCAAACCGGTCATTCCCAAAGATACCCCACGCAAACCCAGCACCCTTTACCTCATCGCCCCCGACGCCGATAACGAAACCCTGCTGATCAACGCCTGCGAAGCCCTGGCGTCAGCGAGTGTGATGTTGAGCGATTTCGCGGGGTTGCTGGACGGCCCGCAGCGCAACACCGTGCTCGGCATCCAGAACTCCGTCATGTTGGGTGAACTGGCGGTGAACCGGATGCTGGATAACTTCGTTCCAACGTAAACCAGCCTCCACTGTAAGTGAGGCGCTTTTGTGGCGAGGGAGCTTGCTCCCGCTCGGCTGCGCAGCAGTCGTAAACAGGTAAATACGGATTACCTGAGACTCAGCATGTGCAGGATTGGGGCTGCTTCGCAGCCCAGCGGGAGCAAGCTCCCTCGCCACAAGAGCTCGGATTTGGGGGTTATAGAAGATTGCGTTCGGCCACCGGATCGATCTGTGCCCAATGCGAGGTGTCTTCTCGGTGGGCCTGCAAATACGGCAATACCGCCGCCAATAACGGCGCCTTGAACGCCTCTTGAAAACGATGAGCCAACCCCGGGATCAGCTTCAACTGACTGCCACGGATATGCGCCGCCAGGTGCACGCCATGCATCACCGGCAACAACGGATCGGCGGTGCCGTGAACCACCAGCGTCGGAACCCGCAATTGGTTGAGCAGCGCCACGCGGCTGCGTTCGGCGAGGATGGCCATGATCTGGCGCTTCACGCCCTCCGGGTTGAACGCCCGGTCATAGGATTGCGCCGCCTGCTGCAACAACGCCTGCCGGTCATCGCTCACCGCCGGGCTACCCAGTGCCGCCAGCAAATCAGCCTGTTGCTCCAGCGCCACCTCGCGATTCGGGGCGCCGCGTCGCGCGAGTAGCTGCACCAGCGCCGCACTCGGCGCCGGCAAACCTTCGGCACCCGAACTGGTCATCAGCAACGTCAGGCTCTCGACACGCTGCGGTGCCATGGCCGCCATATGCTGGGCAATCATCCCGCCCATGCTCGCGCCCAGTACGTGGAATTGCTTGACGTGCAAGGCATCCATCAGTCCAAAGGCATCGTCCGCCATGTCGGTCAGGGTGTACGGTGCCGATACCGGCAAGCCGAGTTTGTAGCGCAGCACTTCGAAGGTCAGGTTGGCGTCGACAGGCGTCTGCCGCCAAGTCGACAGGCCAACATCGCGATTGTCATAGCGAATCACCCGAAATCCCTGCTGACACAGCGCAACCACCACCTCATCCGGCCAGTGAATCAATTGCCCGCCCAGGCCCATTACCAGCAACAACGCAGGGTCCGAGGCACGGCCAATGCTCTGGTAAGCCAGGCTCACTTGCTCCAGATCGACCCGCTCGGTCGGAACATTGACATCGCAACGAGACGCCGCAAGAGACGGAAAATTGAACAACACAGCGGCCAGAAAGACCGCTGTGGATAAAAATCGTGCACGCATGAAAAACACCGAAACGCAGAACTCCAGTAGAGCGCGAGTCTGATGAAGTTTGCTCAAGCGCGCTGCCACAGTTACGTGACAGTTTGATGAAGATTGCCGAGCGGTCATCGCTATAAAAATGGGTCGTAGCGTGGACATAACCTGGCATTTGATAAACGCACAATCCTATAACTATGTACCACCAGCCCCCCATACAACTGACCTCTAATGGCCTGGACGCCGGAACAACCCGGCCCTCTCGCCCTTTGGAGACCAGTCGCCATGCCCGACGCCCCCAAGCCCTTTCAGGCCGATTTCGTCTATTCCCATCTGCTTGCACCCAACCCCGATCAGAACCTGTTGCTAACCGCCTCGGAACGCTGGCGCGACTGTCGCCGACAGTGGCTCGAACTCATGGCGCAAAGCCCGCAGGCACACGACTCGATCAACCAAGTGCTCAAAGACCACTGGGATCTGGATGGCAACCGGGTCGGTTTCGGCTTCTTCGCCACCAGTACCCGGCCGGAACACTTTGTCAGCCTGACCCACGCCTGCGCCTTTGTGCTGCAACAGCCCGCGGTTGAGGTTTCACTCGACGCACGTTGCGCGGTGATCGGTCTTGCACGGGAACACCGCCTCTTCGGCAAGCCCCCTTCCGAACTGCTCGAACAACTGAAAAACCTGAACCCGGAGCGCCTGCTCAATCACGACTGGGAGCGTTGGTGGAATGGCCGGGCGCCCGGGACGGCGGTAACGCGCAGAGCGCTGGCCATCCAGCTGTATCGCCAGCACTTCGAAGCCTCCAGCCAGGTGGCCCATGCCCAGCGCACCTTGACGGCCGAACAGATGAAGTCCCTGCTGACGCTGATCGATGCCCCCAACGACAGCGCGGTTGTCGACGCCCGTATAACGATCCATCAACTGGCGCTCAGATTGACTGACAGTCGCCGTGTCGAGTTGCCCGGGGTTTTACTCATCAGCCCCGGACACCCGGCCGCGCAGTTGCTGTACTTGCCAGAGCAGCAACCGGCATGGAGGCATTTCCAGCACCGTCATGAGGTGGAAAACTGGCTGACCACACACCCGCAGAATATTGCCGGGATGCCTCCGCTCGACAGCATCAGCCTCGAATACACCCGCATCGTAACCACACCGCTGGCGGTAGCCGCCGAACAGCTGATTGCGCGTGTATCGGTCGCCTGGATGAACAGTATTCGTCAGGGTAACGGCAGTGATATCGTCCAGCATGGCGCTACCGCCCTGGACGCCGCCGATCGACTGGATCGCAAACACCGGCAAGAAGCTGCTTTTGCCGAGCCTGCCGAATGGCCGGCGGAAATCATCAACGAGGAAGAGACCGGCGACAGCGTTCCGCAGTTCGGCTTGCTCACCCCCGACATTGCGCTGGACACCCGCCAGAGTGCCCTGGCGTATCACTGCGCAGCGCTCGAAACCCTGCTTGGCAAAGACTTCGCCGGGGATCTGAATGATCCACGCCTGCAGAACCTGAAAAAACACCTCGACGCCCTCGCGGCAGCAGAACAAGCCAGCCAAACTGCCGCCTCCGCATTGCTGGACACCCGTGATGCGCTGAAGATGCTGGAACTGCGCCATGCATCGAATCCGCATTACCCCGCGCTGTATCAGGCACGGCTAGCGGGGTTACGCAGCGAGGCAGAGATTCAACTGACCCTGAACCAGCTCAGCCCTGAAGAACTCCGCTGGGTTCAGGCACTTCTCGATGCGCCTGCCGCGCCGCGCCATGCAGACGTCGCGGTGGCGCGGCTGACTCTATCGGCCACCGAAGGCGGCAGCACTCAAAGCGAGGAACTGGACGGCGTGCTGTTGATTACGCACCCATCCGTGCTGCGCGGTGTCGCGTCCCACAGTCTGTTGTTGTACTGGCCCGGCCGGTTCGGTGGCTTGCAGCGTTTCGCCTCTCGGCGAGCACTGGAACAAGCACTGTTCAAGTTGAGCGCCAACGACGACGTATTGGCCTTGCACCTGAGCGAGTTGAGCGGCGCCCCCTTCGAATATGCCCTGCAAAATCAGCTTTACCGCTGCGTGCAGCAGGCGACTCGACTGATTGCCGACAACCCCGTGCCAGCCAAGGCCCAGCAGCGTACCGTGGCGCTGGAAAAACTGCGCGAACACACCCTCGCCCGCCTGACAGTGCCGATGCCCGCCGCGCGGGAACTGGCTTTCGCGCAACTCCTCGAGCAAAACCACAGCAGCGTCCTGGCTAAAGCACTGCCACAGTGGCTCGGCACGCTGTCCGATGCTCGGCGCTTGCAGTTCAAGCATCTGTTCAAGACGTACATTGCCGCGATGAAACGCTCCCATGAGTTACTCGAACGGGATCTGCCGCCACGGGATGATTTCAGCAAAAAACGCATCGACGCTCGCCTGCGTCAGGACTTCGCCCTCGAGCAAGGCTTTGAGGTGATGCTGGATCTGCCCGATTCAACCATCTGGCAAAAGGTCGTGACCGAAGGCGCCGCACCGGGAACGCCGCAAGAAAATGTGCTGATAGCCAGTAAAAACCGCAGCACGCTGTCCCTCGCCGAACTGGCCCAAACCAATATCGATCAGCAGTTATGGTGGCGACTGTCGTTCATGCGTGTCGAGATATCTGCGGATGACGAGGCAGAACGCCAGAAGCTGAAAAGCGGCATCACACAACCCTATCTGCGCAAGCTGATCACCGAACTGGATCTGGCCGGACATTACGAGACACAGATCCGCCACGCTTTTCTGGGCGCGCCTACTACCTCAGCCTTTGATCTTGAATATCGCCGTGAATGCCTGACCGAGCCGTGGCGCCTGATGCTGAAACTGCAAGGCGAATTTGCCCTGCTGCAACGGCAGATCGACGCCCATGGATGGCAAGTGCTGAATATCGCGATTGACGCCGATACCGCGCAAGCCTTTGCTGCCCAAGGCAAGCGTATCGTACTGCTGCCGGCCCACCTGACCGTGGGCGGTGAAGACACGCCGCATCAGGGCCCGAGCACGTTGTCGGGGGTCACCTTCATCGAGGAACAGGTCAGCGGCCTGACGCTGCTCTACCTGCCGGACAGCCCGGACGGTATCCATCTGCGTCAGTACGACACCCTTGAGCAGGCACGCCAAAACCTGTTCAACCTGTGCCTGCACAACAGCATGGTCAACTATCTGGCCGGGCGTGCCTTGCAAGGCGACTTCGCCCTTCACGTCAGTCGGATCAATCAGGCATTACTGCAAAACTTCAATGCGCTGATCGGCGTCGGCATGGCGTGGACGACCACCACCTCGCTGGCGACGCATCTGCTCAATGTGCATATGGGGCGTTTGCTGGAAGCCCATCGAAGTACCTCACGTTCCAATGACGCCTTGTATCTGGAGCACTGCGCACTGAAGTCCGGGGCGATGTTCAACTATCTGAAAATGGTCTTGGGCATGGTGCCATTCGTGGGTACGGCCATTGCTTTGTATGACGCCTGGGGAAGCGCCAATCTGGCGGTCGCTGCCTTCCTGCGTGGCGATGTCGGTCATGGTCTGGCCGAGGTGGAAGCGGTGTTGTTGTCGTTGATTGACGCTGCCATGGATGTGCTTCCGGGTGCCCACGCGGCTCCCGGTGCTGCCCGTGCGCTAACGCGCCATCGTCAGTTACGGGCAATGGCCAGAAAGGCCGGAGCCTTGCAGATGCCCTCGCATCGACAGGCCCGCCGCATCCGTGATTACTTCCACGGCTACGAATACGAACACGAAATTTCGCTGGCTGAACTGCAACCTGCCACACATGGCATCTATCGCAATGTCTATCGGCATGTCGAGGGCGATTTCATGATCAGCCAGGGGCGTATCTATCGAATCGAGCTGAGCGATGCTTCTCGTGGCTGGCGCTTGCACGGCACATCGGCCCGCGCCTATAAACAGCCGATCGCCCTTGATGAAGCCGGCAACTGGAACACCCACTATGCGGTGTACGGCACCTTGATGGAGGGAGGTGGCGTGGGCGGCGGTGCGGTGCTCGGGCATCTGGCCGACGGCATGGATCCGCTCTGGCCAGCCGTCATCAGGCGTTGGCTGCCCCGCTGGTGGGCTGATCGGACTCAGCGTCGTCTGGGGACATTGAAACACACCATCGACGCGAGTACCCGGCAACTCACTACGCAGTCCAGAAAAACGAAAATCGACATCCAGCAATACTATGAAGCCGGCACCGAACAACGCATAAAACTGCAACCTTCCGTCGACGCTGCCTGTGCCAAAGACATCGACATCGCCCAGAACCAATACGCCAATCTGGAAGAACTGCGCAGTTTGGGCGGGCGACGACAAGCCCGTGAAATTGCGGAGGTTAAAAACAGTTGCGCCTTTTTAGTGGTTGATCGCACCCTGTGCCGGGTCGACCTGGCCAACAAGCGACTACAGGACTGCCTCGACCGGATCGATGAACTCAATGAACTTTCCAACACCACACCCGCCAGCGATATCCGCAAACACCTGGACTTGATGGGACAACGCACGGCGGTCCGTAAAGCTTTTCTTCAGGATCTCGAATACGCTCACACCGCGACCGAACAGGCCAACCTGTGGAATGGTCGAATCACCCTTAAAGACCAAAAACTGAAAATGGCCGAGGATCTGGCGAAGGTAAACAAGGCGTTCACCGGGACAAGCTACCGTTACCTGAAAGCAGCACACAGCCTCCAAATCATTACCCGATACGACGCCGTCCACGACCAGTCCTGGTTGTATTTTCATGTGCAGTTGAAAACCGCCAGGATCAAAGTGGATCGTGCCATGGTCACCCAGCACAACCTTCCGACCGTGCATGCCAACGTGACACAACGCCATAGAGTGCTGAAAGACTGTCTGGAGTCTTACTCCAAATTCCGCCGCGACTTGAATGCCTGGGTACTGGGCTATCCGCAACACCTGGATAAGGAACTAGTCACCCGGTTTCTAGAGAACCTGGCGAATCTCGAGACGTCTGCTCAAAAAGTCTTGGGTAACCGCGCCTCCACCTCGCCGAATGAAGCCGCCTCCGGTAAAAAGCTGTTTGAGACCGAAGACAACCAGTTACTGATCGGCGTCGAAAAAACCGATGCGGTGACTCGGCAGAAGCGGTTCACCATCGAGGGGGTCGATGGACACACGGAAACCTGGCTGCCGCGCTCAAGCGGTAAATATCACCTCAGCGAGCAATCTGTCGCTGTGCAGCGTCCGCAGCAGACGGATGTTCGGCCGTTACTGGCGGAGTCCCGAACACGGCTTGCTGCCATAGAAAACTACCAGAGCAAGGTCAAAGGATATGCCGACCAGGGCATGCTGCCGGTCGACCTTGAACACATGATGAACAGCGAAGCTGACGAACTCATCATGCGGGCGCGGGACATCGAACGACTGTCACCGACCGATCCGATCATCGTGCAATTGAAGGAGAAGGCCCGGGATCTTGCGCGTGCCGGACGGACCCTGCACATCGAACAGTCCATGAACAGCAAAACCCCGACCGAGGGTTATCTGGACTACCTGCTGGAGCAGCGGGTGGTGGACATTCGCAAGGAAGGCGCATTGCGGGATATAGGCAAGCACCCGGACGGGCGACGGGATTTTCTGCAGGAGTATGAAGTCCGCGATTTGACCCGCCAGCCGCCGCAAACGCTATGGTATGCGCACTTTCATTACACCTCGGCGAAGTCGCCGCTCAACGACTTTGTCAAAGGTCATCTGAAGTTGCCTGAACAACGCAACCTGGGCCTGCAATGGCAGCAGGCCCAGGCCAGCAGCGGCGCTCAGGTGGAGTCGATCTGGCGGGGCGACATCGGCAAACCGCTGGCGCTCAAACATTTCCCACAGCTGTGAAGAACGACAACGGAGCGCCCGAAGCGCTCCGTTGTCAGCCAATAACCGGTGGTGTCAGGCCAACTGACTGCGCAGCTGGCGTGCCGCCGCGACCATGTTCACCAGCGCGGCTTCTGTTTCCGGCCAGCCGCGAGTCTTCAACCCGCAATCGGGATTGACCCACAGGCGCTCGGCCGGAATGCGCTTAACGGCTTTGCTCATCAACTTCACCATCTCGGCAGTGTCGGGCACCCGTGGTGAGTGGATGTCATAGACGCCCGGGCCGATATCGTTCGGGTAGTCGAATGCTTCAAAGGCCTCCAGCAGTTCCATGTCCGAGCGTGAGGTTTCGATGGTGATCACGTCGGCGTCCATGGCGGCGATCGACTGGATCACGTCATTGAATTCGCTGTAGCACATGTGGGTGTGGATCTGGGTTTCGTCGCGCACGCCCGATGCACTCAGGCGGAAGGCTTCCACCGCCCAGTCGAGGTATTCCTGCCATTGCGCCCGGCGTAGCGGCAGCCCTTCGCGAAACGCGGCTTCGTCGATCTGCACGATCTTGATGCCGGCGTTTTCCAGGTCCACCACTTCATCGCGCAAGGCCAGGGCCAGTTGCTGCGCCTGAATTTTGCGCGAGACGTCTTCGCGCGGGAACGACCACATCAGCATGGTGACGGGACCGGTGAGCATACCTTTCATGACCTTGTCGGTCAGGCTCTGGGCATAGCTGATCCAGTCGACCGTCATCGGCTTCGGGCGGCTCAGGTCGCCATAGATGACCGCCGGTTTGACGCAACGCGAACCGTAGCTCTGGACCCAGCCGAACCGGGTGAACAGGTAGCCGTCCAGTTGTTCGGCGAAGTACTCGACCATGTCGTTGCGCTCGGCTTCACCATGCACCAGCACGTCCAGGCCCAGGCGTTCCTGGATTTGCACGGCATGGCGAATTTCGCTGTGCATGGCATCGGTGTAATCGTTGGCCGACAGCTTGCCTTGCTTGAAGGCCTGGCGCGCCAAGCGGATCGACCCAGTCTGCGGGAACGAGCCGATGGTGGTAGTCGGGAACGCCGGCAGTTTCAACCGAGCCTGTTGTTGTTCGATGCGTTTGGCAAACGGCGAATGGCGTTGGCTGTCGGTCGCGCCGATGGCGTTGATTCGGGCCTGCACATCTGTTTTGTGGATACGCGGAGATTGAGCGCGACTGGCCGCAATGGCGCGACTTTCGGCCAGGGCGGTTTGTACCTTGGGCGCTTGCGGGTCGTTGAGGGCATCACGCAGCACGGCGATTTCGCCGCACTTCTGCACGGCAAACGCCAGCCAGCTTTTCAGTTCAGGGTCGAGTTTGTCTTCACGCTCCAGATCCACCGGGCTGTGCAGCAGCGAGCAAGAACTGCTGACCCACAAGTTATCGCCGAAGCGCTCTTGGGCAAATTGCAGTTGTGCCAGGGCTTGTTCCAGTTCGCAGCGCCAGACGTTACGGCCGTTGACCAGCCCTACCGAGAGAATCTTGTAGGTCGGCAGGCGATCCAGCACCTGGCCCAGTTGCTCCGACGCCCGCACCGCATCGATGTGCAAGCCTTGCACCGGCAGGCCGACAGCCAGCCCGAGGTTATCTTCCAGGCCACTGAAGTAGGTGGCCACGAGTTTTTTCAGCGGTGAATATTGAAGGATGTGATAGGCCCGCTCGAAAGCGTTTTTCCAGGCCTGTGGCAGATCGAGGGTCAAGATCGGTTCGTCGATCTGCACCCATTCCACGCCTTGAGCGGCGAGGCGGCCGAGGATTTCGCCGTAGATTGGCAACAGGCGCTCCAACAGGTCGAGCTTGTCGAAGTCGTTGCCTTTGGCCTTGCCCAGCCACAGGTAAGTCAGCGGGCCGATGATCACCGGTTTGACGTTGTGGCCGAGGGCCTTGGCTTCTTCAACTTCATCGAACAGCTGTTCCCAGCTCAGTTTGAATGGCTGATCAGCGCTGAACTCCGGGACCAGGTAGTGGTAGTTGGTGTCGAACCACTTGGTCAGTTCCTGGGCGTATTGCACCTTGGCATGTTCGCCGCCGCAGCAGGTTGCGGTAGCACCACGAGCCATGGCGAACAGGGTGTCGAGGGTCGGCAGACCGCGTTCATCGTTGGCGCTGTCGAAACGCTCGGGAACCACACCGAAGGTCAGCGAGTGAGTCAACACCTGGTCGTACCAGGCGAAGTCGCCCACGGGCAGCAGGTCGATGCCGGCGTCTTTCTGCAATTGCCAGTGGGTGGCGCGCAGTTGGCGCCCGACGCTTTTCAATGCGTTCTGATCCAGATCGCCCTTCCAATAGGCTTCGAGGGCTTTTTTCAGTTCGCGGTCAGCGCCGATGCGCGGGAAACCAAGCGTGTGGGCCAAGGCCATGATGAGAATCCTCCCTATAAAAGATGGTGCTATTGTCGACAGCCCACCCAACATGAGACAAACTCAACCTTTTCGTGTTGATCACAAGTTTTCCTCATGGAGCCCCCCCGGTGCTTGAAATCCGTCACCTGAAAACCCTGCACGCCTTGCGCGAAGCCGACAGCCTGGTGGATGCGGCCGACCGCCTGCACCTGACCCAATCGGCGCTGTCCCACCAGTTCAAGGAACTGGAAGAGCGCATGGGCATGCCGCTGTTCGTGCGCAAGACCAAACCGGTGCGCTTCACCAGTGCCGGCCTGCGCCTGCTGCAACTGGCCGATGCCACCCTGCCGTTGCTGCGCGGCGCCGAGCGTGACATTGCGCGGTTGGCCGGTGGCACTGCGGGGCGTTTGCACATGGCGATCGAGTGCCACAGTTGCTTTCAGTGGCTGATGCCGACCATCGACCAGTTCCGCGATGCCTGGCCGGAAGTCGAGCTGGACCTGGCCTCGGGTTTCTCCTTCGCCCCGCTGCCGGCACTGGCACGCGGCGACCTGGACCTGGTGGTGACCTCCGACCCGCTGGAACTGGTCGGGATCACTTACGTGCCGTTGTTCACCTACGAAGCCATGCTCGCGGTGGCGAACCAGCACCGTCTGGCGAGCAAGCCGTACATCGTGCCCGAAGACCTGCTCACGGAAACCTTGATCACCTACCCGGTGGAACGCGATCGGCTGGACATCTTCACCCGATTCCTCGAACCGGCCGACATCGAACCGGCCCAGGTGCGCACCTCGGAACTGACGGTGATGATGATGCAACTGGTGGCCAGCGGTCGCGGCGTGTGTGGCATGCCCCATTGGGCGTTGCATGAGTACAGTTCACGGGGTTATGTGAAGGCCAAGCGACTAGGCGAGAAAGGCTTGTTTGCGACGTTGTACGCAGGGATTCGCGCCGACATGCTGGATGCGCCGTACATGCGCGATTTTTTGCTGACGGCCAAGGACACGTCGTTTTCGACGCTCGATGGCGTCAGCGCTGTCCGATAGAGCGACCTCGCTCCTACAAGGGATCGGGGTGGCTTCAGAGCTCACGCCACATATGGATCTTGTCGAAGTAGTCTTCGCCGACTCGCACTGCCAGTGGCTCCAGCCCGAACTGCACGAAGCCGCAACGCTGATACAGCTTGAAGGCGGCTTCATTGCCGGCGGTGACGGTCAACTGGATCAGCCTCAGGCCCTGATGGCTCTGCGCTTCAGCCAACGCTGCCTGAACCAGTTGATAGCCGAGCCCGCGCTGCCGGACCTGGCTTGTCACGTACATGCCAAACAACGTCGACTTGTGCCGAGCCTTCTCCCGCGGCTCAAAAGCCACGCCGACGATGCCCGCCAGCTTCCCTTCCTCAAACGCCCCGAGTACCCGGTCCAGCTTGCTGGTCAGGCGCGATTCCCACCAACTCAGCGGCATCACGGCGCGCTCGCGCACGCTGGAAGTGAACGCCTGGGGATGCAAGTCATAGGCTTCGAGCATCAGCGCCCGGTAATCCAGGGCATGGCTGGCATCAAGCCGTTCAATCCACATTTTCAGGCCACTCGCCGCTGCTCAAGCATCAAGCGCACCGCCAGCCCGGACAGCACGAAACCCATGAAGTAACGCTGCATCGCCAGCCAGTTCGGGTTGTTGACGAACCAGGACGCGATGCCCGCGGCGAACAATGCGATCAGCAGATTGACGCTGAAACTCACGCTGATCTGGGTCACGCCGAGGATGATGCTCTGGGTGAACACCGAACCGTGCTCAGGGGTAATGAACTGCGGAAACACCGACAGGTAAAACACCGCGATCTTGGGGTTCAGAGCGCTGGTGAGAAAGCCCATGGTGATCAACTTGCGCGACGAGTCCGCCGGCAACTGCTGCGCCTCGAACGGCGAACGCGCTCCGGGCTTGACCGCCTGCCAGGCCAGCCATAGCAGGTACAACGCACCGGCCCATTTCAACACTTCGTAGGCCATCGGCACCGCCAGGAACACCGCCGTCAAACCGGCTGCTGCGGCGAACAGGTGCACGAAGAATCCCGCGACCACACCCAGCAACGAAGTCACCCCAGCCTTGCGTCCCTGGCAGATTGAACGAGAGATCAGGTAGATCATGTTCGGCCCGGGCGTGAGCACCATCAGTAACGCCGCGGCGGCAAAAATCAGCAAGTCTTGAAGCGGAATCATGGGCATCCTCCGTCCTTGGACGATCAGGCAGTTTCGATCAGTGAAGCTCGATAAAACGGCAGGATCAGGTCTCGTGTCAATGGCGCCAGCGTGATTTCGCCGTCGGTGGCCGGATCGATCCAGCGCACTTCTTCAATCTCTGCCGCCGGGGAAACCTGCGAATCGATGGTCAGCTGAAAAAGTTCGGCCTGTACGACATAACCCGGCTCATTGGCGGCCGGTGCCGAGAATTGTCCCAGGTAGGCGGCATGCGTCGGATCGATGACCAGCCCCAACTCCTCTTCCAGCTCACGGGCGAGGGCATGGACCGGTTGCTCATGGGCCTCGATCTTGCCCCCCGGCTGCATGAACGCCTGGGTGCCGCGCTTGCGGACCAGCAGGGTGTGACCGTCGGGGCCGATCAGCAGGGCGGCGGCAATACGGATGATGCGGGGCGAGCTGGCGGATGAAAGCGTCATGGATCGTGATTGGCCTTGGGTAAAAGCAGCAAGGATCACATGCGCGCCGGTTCTTCGTCACGCCGAAAAAAGCATCTGCCGAGCGCCAAACTGTGGGAGCGGGCTTGCCCGCGATTGCGGACTGTCAGCAACATCAATGTTGGATGTGATGACCTCATCGCGGGCAAGCCCGCTCCCACAGGGGATCAGTGCTGAGTCTGGAAAGCTCAACTCGTCTCCAGAAGTGCGCCCTCCACTTCCTCCGGCACTTTCACGAAAATGCTGTACTTGGCACCTTCCATCGCCTCGAAAGCGATCAACTTCTCCACCAGCGGCCCATTCAGCACCTTGCCGGCATTGAGCAGCAGCATGCCGTTGTCGGCATTGAGATTGCGCGCCAGGATCATGCCCGCCGCCAGTTCCCGGGTGGTCAGCACCTTGACCATCGGATCGGCCAGCGTCACGTCGCTCAGATAAGTGGCGCAGACCTGAATGAAATCCTCCACCAGTTCCGGGTCGTAGAGGCGACCGGCGTATTGGCGGATATACACCAAGGCTTCATCGCTGTTCATCTGCCGTTCGAGGATCAGCCCGCGCTGCAACTCGATGAAATCCACCGCCAGTTTCAGCAACCGTGAACCGAACGGAATCGCTTCGCCCTTGAGCCGATCAGGGAAACCGCTGCCGTCCCAACGCTCCTGGTGATGCAGGATCAGCCGGGCGGCATCCTTCATCGGATCGAGCGTCATCAGCAGCGACTCACTCTGCTTCGGATAACCCCGATAGCGCTCGCGGTCATTGTGATGCAGCAGGTCCGAAGGCGTACTCATCATGCTGTCGGTCCAGCTCAACTTGCCGATGTTGTAGAGCGCCGCTGCCATGGTCAGGTCACGACTGGTGCCTTCGTCCAGGCCATGGAGTTTGCAGTACACCCGCACCAGCTCGATGATCTGCCGGTTGGTCTGTTTGGCGGGCGGCAGACGCAGGTTGGCCAGCAATGAAAACACTTCGGTGCCGGTGACATAGCTGCGTTTGAGCTCTTCGTAGGCCAGGTCCAGCATGTCGGCGGTCTGTTGCAGCTCGCTGGTGCGGGCCGCGACGTGTTTTTCCAGGGTGGCGTTGAGCTGCTTCAGTTTCTCGTTCTGATCCCACGTCTCCTGCACCAGACGCAAGCGTTCACGCTCGGAATGCTGATAGGCCAGTGATTGTCGCAAGGTCAGCAGCATTTCCTCATCGTGCCAGGGTTTGCTGATGTAACGATGAATCTGCCCTTCATTGATGGCTTTGATAATCGCCGAAGGATCGGCATAACCGGTCAGCATGATGCGGGTGGTATCGGGGTAAAGCTGGTGGACGTGAGCCAGCAGCGTGGCGCCGTCCATATTGGGCATGCGCGCGTCACTCATCACCAGATCGATCGGCTGCTGCGCCATGATCTCCAGGGCCTGGGCACCGTTGGTTGCCAGCAATACCTCGTAGGGCTGGCCGCGCAGCAGGCGGCGCAGGCTGTTGAGAATCGACTCCTCATCGTCGACCAGCAATAACTTGGGTTTATCGGTCACAGTCGTGGGGAGTTGCTCTTCCATGGCATTACCTCAAGTAAAACGGTGTCTTTATCGCGCGCGGGGGCAAACGTCCTGACGTTCCCCGAGCCTGACCTACAGGCTAGATGATTTTCAGCCCGACCCCGGAAATGATTCGTTTCAGTCAACCGGGCGAAGTGCCGGCCGGGCGACTATGCTCAGATCACTCGGATCCAGAACGATACTCGCGCCATCCAGCGATCAGGGAAGGGATACCCTCTATGAGCTCATTGCACCAACCTGCTGTCGGTATAGGCGCATGTCAGTGAACACGCTGCTTGCGCGCATTAATCGTCGGATTCTCATCGTCGATGACACGGCGTCGATCCATGAGGATTTTGCCAAGATTCTCAGCCCGCCATCGATCGAAGACGACAGCCTGATCAGCGCCGAAAACGCCCTGTTCGGTACCCCAGCGTCGGTATCGTTGCAAAGTTTCGTCATCGATTCGGCGTTTCAGGGCCGTGAAGCGCTGGACAAGGTCGAGAGCGCACTGGCGAACGACTCGCCCTATGCGATGGCCTTCATCGACATGCGCATGCCGCCGGGTTGGGACGGCCTGGAAACCATCGAACGCCTATGGCAGGTCGATCCCAAGTTGCAGGTGGCGCTCTGCACCGCGTATTCCGACTATTCCTGGGAAGACATCGCCGAACGCCTGGAACTGGGCGATCGCCTGCTTATCCTGAAAAAGCCCTTCGATGCCATCGAAATTCGCCAGATGGCCAGCGCATTGACCGCCAAGTGGCAAATGACCGAAGACGCCGCGCTGAAGATGTCCTTGCTGGAGCATGCGGTCGAAGAGCGTACCCGGGAGTTGTCCGACGCCAACATCATCGTGCAGAACAGCCCGACCATTCTGTATCGACTGCGGGGCGAACCGTCGTTTCCGTTGATGTACATCTCCCACAACATCACCAAATACGGTCACATCGCGGCGGCCCTGGTGGCTTCGTCCAACTGGGCGCAGGAGCTGATCCATCCCGACGATCAATCAAAAGTCGATACGGCCATGGCCCGGGTGCTGGACCGCCATGCGGCAGGTGCTTCCATCGAATTCCGGATGCGCACCGGCGATGGCGACTGGCGCTGGGTCGAAAACCGCTATATCCCGGTGCGTGACGATGAAGGCCGCTTGCTGGAAGTCGAAGGCATCATCATCGACGTCACCGAACGCAAACTGGCCGAGGAAAAAATTGCCCTTTTGGCCCGCACCGACGGGCTGACCGGGCTGGCCAACCGCGCGACGCTGATCGAGCGGCTGCATCAGGCGTTCGCCGCCGCCCGGCGCGGAGCCACACCGTTCGCCATGTTTTACCTGGACCTTGATCACTTCAAACGCATCAACGACACCCTGGGCCACCCGGTGGGCGACCTGTTGTTGCAGGAGGTTGCCAGGCGCATCAAAAATTGCGTGCGCGAAAACGACGTGGTTGCCCGCCTGGGTGGCGACGAGTTCGCGATACTGCAACTGGACGTCGGCGATCCGACCCAATCAGCGGCCCTGGCCGCCAAGGTCCGCGATGCACTGGTGTTGCCCTACTCCCTGGCCGGCAATGATGTGCGGGTCTCGGTCAGCATCGGCATCAGCAGCTACGCGCCGGTCAGCCTCAGCGCGGACAGCCTGTTGACCCAGGCCGACATGGCGCTGTATCGCTCCAAGGAAAAGGGCCGCAACCAGTACCACTTCCACTCCGAGGAGATCAATCAGGAAGTGGTCGAGCGCATGACCATTGCCAACGACTTGAAAACGGCCATCGAACACGACGAACTCGAACTGCGTTACTGGCCGGAAGTGGACCTGAGCAGTGGCAAGATCCTCGGCATGGAAGCACAGGTCAGCTGGAATCACCCCCTGCGCGGGTTGCTGGAAGCCCAGGCGTTTCTGCCCGCGGCGGAAAAGACCGGCACCATCGTCGCCCTCGGTCACTGGGTGCTGGAGCGCGCCTGTCAGCAAATGCGCCAGTGGCGTGACGAGGGCATGGCGCCACCAGTGGTGGCGATAAAACTGTCCCTGGCTCAGCTCAAGAGCGGTCCCGAGTTGATCTATGACGTGTTGCGCACCACCGCGCGCTGGGAACTGTGCCCGTGGGACCTGCGTTTCGACGTCACCGAAGCGACCCTGGCCCAGACCAAGTGGACGCACAACGATGTACTGCCGCGCCTGCGTGAACTGGGGGTGAAAATCGCCATCGACGACTTCGGCACCGAATACTCCTCGTTCGATTACCTCAAGACTTATCAGGTCAATCACCTGAAACTCGCCCAGACCTTCATCGACATGGCCGCACGCGACCCGTCCAGTGCAACCACCTTGCGGGCCATCATCAACTTCGCCCGCGAGGTAGGGATCGGCATCATCGCCGAGGGCGTCGAAACCCAGGAGCAACGCAGTTCGCTGATGGCCACCGGCTCACCGATGAACGCCCAGGGTCACTACTTCAGCCAAGCGGTCAGCAGCCAACAGGCCGCCGAGTTGCTGAAGGCCGGGTGCATCGTGCATACCAGCTACGGAACCGGAGCGATGCCGGACGACCCGCGGCGTGCCACGGAGGACAAGAAATGAAAACTCCGTTCGTCCAGGCTAACCGGCGCATTCTGATCATTGACGACACGCCTTCGATCCATCAGGACTTTCGCAAGATTCTCGGTCCGGATACCGACGACGAACAATCCATCGCCGGCACTGAAGCAGCGCTGTTCGGCAGCCAGCAATCTACCCGGCTGATATTCCAGCTCGATTCCGCCTACCAGGGCCAGGAAGCGCTCGAACTGGTCAAGCATGCCCGGGCACAAGGTCGCCCTTACGCCATGGCGTTCACCGACATGCGCATGCCCCCGGGCTGGGACGGGCTGGAAACCATCGAACAGCTCTGGAAGGCAGATCCTCACCTGCAAATCGCGCTGTGCACGGCCTTTTCCGATTACACCTGGGAAGCCATGGCCGAACGACTGGAGTTCGGCGATCAGTTGCTGGTGCTGAAAAAACCCTTCGACAGCCTGGAAATCCGCCAGATGGCCAGCGCTCTGACCTGGAAGTGGCAGATGGCGCAGGACGCGGCCATTAAAGTGCAGACCCTGGAGCAAACCATCGAGGCCCGTGTCCATGAGCTGCTCAAGGTATCGCACTTGTTGCAGTACGACGTATTGACCGAATTGCCCAACAGCACCTTGCTGGGCGACCGGCTGAACCAGTCACTGGCCCTGTCCAGGCGCCATGACAAACAACTGGCCGTGATGTTTCTGGGGCTCGATCGCTTCAAGCGCATCAATAATGCCTTGGGTCACCCGACCGGTGACGAGATGCTCAAGCGTGTCGGGCAAAACCTGGTGGCCTGTGTACGCGCGTCCGATTCGGTGTTTCGCTACGGCTCCGATGAGTTTGTGGTGATCCTGGCTGACATCCACCACCCCCAACAGACCAAGGGCATCGCCGAAAAGCTCCTGAACGCCATACGCACGCCTCAACACATCGCCGGCCATGACCTGAGCGTGACGGCCAGCCTGGGCATCAGTATTTATCCAGAGGACGGTTTCGATGCCATTGCATTGATCAAAAAAGCCGAAACCGCCATGCGCAACGTCAAAGACAGCGGCCCGAACGATTTCAGCTTTTTCATCGATGAGATGAACCAGCGCGCCCGGGAACAGCAGAGCATCGAGTCGGGTATTCGCCTGGCGCTGGAACGCAACGAATTTGTCCTGCACTACCAGCCCAAACTCGACCTGGGCAGCGGCAAGGTGGTCGGCGCCGAGGCATTGATCCGCTGGCAAAAGCCGGGGCAAGGCTGGGTTTACCCAACCGATTTCATCGGTGTGGCCGAGGACAGCGGCTTGATCGTACCGTTGAGCAAATGGGTGCTTGCCCAGGCCTGCCGACAAGCCCGTGCCTGGCAGGCAAAAGGCCTGCCGAAGCTCTACATGTCGGTGAACGTATCGGCCATCGATTTCCGTCAGCGGGACTTTGTCGAAGGTATAGAGCTGATACTCAAGCAAACCGGTATGGACCCCACCTTACTGGAGCTGGAAATTACCGAAGGCGTATTGATGCAGAATGTCGATGCCACGATGGTCGCGCTGAATCAGCTAAAGGCATTGGGCGTACGACTGGCCATCGATGACTTCGGCACCGGCTATTCCAGCCTGAGTTACCTGCAACGGTTTCCCATCGATGTGTTGAAAATCGACCAGTCATTCATTCGCGGCCTGAGCTGTGACAGCAATGACGCGGCCCTGGTCAGCGCCATCATCAGCCTGGGCAAGAGTCTCAAACTGGCCGTCATTGCCGAAGGGGTAGAAACCCTCGAACAGTTGAATTTTCTCAAGGGCCTCCAGTGTGAGGAAGGCCAGGGTTACTACTTCAGCAAAGCCGTGGAGCCGGACGCCTTCGTCCAATACCTGACGTCCGTGCAGACCGCCTCATCCACCACCCCATGACCGATGTGCAACGACACCCAGGGCCTGCGCCAAGGAATCATAAGATGTCGAGCCCCTTCTACTACCTGCTTCTTGCGCCGCTACTCGGATGTTGTCTGATAGCCAACGGCGCACCTTTGGACGAACCGCTCAAACCCTTGCCCGCGGTGCCCCAGCAGAATCCCTTGCAAGTCGAACTCGGTCGCCGCTTGTTCAACGAACCACGCCTGTCGGTCAACAACAGCCTGTCCTGCGCCAGTTGCCATCGTCTGGAAAGCGGAGGCGCAGACGACAAAGCATTGTCTATTGGCTTCAAAGGCGATCCCCTGACGATCAACACCCCCAGCGTCTTCAACTCTAGTCTGAATTTCCGACAGTTCTGGAACGGCCGCGCCGACACCCTGGAAACACAGGCCCACGAAGTGGTGCAAAGCCCCAGCGAAATGGGCAGTCATTGGGAGCATGTGGTCGAGGTGCTGTCCGCAGACCCAGCTTACAAAAGCGCGTTCGCCCAGGCCTACCCGGACGGCGTGACCATGAACAATGTGCAAAAAGCCCTGGCCACCTATGAGCGCACGCTGCTCAGCGCCAACTCGCGTTTCGACCAATACCTGCTGGGCAATACCGATATTCTGACGATCGAGGAGAAGTACGGTTACCAACGCTTCAAGGACTACGGCTGCATCGCCTGCCATCAGGGGGTGAATATCGGCGGCAACATGTTCCAGAAGTTCGGGGTCATGGGCGACTACTTCGAGGTTCGAGGCAACCCCACCGAAGCCGATCTGGGGCGCTATCTGGTCACCAAGGCTGAAGAGGACCGCAACGTGTTCAAGGTGCCGAGCCTGCGCAACGTCGCCGTGACGGCGCCGTACTTTCACGACGGCTCGGCGAAAACCCTCGAAGAAGCGGTGGACGTGATGTTCAAATTCCAGCTCGGTCGTGTGCCCTCCGACAAGGACAAGGACCTGATCATCAAATTCCTCAAGACCCTGACCGGTGAGTGGGGAGGCAAACCTTTATGAAAACTTACCACCGTCGCCACCTGGCATTGCTCAGTGGCGTGGCCTTGATATTGGCTTCGACATTGCTGTTTCTGTACCTCAAATCAAGCTCCGACCAGACTTCGACGTACGCCGAGTCCCGGGGCCTGATCGGCCAGATCAAACAGCTCAATGCGCAGTGGGAAACCGAGATTCTCAAGGCCAGAATTGCCATTAGCCACAATTACGATCCACTGGTTGCACCGCTGAACGAGATGACCCAGTTGTGGGAGCAATTCGAGACCATGGAGTCCAATCACGGCCGCAACGACCCCATCTGGCACGCCGGCCATGACGCGTACCACACCGCCGTTCAGGAAAAAACCCGGCTGGTGGAGCAGTTCAAATCCCACAACGCGGTGCTGCGCAACTCACTGGCGTTTTTGCCCACTGCCGAAGACGACATTCAGGAACCGCTTACCCGACTGCTCGACGAAGACAAACTGCAACTCCAGAACATTGCCACCGACACCTACGACTTGCTGCTCAGCAGCCTGGAGTTCGCCCAGGTCACCTCCGACGACAAAGCCGCCGATATCCTGGTCGGGCTGAACAAACTACGGGTGAACAAGGACCGATTACCGGAGCAGTTTCATAGCCCGATCGACGTCTTGAGCAATCACATCGCGCTGATACTGCGGGAACAACCCGTGGTCAATCGGCTGCTGCAAAACATTGAAGCCGTTCCTGTGGCCGCACGGCTGGACGAGATCACCAGTCTGCTAAACCGGGATCAGCAGCAAACCGAGGCAATCGACCAGCGCTACCACTTCTACATGCTGGTGTTTTCGACGCTGCTGGTGATGGTGCTGGTGTACCTGGCAACTCGCCTGATGCGCAGCTTCGGTGAGATCAATCGGGTCAACAAGGAACTGCAAACGGCCAACGAGATCCTCGAACAACGGGTCGAAGAGCGCACCCGCGAACTCAAGGATACCCAGAGTGAACTGCTCGACACCGCGCGCCAGGCCGGCATGGCTGAAATCGCCACTAACGTGCTGCACAACGTCGGCAACGTGCTCAACAGCGTGAACATCTCGGCCGACCTGGTCACCCGCAAGCTGCGTAGCAGCAAGGCCCAGGGATTGGGCAAGGCGATGCAGCTGATCAACGCGCATCAAGACGACCTGGGCGTTTTCCTGACCCAGGACGAGAAAGGAAAACTGCTGCCCGGTTACCTGAACCAACTGGTGGATGCCATTGCCCTTGAACAACAAGGCATGGCCGATGAACTCGCGCAACTGAGCAAAAGCGTCGACCACATCAAGGACATCGTTGCCACCCAGCAGTCCTACGCGGGTGCCAACAGCCTGATGGAGCCGCTGCACATCAGCGAACTGCTGGAAGACGCCCTGCGGATGAATGCCGGCGCCCTGACCCGCCATCACGTCACGGTGGTCAAGGAGTACGGCGATGTACCGCAAGTCATGGGTGACAAGCACCGGTTGTTGCTGATCCTGATCAACCTGATCAGTAACGCCAAATACGCCATGACCGACCTCAGCAATCGCCCTCGGCAAATGACCCTTGGGGTGAAAGTCGTCGAGGACACGATCCTGCAAATCAGCGTCAAGGATGACGGTGAAGGCATCGAGCCGGAGAACATGACGCGGATCTTTGCCCACGGTTTTACCACCCGCAAGGAAGGTCACGGCTTCGGCCTGCACAGCTGTGCCCTGGCCGCGATCGAGATGAACGGCCATCTCACCGCCCACAGCGACGGACCGGGCAAAGGTGCACTGTTCACGTTGCAGATCCCGTTGAAACCCGTCATGGAGGAAGCATGAGCGATCTTTCGAACCGACGCATTCTGTTGATTGACGACACGCCGTCCATCCATGAAGACTTTCGCAAGATCCTCACCCCGACATCGGCGCAACATGTAGAGCTGGACGAAATGGAGGCCGCGCTGTTCGGTGACGAAGTGAAGTCCACTAACCTGTTGTTCGAGCTGGATTCGGCCTATGGCGGCCAGGAGGGTCTGAGCAAACTCATCCAGGCATTACAGGAAAACCGCCCCTACGCCTTGGCCTTCGTCGACATGCGCATGCCCGAGGGTTGGGACGGTGCACAGACCATCGAGCATCTGTGGCAGGAAGACCCGCAGCTGCAAGTTGTAGTGTGTACCGCCTATTCCGACTATTCCTGGGATGAACTGCTGGAACGCTTGCACGCCCACGACCGCCTGCTGATTCTGAAAAAGCCGTTCGACAACATTGAAGTCCAGCAAATGGCCAACACCCTGCTCACCAAATGGGAAATGACCGAACGGGCGTCTATTCAGATGAGCCATCTGGAGCATCTGGTGGATCAGCGCACGGACCAGTTCAAGCAGGCCAGCGAGGCGTTGCAGCGGGAAATCGACGAGCGCAAACAACTGGAAAGCCAACTGGTGCAGTCGGAAAAACTCGCCTCGCTGGGACAACTGGCGGCGGGCGTCGCCCATGAAATCAATAATCCCATTGGCTTCATTTCCTCCAACCTTGGTGCCCTCGATGGCTACTTCAAGCAACTGCAGTCCATGCTCGATGCCTATCGGGAGGCGGAAAACGCCATTGGCTCAAGCGAGGTCATCGACCGTCTCGGTCAGTTACGTGAGCGGGTGGAACTGGACTTCCTGCGCGAAGATATTCCGCTGCTGATCAAGGAGTCCAAGGACGGCATCGGCCGAGTCGGGCAGATTGTCAAAGACCTGAAGGACTTCTCCCGCGTGGACTCCAATCAGGAATGGCAGTGGACCAATCTGCAACAAGGCATCGAGTCGACCCTGAACATCGTCGCCAATGAACTCAAGTACAAAGCCGATGTGGTGAAGGAGTATAAAGAGCTGCCCGACATCGAATGCCTGCCATCGCAAATCAATCAGGTGATCATGAACCTGATCGTCAACGCCTCTCAGGCGATGGGGCCGGAACGGGGCACCATCACGCTACGCACCGGGCTTGAAGGTGAAACGGTGTCGATCGAGGTCGCGGACACGGGAATAGGCATCGAGCCGGACAACCTGCAGAAAATATTCGACCCGTTCTACACCACCAAACCGGTGGGCCAGGGGACAGGGCTCGGGTTGTCCCTGTCCTATGGCATCGTGAAAAAACACCAGGGCGATATTTCGGTGCGTAGCGAAGTCGGGGTGGGTAGCACCTTTCGGGTCGAGTTGCCGGTACGGCAATCGAAAGCGACTGTCTGACCAGCCGAATAAGGGATCAAATCTCAATCCGGGCTGTTTTCGTTTTTTCCCCAGGCGCAGAATGCCTGACGTCCTGTTCTAACACAGGAGATCTTGTGGCGAGGGAGCTTGCTCCCGCTGGATCGCGAAGCGATCCCAAAACAGGCAATGCGTTCAGTCAGACAAATCCCGTCAGCAGGTTTTGCGACTGCTGCGCAGCCGAGCGGGAGCAAGCTCCCTCGCCACAAAAGCCTGTGTGCCACTGCCCTACCCTTACCGAGTCCGACCCCAAGGAAACCGTATGAGCCTGTCCCTCCTGAGCCGCTACGCCTTCTTTGCCGTGTGTGTGATATTCACCCTCGCCAGCCTGCCCTTTCTGCAACACGACTGGCTCTGGCCGATCACTGCCGTCACCGGCGTCCTCAGCCTCGTAGGGCTGTTCGACCTGTTGCAAAGCCCACACGCGGTGCGCCGTAATTACCCGATCCTGGGCAATATTCGTTATCTGGTGGAGGGTATTCGCCCGGAAATCCGCCAGTACCTGCTCGAATCCGACAGCGACGCCCTGCCCTTCTCCCGGGCCCAGCGTTCGCTGGTCTATTCACGAGCCAAGAATGAAAGTGCCGACAAACCCTTCGGCACGCTGATCGATGTGTATCAGTCTGGCTTCGAATTCATTGGCCATTCCATGCGCCCGGCACCATTGAGCGACCCGAGCAGTTTCCGGGTAATGGTCGGTGGCCCGCAGTGCACCCAGCCGTACTCGGCGTCGGTGTTCAACATTTCGGCCATGAGCTTCGGCTCCCTCAGCGCCAACGCCATTCGCGCATTGAACCAGGGTGCCAAACTCGGCAACTTCGCCCATGACACCGGCGAAGGCAGCATCAGCGCCTATCACCGGGAAAACGGCGGCGACCTGACTTGGGAGCTGGGCAGCGGCTACTTCGGCTGCCGCACCGCCGATGGCCGCTTCGACCCGCAACGCTTCGCCGCCCAGGCGTCGAGCCCGCAGGTGCGAATGATTGAAATCAAGATGAGCCAAGGCGCCAAACCCGGCCATGGCGGGATCTTGCCCAAGCACAAGGTGACGCAGGAAATCGCCGAAACCCGCGGCATCCTGATGGGCGAAGACTGCATCTCACCGTCACGCCACAGCGCGTTTTCCACGCCGATCGAACTGATGCACTTCATCGCGCAGCTGCGTGAACTGTCCGGCGGCAAACCGGTGGGCTTCAAGTTTTGCCTGGGCCACCCGTGGGAATTCATGGGCATCGCCAAGGCCATGCTGGAAACCGGCATCCTCCCGGACTTCATCGTGGTCGACGGCAAGGAAGGTGGCACCGGCGCCGCGCCTGTGGAGTTCACCGACCACATCGGCGTGCCAATGCGCGAAGGTTTGCTGTTCGTGCACAACACGCTGGTGGGCCTGAACCTGCGGGACAAAATCAAACTCGGTGCCAGCGGCAAGATCGTCAGCGCCTTCGACATCGCCAGCGTCCTGGCCATCGGCGCCGACTGGGCCAACTCCGCGCGCGGCTTCATGTTCGCCATCGGCTGCATCCAGTCGCAAAGCTGCCACACCAACAAATGCCCGACCGGCGTCGCCACCCAGGACGCTCTGCGTCAACGCGCCCTCGTGGTTCCAGACAAGGCGCAGCGCGTCTTTAACTTCCATCGCAATACGCTTAAAGCCCTGGCCGAAATGCTCGCCGCCGCGGGTCTCGATCATCCTTCACAACTGTCGGCCAAGCATCTGGTGCGACGCATGTCGGCGACCGAGATCAAACTGTTCTCGCAGTTGCATGTGTTCCTGAAACCGGGCGAGTTGCTCACCGGTGAAGTGAACGGCGAGTTTTACTCGCGGATGTGGCAGATGGCGCGGACGGATAGTTTTGAGCCTAATGAACTGGCGGCTGCATAGGCCGTGTTTGCGCGCCAACCTCAGGGTTTGGCGCTTCCCCTCGGATGAACAATCGGGCTTCGCTGTCCCCTTCCTTCAGCATCTGCACCTGTTTCCAGTGTTCGGGAAACAAGGCGTCATGTTCAGGACGAGCGTTGCCCGTGACCCACCAGATCCTCTTGGCATTCAGTTTCAAGGTTGAAAAATCGTCGAAGAGAATCGAACGCAAATGACGGGGGATGAGTGCCCAACCACCGTATTCGGCGGTTCCCCAAAGGGTGCCGGTCGGTGGTTTGAAGGCGTATAACCTCGGCTGAATACCTGTCGGGTTGTAGTACGTAAACGGCAAATACCAATACAGGTTATCCACAACGATCTCGTCACCCGGACGGACTTTGCGACCAAGACCTTCGACCACGGCGTCCAGCCTTGCGTCTTTGCGAATGCTTGTCCCGTTCATCTCATCCGTTTGCGCGTAGACCGCCAAAAGCCCATGTATTTCTGCCAACAAAACCAAAGCCATGGCGACAGCGGCAAGCGCGGTGTGGCGTTCGCTCCATACGTCCAGCGCGAGCGCAACGATAAGGGGCAACGCGGCGGCAGCGAACACCAGGTATCTGGCATTGAAAACCGGCACGATCAGCGACACCAGAAAAACGGTCAGCACCGGTACAAAAAAATAGCCCACCAGCAAGACACTGAAAGGTCGCTCATGGCGTGCCTTGAGCAGCACCGCAGCAGCGCAAACAACGATCAACACCGAGGGCAACACACGCCATAAGGATGAATGGCTGACGGCTCCCTCCATCATCACCAGTTGCCAAACGAGGGTCAGCGCCGCTTGCCAGGTGAGCGGCGGTATCCACTCGAGCCCGTCCATTCGCAGCAATTGATCGAGCAAATCGGGTAGCCATGGCAGGTACAACACGACGATTGCGCTGTTGGCCAAGACCCACGCACGAATCGGTATTGCCGTGGACCGACCTTCATCTCGCACTCGCCACCAACACAGCCAATGCACCAAAACACACAGCGCGGCGAAGTAATGCGTATAGAAAGCAGCCGTCATCAGCAGCACGTAAAAAACCGGATAACGCTTTTGATCCGGTGCCTTGATCCAGCACACCAGCGCCACGGTCGCGCCCATCAGCCAGAAACCGAGCAAGGTGTACATTCGCACTTCCTGGCTGTAGCGCACCGATATCGGTAGCAATGCCAACAACACTGCCGCTATCCAGGTCGCCTTTCGCGTTGTCACCAGACTCATCAATTTAATGCACAGCAACAGCGTGCCGACATCGGCCAGTGCACTCAGGGATCGCGCAGCCAACACGCCATTGCCGAACAGCAACATCCAGAAATGCAGCAAGACATAGTAAAGCGGCGGATGAACATCCCGCGCTGTCGTGGCCCAGATATACGCAGGCGAGCCCTCGGCCAGTAGCAGGCTGTAGGCCTCGTCGTACCAGATGACCGGCACGGTGATGGAGTGAAACCTTGCGAACAACGCGATGGCTAACACCGCCAACAGACCTGCCCCGTCGGCGAGCCGGGATGGAAAGTTTTCAGGATAGATCGAAGAGGCGCTCACCGGCCGATCCCCTCATTGTTTACCACTGAAGCGTGGTGATCGGGGTCGGCTCTTTCATGACGATAAAACCGTAATCGCCCAGCAGATAGATGCGATAGAACTGGCTCTCCACCAGCGGTGGATAACCTTGGTAACCGACCAGGGTCGCGTTGCGCCGCGCCCTCTCCGCGACCACATTAGTGATGCCAGCCTTCGGCAGGTTTTCAGCCAGCATGAAGAAGTTGATGTTCAGCAGATAATGCAAGACCGGCATTTGCTTGAACGAGCCCGCAGCCCCCACCAGCCAGTGATCGGAATAACTCACCGCCAGGTAAATGCGCTTGGCCTCGTACAGTTGCCGCTGGGCCGCAATGTCATGCCCCAGGGAAAACAATGCGCTGGACGCAAAGGTGTTCTGCACCGTCAGCACGCGGCCATAGGCGTAAGACAACGAAAGCATGGCCAACAGAGGCACCGCCAACAACAGCGGCAGCCGCTCATGAATGGGCGCCAGCGCCAGATGGCTCAAATAAAACAACAGCACCAGCAACACCGCAAACCCCATCAAGGTTCTGGCGCCTTCATTGAAGTCGCGGAAAAACAGCGCGGCACCCGACACCAGCAGGGTCACGACCGGCACTGTCAGCACACACACCAGGCCCATCACGATTTTTCTCAGCCCGGTGTCGTGGCGTTCAATCACGCTGCGGGCCAACCGCGCGCTGCCCACAAGCGCACACAACAGCAGCACGGCGAACACCCAAGTGAATCCACCGTGAAACAGCAGCGCGACTTTTTCCAGCACCCGGCCGATGTTGATTTCAAGTTGCAGCAAAGGCTCCGCTGCCCAGTTCAGCAGTAAGGCGCGATCGCGATTCATGTACGGATAAGCCGTGACGCTGTAGATCAACCCGCCGAGCCCTGCCTGGGCGAATTTCCAGCCGATCAATTCGTACCACTGCCGCCAGGCCCAGTTGTCATTCGCGCCCCTGAGCAGTTCCAGGCAACACAGGCCCAGAAACACATTCAGGCTCACCTGATAGAACCCCAGCGCCAGCGCAATCAGGAAAGCCGGTACCAGCCATTGCAAAATGCGCGAGGGATGACGAAAAGTGATTGCGTAGATCACTGCCACCAGACTCAAGGCATTGGCCGGCCCGTCGTATTGATAAGACAGGTTCTGCAGGAAGAACGGGTTGTACCAGAGCGGCAACAGCACCAGGCAGCAGGATATCGTCGGCTGCGGGTAGTAATGAAAGGTCAGGCTGGTCAACGCCGAGGCCATGGCCAGCGCGGCGATCAACAGCGGCAACGGAAAAATGTTCGGTGCCGCATCACTGAATGTCAGCAGGTTGTAGAACAGCTCGGTGAACAACCGCCCCTGCCCCGCCCAGGCAGTACCGGCCGACAGCGAGCGCCAGTTGTCATCGATGTAGGGATAGTCCGCGAGGATCAGCGGAATGACATAAATAAGGATCGCGATCAGGAAAAACAACCAGACCCGACGACGCCCGAGTTCTTTGCTGAAAAAGTCGCCCAGTCTGCCCATGCTAAAGCCCGAGCCGGTCTGTGCCGCCAATGACGTCTTTGACCACATAACGGGGCCGGTGCTTGGCTTCGATGTAGATGCGGCCGACATACTCGCCGAGGATGCCGATACCGATCAGTTGGACGCCGCCGAGAAACAGAATGGCCGTCATCAGCGAGGGATATCCGGGGACATTGTTACCGAAGAAAATCTTGTCCAGCACCATGTACACCGCGTACAGCACCGCGAAGATCGAAATGCCGCCACCGATGTAAGTCCACAACCGCAACGGCACGGTGCTGAACGAAGTAATGCCTTCCAGCGCCAGGTTCCACAGTTTCCAGCCATTGAACTTGCTGCGTCCCGCCACTCGCCGGGCCCGCTCATATTCGACCACCGCCGTGGTGAACCCGGCCCAGGACAGAACGCCCTTCATGAACAACTGATGCTCGGGAAGTGCGCGAATCACATTGACCACCTTGCGGTCCATGAGCCGGAAATCCCCGACGTTTTCTTCGATCCGGGTGTAGGAAATCCTGTTCAGCAAATGATAGAAGAGCGATGCGCTGTGGCGTTTCAAATAACTGTCACTGTCACGATTGCGGCGTTTGGCGAGCACCACATCAGCGCCCTTTTGCCACTCGGCAATCAACCGAGGGATGACGCTGATCGGATCCTGCAGGTCCACGTCCATGGGAATCACCGCATCGCCGGTGGCGTATTCCAGCCCGGCAAACAACGCTGGTTCCTTGCCGAAGTTGCGCGAAAAGTTGACCAGCAATACCTGTTCATCGACCTGCGCCAGCGCCTTGGCCTGCTCAGCTGTCTGATCGGTACTGCCGTCATTAATGAACACGATCTCGACCTCACACGGGTCAAGTTTCAATTCGCGACGCACCGCCTGATAAAACAGGTTGATCGCCTGCTCTTCATTGAATACCGGGACAATCAGCGAAACTTTCACGTTTCACACTCCTGAAAATCGAAGTGTAGATGTTCGACAGACCGTCATCAGTGGGCGTTCTGGCGCGCGAACTGCCCGGCAGACCAACGGACACGCAGTCCCGTCCGTTCGCTATAGGCAACTGAGACATTCGGTAATATCCAGGCTTTTGCAATTAGCCGCGAATCACGCCACCCTGCGCGCCGCTCCTACCCAACAACCCCGTTCAAGAGCCTGCCGTCATGACGTTTGAACGCGATTACCGAATCGACTTTTTTCGCGGCCTGGCCCTGATCTTCATCTTCTGGGATCACGTGCCGCAGAACCCGCTCGCGCAGTTCACGGTGCGCAACTTCGGCTTCAGCGATGCGGCGGAGATCTTCGTGTTCCTGGCCGGGTACGCGGCCGTGCTGGCCTACGGCAAAATCGCCCGGCGCGACGGTTTCATGGTCGCCACGGTGAAAATCCTGCGACGCGCCTGGGTGCTTTATGTAGTGCATATCTTTTTGCTGGCACTGCTGATGGGCATCGTGTTTTTCGCCAACAGCCACGTGGAAACCCGTGATCTGGTGCAGGAAATGGGCTTGCAGTACTTCCTCAGCAATCCGCAGCAGGCATTGATGGATGAGCTGTTGCTGCGCTTCAAACCGAACCTGATGGACCCCTTGCCGCTGTACATTCTGTTGCTGCTCGGCCTGCCGCTGGTGCTGCCGATGCTGCTGCGCAAGGCTGAATACGTGGTGGGAATGTCGGTGGTCTTGTATCTGCTGGCGCCATGGCTCCAGTGGAACCTGGCGGGCACCGACGGTGGCGTGTGGTTTTTCAATCCGATGGCCTGGCAGCTGCTGTTTATTCTCGGTGGCGCGGCGGCGATTCATGGGCAAAGGCCTCGGCTGTCGCAACCTCGACCGCTGACTCGGCAGCCGGTATTCATCGCCGCGCTGACCTATTTGCTGCTGACCGGGCTGATCGCACTGTCGTGGAAGTGGCCTGGCGTGCATGACGCCTTCATGCCCCAACAGCTCGGCGAATGGCTCTATCCGATCAGCAAGACCAACCTTTCGCCAGCGCGCCTGCTGCACTTCCTCGCCCTCGCCTACGTCACCGCCAGGTTGTTGCCGGACATGGGCTGGACCCGACATTGGCTGGCGCAACAAAGCTGTCGCATGGGTCGTTATTCGTTGGAAGTCTTCTGCTTTGGCGTGGTGCTGGCGCCGTTGGCAGACATGCTCAACGCCTTGGGCGGGAACACACTGGCAATGCAGATATTCAGTGCACTGCTGGGAGTCGGGTTGATGGCGTTGCTGGGGGCCTGGCTGGATTTCAACAAGCGGTTGAATCGACCGGCACAAGTCGCCGTCGTCTGACATGGAGACAAGCCAATTCTTGTGGTGAGGGGCTTTTGTGGCGAGGGAGCTTGCTCCCGCTCGGCTGCGCAGCAGTCGTAATCCGGTTGAACGGTGACCATTTTAGGGCCGCTACGCGCCCCAGCGCGAGCAAGCTCGCTCGCCACAGGAGATCGGCGCCATGTCTAATCCTGAAACAGGTGTAAACCTTCTTCAGGACTAGACAGCACCCACAAAAAAGCCCCGGTCATCTCGACCGGGGCTTTTGCGTTTCTGGCGTTACGACTTACGAAGCCGAACGCACCGCACCTTGCGACACATTGGTCGGTTGCAGCTTGAACACGTAGAACAACACCGTCAGCAGCACCAGGAAAGCAGGCCCGACATACAGCGCCACGCGCGTGTCCGGGAAGTACGCCATCAGGCCGACCACCAGCACCAAAAATGCCAGCGCCAGATACGAGCTGACGGGGTACAGCCACATGCGGTATTTCAGGCCGGCACGTTCGCTGGCGCTCAGGCCTTTGCGGAACTTGAGCTGGGCCAGCAGGATCATCACCCAGGTCCAGATCGCGCCGAAGGTGGCAATCGCGGTGACCCAGACGAAGACCTTCTCCGGCACCAGGTAGTTAAGCAACACGCCCAGCAGCAACGCACCGATCGACAGCAGCAATGCGCGACGGGGCACGCCGTTGTTCGAGGTCTTGGCGAAACCGGCCGGGGCCTGGCCGTTCTGCGCCAGGCTATAGAGCATGCGCCCGGTGCTGAAGATGCCGCCGTTGCAGGACGACAGCGCAGCGGTGATCACCACGAAGTTGATGATGCCGGCGGCGGTCTTGATGCCCAGACGCTCGAAGGTCATCACAAACGGGCTGCCCTGGGTGCCGATTTCGTTCCACGGGTAGATCGACAAGATCACGAACAAGGCGCCGACGTAGAACAGCAGAATCCGCCAGAACACCGAGCCGATCGCATTGGGGATGGTCTTCTGCGGGTTCTTGGCTTCACCGGCGGTCAGACCGATCATCTCGACACCGAGGTAGGCGAACATCACCATTTGCAGGGACATCAACACGCCTTGCACGCCGTTGGGCATGAAGCCGCCGTGGGCCCAGAGATTGGAAATCCCTAGCGCCACACCATCGTTGCCGAAACCGAAAGCAATGATGCCGATGCCACCGACCACCATCGCAATGATGGTGACGATCTTGATCAGGGCAAACCAGAATTCGAACTCACCGAAGGCTTTCACCGCGATCAGGTTGATCGAGCCCATGCTGACCAGCGCCGCCAGTGCCCAGATCCAGCGCGGCACGTCGGGGAACCAGACGCCCATGTACACCGCCACCGCGGTGATTTCCGCGACGCAGGTCACCAGCCACAGGAACCAGTAGTTCCAGCCGGTCAGAAAGCCTGCCAAGGGGCCAAGGTAGTCTTGTGCATAACGGCTGAACGAGCCGGCGACCGGGTTGTGCACGGCCATCTCGCCGAGGGCGCGCATGATCACCAGGATCGCCAGACCGCCAATGATGTAGGAGAGCATGATGGCCGGGCCGGCCATTTCGATGGCCTTGGCCGAACCCAGGAACAGGCCGACGCCGATACAGGCACCGAGCGCCATCAAGCGAATATGCCGTTCGCCGAGTTCGCGTTTAAGCGGGCCGCCCTGAGCGGTCTCGCCGTGAGGCAGGTGATTGCCGACTGGCATAGGTACAACCTCGTCTTGTTATTGGATTTGACCACCGAGTGTCGAAGCACCGACCGATAAGCCAGCGCTTCTGCGAAACCGGGCCAGCCTCATGGGCAGACCCGTCTTGCAGGACAAAACCTGCAAGATCAGCGGGCGTGCAGTATAAAAAGCTTCCAGTAGGGTTTTTCACTCTATAAACCACAACATTCAGCCATAACTCTCGGCAAAAGCGCGGTTTTCGGAGGGGCATTACCTGACTTTTGTAGGATTATTCGCCACTGAAACGGCGCCGAGTATTGCACAGCAATGGTGCATCGTCATGCCCCTGCGTAGGCGGCATTTACCTCGTTGATGCGTCTAGCTCAGCCATTACAGAAGACACCCCCCCCCTGTGGCGAGGGAGCAAGCTCCCTCGCCACAACAGATCCTTCACCACAAAAGCTCTCTTGCCACAGGTGATGGGGCATACCTGACATTTGGTTATTCACAATTTTTTCACCAACCCCAACCACCGTCTAAGCTTCAAACAAGTCCGATCAATCTGCGTGAATGGATCAGTCGACTATGGGCGCTTTGTGGCAAACCGATTCGAGTAAAACTGTGGTTCCGACTGAACGAGTGGATGAAGCGCCTTTACCTGAGAAACCCCGTCGTTCCCGACACGGCTGGGGGGCTTTCTGGTTGCTGCTGCTGATTATTCTGATTGTCCTCGGCCTCGCCGCGGCCAAGGAAATGCGTACCTCCAAGTTTCAGGCCCGGGAAATCAGCAAATATGCCGCCTCGCTGAAGTACGAGCTGCAGCCCGGCCCCAGCGACGCCATTCGCTACCCTGGCGCAGGCCCATTCGATCAACGCCTGGGTTACAGCTCCCTGGATGAATTTCTGCCGCGCCTGCTCAAGCGCGATTACGTAGTGTCGGCACAAACCCGCTTTTCCCCGGCGCTGATGAAGTACAGCGACAAGGGCTTTTTCGTGCCCTATGCCGAAAAAATCCAGGCTGGGTTGTCGATCACCGATTGCCGCGCGGCACCGCTGTATCAATTCAAATATCCACAACAGCTCTATTCGAGCTTTGCGGCGATCCCTCCGGTAGTGGTCAACAGTTTGCTCTTCATCGAAAACCGCTTTTTGCTCGATCCCCGTCAGCCTTTGGCCAACCCCGCCGTGGATTGGCCACGGTTCGGCATGGCGGCGTGGTCCCAAGTGGCCAAGTTGTTGCGCCTGCCCGGCCAGTCGGCCGGCGGCAGTACGCTGGCGACGCAGCTTGAGAAGTATCGACATTCCCCCGACGGCTTGACGGTGTCGGGCGCGGAAAAGATCCGGCAAATGATTTCCGCCAGCGTGCGGGCCTATCAAGCGGGGCCGGAAACCCTCCAGGTCCGGCAAAATGTGATTCGCGATTACCTCAACAGTGTTCCGCTGTCGGCGGTACCGGGCCACGGTGAAGTGCATGGCATGGCCGAAGGTTTGCGCGTCTGGTACGGCGCCGATTTCAACCAGGCCAACAAACGGCTGGCCAGTACCGATACGGATCCGAAAAGTCTGTCGGAAAAAGGTCTGGCCCTGCGTGAAATGCTGTCACTGATGATTGCTCAGCGTCGCCCTTCCCATTACTTGACCAAGGGCCGTGATGAATTGGCCAGTCTCACCGACAGTCATATTCGCCTGCTGGCGCAGAATGGCGTGATCGATGCGCCACTCGCGGCGGCGGCATTGGCCAGTAAAGTGACCTACCGCGACTGGGCCACCCAGCCCACTATTCAGCCCATCGAAACCAACAAGGGCATCAGTGTGGCGCGCAGCCGTCTGGGCGGGTTGCTCAACCGTCCGCTGTATGACCTCGACCGCCTCGACCTGTCCGCCACCAGCACGCTGCAAGGCGAGTTGCAAACCCAGGCCACCGCGTACCTCAAACATCTGGCCGACCCGACTTATGCAGCGGAAATCGGCCTGATTGGCGAACGTCTGCTCACACCGACCAGCACCACAGAGGTGCGCTACAGCTTCACCCTGTTCGAACTGACACCGGACGGCTCGCGGGTACGGGTGCAGACCGACAGCACCGACCAGCCGTTCGACATCAATGAGGGCAGCAAGCTGGAACTGGGCTCCACCGCAAAAATGCGCGTGCTCACCACTTACCTGCAGATCATTGCCGAGCTGCACGATAAGTACGCAGAGATGAGCGTCCCTGAACTGAAAAAAGTCGAGGTCCCGGACCAGGACCGTCTGAGCCGCTGGGCCGTCGATTACCTGATACAGAACAAAGACCGCAACCTTCCGAACATGCTGAATGCCGCGCTGGATCGCAAATACTCCGCCAGCCCTGGCGAAGCCTTTTTCACCGGTGGCGGGCTGCATACCTTCAATAACTTTCGCAAGGAAGACAACGGCCGCCTGCCGACCCTGCGTGATGCCATTCGTGAGTCAATCAACCTGCCGTTCATTCGGCTGATGCGCGACCTGGTGCGCTACACCACCTATTCCGGTCCCAACAACAGCGCCGAACTGCTCAAGGATGATCGCGACCCCCGGCGCCAGGAATACCTGGCCTCATTCGCCGACAAAGAAGGCACCTCGTTCCTGCTGAAGTTCTGGAAGAAATACCGCAACAAGGACACCCGGGCGCGGCTCGAGACCTTTCTCGACGGCATGCGCCCGACCCCGATTCGCATGTCCGCCGTGCATCGTTATCTATTCCCCCAGGCCGATCAGGAAAGCTTCAACACCTTCGTGCGCTCGCACCTCAAAGGCGACAAGCTTAAAGAAAAACTGACCGATGAACGCCTTGAACGCCTCTACCTGAGCTACGGCCCCGGCAGCTACGATTTGCCGGACCAGGGCTTCATCGCCAAGGTTCACCCGCTGGATCTGTGGTTGATCGGCTACTTGCTGAACAACCCCGACGCCAAGTTCAGCCAGATCGTCAAAGCCAGCCAGTTCGAGCGTCAGGAAGTCTATAGCTGGCTGTTCAAGAGCCGACACAAGGGTGCCCGCGACAGCCGAATCCGCACTATGCTGGAAATCGAGGCGTTCCTCGACATTCACCAACGCTGGCAGAAAGTCGGGTATCCGTTCGATCACCTGGTGCCCTCGCTGGCCACCGCCATCGGCAGCTCCGGCGACCGCCCCGCGGCATTGGCGGAGCTGATCGGCACCATCCTCAACGACGGTGTGCGCATGCCGACACTGCGTATCGACAGCCTGCACTTTGCGGCAGATACACCGTACGAAACCAAACTGATCAATAACCCGGATGTGGGCAAACGAGTCATGCCTTCCGAGGTGGCAACGGCCATGCGCGAGGCCTTGTCACAAGTGGTGGATGCCGGCACGGCCAAACGCGTGGCGGGCAGTTTCAAACTGGCTGACGGTAGCCCGTTGGCCATGGGCGGCAAAACCGGTACCGGCGACAACCGCATTGAGGCCATTGGTTCCGGCGGGCGGATTCTCAGCTCGAAATCGATCAACCGTACCGCGACGTTCGTGTTCTACATCGGCGACCGGCATTTCGGCACCCTCACCGCCTATGTCCCGGGGCGCACGGCCGAGAATTTCAAATTCACTTCGGCGTTACCTACGCAAGTGCTCAAGGGCATGGCGCCGATTCTTTCGCCTTATCTGCAACCCGGCACCCATACGATGTGCCAGGGCACGGTGACAACGGCAGAACGCTAACCGGGGCCTTTCAGCCGTCGCTCCAGGCGTGGCGGTAACTATGTATTTTTCGCTCTCGATTATTGGAAGCATCGAGCCGTAAACGCTACCCGGACCCTGCTTATATTTGCGCTTTTTTCAGCGCCTCCCCTTGCCTAGTCTGGTCGTCCCATCATGGATGACTGGACGACAAACCCATGCCGATTACCCCGCTTACACCTGAAAGTACTCATCACGAATTAATCCGCAATGCCATCCCCCCGTGGCTCACCGATGCATCATTGCAACGCGTCAGTGCGCTGAAAACCGTCAGGCTGAATCTTCCCGACTGGCACAGAACCGCCTCGGCAGCCGAACATCAGCGCTTGAAGGAAGACATCAAGGATCATTGGGTCGCGCAGAACAGCGTGGACAAGGCGCTCAGCGAACTGCAAGACGTTTACGCCTTCGCCGAACCGCTGCTGAAAAAAGCCCTGAAAGACCGATTCGGCCTGGAAGAAGATGTGAAGGACACCTGGCTGCGCCTGTATGCGCCAGTGGGAACGTCCTGGTGGGTGCATGACTTCGCGTCCGGCACTCAAAGCCGCACGGTGTCCCTGCTCGATGCGGCGCTGCACAACTTCTCGAGCAGCGAAACCTTCACCGCGGATTCCGAGTTCATTACTCGCCCTGACAACCGGGGGCATTTCAGAATAAAACCCCTCAAGCACAAAATGCGCATCGATCAGTTCAAGACACTCTGTCGCGATCTGAACCTCGGTGCTCAATACGAACGACATCTCAAATCATTTCTGCTACCGACCGACAGGCTGGCCAGCAATGTGCTGCGCTACCGGGTCAATCAAAGCCAGAAAAGTGCATTAAAAGCTGCCGCGCGCATGGCGCTGATAAAAAAAGACCTCAGCCAACACGCCTACGCCGTTGTGCAGAGCATGCTCAATGAGCAAAAAAAACCGACATGGAACGGTAAAGCCGTCAGCTGCTACAACCTGGTCATGATGGACGTTGCCCTGACCGGCATCGTGCTGATCACAGCCGATGTGCTCACCAGCAATGTCCCCGAGCCACTGATTGCCTATGTCCCCAACGACCCCGAGCATCCACTCAGGCAATACCCTTCAACCATCGAGTTCATGGCCGAGCTGACTCGCCAGTTACGGGACGATCCAGCACCGGCATCAGGACACTATCAAACCTTCTTCAGCCAGTTCATTGCCCATTCCCAGCGCGGTGCGTTTTTCGCCCGACTGAATGAGCGCTTGAGCCAGGTGAAATGGCACCAGGTTGCCCCTGATTCGAACATGCCGAGCTGGCGGGAGACACCGGTGGACAAGCCGGACCTGCAGTTCAGCCTGTCGAGGTTCGAAGATGATCGCCAGACCCGCTTCGACGGCGACCTGTGGAAGTACCTCTACCAGCAGAAGCTGAACAAGATTCTCAATGACGCGCGAGAGATCGCGATTTCCACCGAATACGCCGATCGCATGGCGCGCTGGGCCTGGTGGGACAATCTGGAAAAAATGCTCTCGGATATTTTCAATGTCGCCTTACTGGTGGCGATGCCCTTTGTACCCGGTCTCGGTGAGTTGATGCTGGCCTACACGGCTTATCAACTGACGTATGAAGTGGTCGAGGGCATCGTCGACCTGGCTGAAGGCCGTCTGGCCGAAGCAGGTGAACAGGCTATCGGCGTGCTTGAAAGCATCGTTCAGCTGGGCATTTTCGCCGTGGGTGCAGCAGTGGGCAAAGTGGCGAACCAGAAGCTTTCGTCGTTTGTCGAAGGGCTGAAACCGGTGCAACTGGCCGATGGCAAGACCCGCTTGTGGAACCCGGATCTCACGCCCTATCAACAACCACCCAGCGTGGCTTTGCCCAGCGACGCCCGGCCGGATGCGCTCGGCTTGTATCAGCACCAGGGCAAGCGTCTGCTGCCGCTGGATGGTCAGCTGTTTGAGGTGGAAAAAGCCCCCGACAGTGACCAGCACCGCATCAAGCATCCGCAACGCCCCGAGGCTTATGCACCGGCGCTCACCCACAACGGTGAAGGCGCCTGGGTCAGCGAAACGGAAAACCCGCGCAGCTGGGAAGGCGCGACATTGATGCGTCGCATCGGTCACCGCGTCGACACGTTTACCGACACGCAGCTGGAGCAGATTCGCCAGATCAGCGGCACCGATGAAACCGTGTTGCGCAGGGTTCACGTTGAACGCGCTCCGTCCCCCCCACTGCTGACCGATACCCTGCAACGCCTTGGCGCATCCGAAAAAGTCGCCGAAGCAGTATCCCCCGACGTCACCCTGCTGCTCATCGACTTCCCCGACCTCCCCATCCCTGTTGCGGAAAGAATCATCAAGGACGCCACACTCCAGGAGCAACAACAGATGACGCAACAACGACGTCTGCCGTTGCGCCTGAAAACCCGGGCACGGGAGCTTCAGTTCGAGACGCAATCGGTTCGGGCAGCCCAGGGCGTGTATCAAGACACATTGACCAACATCGATACAGAACGCCTGGTGCTGGGGGCGTTGCGAACCTACACCAACACATTCGGCGACCTGCGAATCGAGATCCGTCAGGGTGCATTCGATGGGGAGCTTCGTTGCAGTGCGGGGCCCGAGGAAGCAACGCAGGTTCGGGTATTGATTCGAAACGAGGCCGGACAGTACCAGGTACGGAATGCCTCGGATCAACCGATTCATGAGGCCGAGGGCTTTCTTGAAGCGATCCTCCATGCCATGGGCAGGATTCGACAAAATGCGTTGGGCTATAAACCGGGTGACGCCGAGTTCTTCAGACAATGGGTCATTGCCAAGACCGCCCCGCCCAGCGAGCGCCGGACGCTGCTCGCCCGCCCCCCCATTCGCCCCGTTGCCGAGCACGAAACGCTGTTGCTGGTGCGCGGCGGCGGGCTGAGCAAGGATGGCGAGACCGTGCATGATCGTATTCGCGACCAGTACCCGCATTTCAGTGAACGCGAGGTCGATGTGTTCGCCAACGCGCTGATCGAAAAGGGTGAGCCGCTCAAGGCCATGGAGCAGGAAGAAGACGATCTTGATGAACTGCGGGTGATCCTGAACCGTTGGGAGTACCAGCAACCGCAACACTGGGGCCCGGATCCCCAGGGTTTTCTGAACGGTGGCGGGCAGCATATTTCCCGACGCCTCATTGAGTGTTTCGAGCGCAGAAACCTGGAACTCGGCAACCGCACCGACCCTGTCCACTATGCCCTCGACCTCTCCCGAGAATGGTTGCCGTTGAACCTGGAAACCTGGTGGACAAAACGTCCTGAACTGAAGCAGTTTCTCAATCGGATCACGGTCCTGAAGCTCGACAACACGCAGTTCGGCAGCGAGCCAAATGGCCTGTTGAAAGACTTCCCCAACCTTCGAGAACTCAGCGCCAAAAGCTGTGAACTGACTCAGTTGCCCTACGGTATCGGTCAGTTGCACAGGCTGGAACGTTTGCGACTGAGCAGCAACCGCATCGTGCTGGACGCGTATGCGGTCGAGAAGCTGCGAAACCTGACCTTCCTGGAAATCCTCAGGCTTGAAGATAATCCCTTGGGCAGGCTGCCGGACATCGGGCGCATGCCCAGACTGAAGGTCGTGGCCCTGAAAAATACCGGGCTCAGCACTTGGCCGGAAGGCACATTGGCCAAACCTCGCCCGCGCGGGTTCTTTCTGGACTTGCGCGAGAATCCGATCAGTCAGATTCCCGACGTGGTATCCGGCTCACCGGACGCATGGGTCGTGGCGCGTACACGGCTGGATGTCGGCCAACTGCACGAGGTGCATCAGGTAACTTATCAGGCACTGCGCCGATCCGTGCAGTTGCCCGCCGAACCTGTCGAGCCCTCAAGCACGCGGGTCCCACCGATGATCAGTTCAACTTACAGCGCCTCGCACTGGAACGACGTGCCGGGCTGGGGGGTGGATCGAGCCACCTTATGGTCTGAGCTGATCGACGAACCCGATGCCCAACGGTTCATGGCCGTGCTGATCGACACCCAAAACTCCGCCGACTATCGGGCCGGCGGCCAGGCTCAGGCGCAATTGCTGCAGCGCGTATGGCGGATGCTCGACGCCGTGCATATCGATGCCCGGCTCAGGGAGAAGCTGTTCACCATGGCCATTGCCCCGGTCGATTGCGCCGATGCCGGCGCACAGTTGTTCAATCACATGGGCATCAATGTGCTGGCCTCCGAGGCGTATTCGTATTCCACCGATACCCCGCAACTGGAACGCTCGCTGGTGACCTTGGCCAAAGGCGCTGCGCGCCTGGAGCGGGTCAACGAAATAGCCCGGGCCGATATCGTCGGTCGCGACGGCAACCCTGACGATGTCGAAGTCTATCTGGCTTACCAGACCGGTCTGGCACAACGTCTGGGCCTGCCTTGGCAATCCGAAAAGATGCTTTACCGGGGCGTGTCCGGCGTCACCGATGCCATGATCAAGCAGGCCGGTGACACGGTGCTGGAACTGGAGGAAGGCGATGGTCTGGTGAACAAAATGCTTGAACAGGATTTCTGGGAACAGTATTTGCGCGAAACCTGGCCGGTGCGGATTGAAACCAACAAACGCCAGTACCTGGATCAATCCGAACAGCTTGAATCGTTGCGCAGTACCCAGCGGGAATGGGCCGACGCCACACCGCTGAGCGACACCCAGCGTGCTGTGCTGAGAAACCGGCTCAGGGCACTGATGAACGATCTACCGGTGCCAGAGACTGTAGTGTTTGCCGACGAGCCGATGAGCGATGCCCTCTTCGACCGGTTGCTGGTCGATCTGGGCGATGAGGAAAAAGAACTGTCGAGGCGTTTGACGCGCGAAGCATTGAGAAGAGCCGGACAGTAAAACGGCCATGCTTCAAGTAGCAAGATGAAGTCAGTCTGACGGCGGCACCGCCGTCAGACTGACGTTAACCATCCACCGGCGATCAGGGTGCGACAGCATTGAAAACCAGCTGGACATTTCCGTAGTAAGTGCCCGGTTTGTAGCCGCCGGCAGGTGCTTTCGGTTGTATCTCCAGGGGAAAGCGGCCGCCCGCCATCGCCTGCGCCGCCGACACCACTTCCCGGGATTTCGGGTCGTGGCTCAGTTCCTGGCCATTGAAGCTGACCCGCAAATAGATGTTCTGATCGTCACGCCCATTGAACAAATAGGGTTCGCTCTCCAGCCGGGCCTCGATGGCACTGGTGTCGTGTTTGACATCGAAGTTTTTGCGCAGCCCGCCCAGGGTTGAAGTGTTGATGTTCCAGGCCAGAACCTGCTCCCGATGAATCCAGTCCGTTTCGGCGGGGATCACGTAAAACCCCAGCGTCGGTACATCCACCGATACTTCGAACGTACGTTCTTCTCGTGCTGCGAACGCCGAAGCACTCATCAGTGCCACGCTGCCCATCCACAGGACGATGGCCGCTTGCTTGATCATGTCAGGTACCTGTTGCGTCAAAAGAAAGCCACGAGCGCCAGCGGCTGCCCGCATATGTCGAGGTCACCGGCCAGCGATGTGCAACGCCTTTTTCGAGCCACCTTCGATCAGGTTGAAGCGGTATTCGCGCCCCGGTTTTTTGTCGAACTCGAATGTTTTGCCCGCCAGCACGTGGTGCTTGGTGGTGGGCTCGCAGTCGGTTTCGTTTTTGCGCGAACAGTTGCGGAACTCATCGATCACCACCACCGTGTTGCCGTTATTGCGCAGCCTGTAACGTTCGGTGCTGTTGTCGACCACACTGTCATAACGACTGTTCTGCGGCCGGACGAAGAACACGGTGCCGAAACCGGTCATGACATTGACGCCCGCCGACAGGGTCTTTTTGTAGTCCTCGCGCTCTTCGCTGGACACCGCGAACTCGTCCTCCTTTTCCGGCACCACCGGTACGAAACGCACACGAAAATAGCGCTCGGTTTCCCGCTCGCCCATCACCAACAGACGCGTGCCCTGCATACCGTTGGCCGGGATGATCAACCGCGCCGGACTGGCCATCAGCCCATCACGAGCGCTGGCATCGGCCTGAGCCTTGACCGGCACTTCGCGAGGCGTGCCATCCGCGTCGTAGATGATTTCCAGAATATTGACCTTGACGAAGGCCGTGCTGTCGCCGCTGTTGAATACGCGCTTGAGGTATGTGCTCTTGTCGCCATCCAGATAGTCGTAAACCGTTCCCACATTGATTTGCGGCCCGGCCTGAATCGCCAGAGAGAATCCGCTCAAACCCAACAGTACCCACAAACGTTTCATACCCTTGAACCTCACACCATTGAACACCACGCTGGCTCGAATAATCGATGCGCAGCCCATCAAACTTCCGAGTCCCAGATCACGGCGACACTGCCTCTGTAGCTGGACGCCACGCCGGGTGCCAGCATGAATTCCATCTGGCTTTGCGGAATTTCGAAGTGCAGAACGCCGGGCGCACTATCGACATAGAAGCCGGGTTTAAACTGTTGTGCATTGGCCGCTCCCGCTTTCAGACGCTGGCGCTTGACGGGTTGTTCGGCAAGATCGGTCAGGCCATTGGGCAGGCTGACGCTGACCTGCAACTCGACCGCTTTTTTCGAGACCGAGTCTTTAATCATGCAGTCGTAAGAGAATCCCGTAATCTCACACTCCAACAGCATCTTGAAGCGCGATGACGCCGAGATATTGAAGGTCTGATCGCGGAACAAACGCACAGGCCGGCGCCCGGCTTGCAGCCAGCTTTGCCAGCCACCGGCTGGTACCAGATCGATTTTTTCGCCACCAGGAGGAATGTCTACCTTCAGGGTGTGCTGCACGTCGAGATTGAAGTTCAGGGTCAATGCAGAATCATCGGGTTGCATTACATCACCCATGTCGAAATCCTGATTCGGCCCGACGCCAAAGTTGATGGACCCGGTGTAAGACCCGCCCCGCATAGCCAGTGGGTTCGGCGTTATCATTTGATAACCGAACACGAAGTACAGGTATCGAAAGGACAGTGGGATCTCGAACAAAGGTTGCTTTGAACACACCCCCGCGTTAAGGGGTACTTTCCAGAAGCTGTTGAAACCAATATCACCCACGGTCGACCACCCGACTCCTTGACAGGGTGGAGGGGCATACATCCAGGATCCGCCGTTCCAAAGCCTGTCCCATCCAGGTCCGCCCGCCACCCCGGTCAATTCGACGACCGGCACCGGCAGCTGCGACTCATGTCCGATTCCCGCAATCCGGACCTTGACGGTGTGGACTTCTCCGGATGAGTGGGTAACCTGCACATCCCGCCAGTCCGAGGGTACTTTGGCCATGCCACCTTGCCGAGGATCGACATGATTGGCACGGATCGGTGCATTGGCAGTAAACGAAATTGGCGCAATCAAACTGAATATGTTTTCAGCCTCACAGGCCCTTGGCACCTGAAGACAGAAACCCTGAGACGGGGTCTTATTCACGAATTCATTTTTATGCGGAGCCGCCGAGTCCGGCGAAAACGTAGCGTCAATGTTCAAGACCGCTGCATTCGCCGGTAATGAACTCAATCCACACAACACAGCCAGCGGCATCGCGCGACTGAGGTTTTTTCCAAGCCTGGTCAATATCTTCATGTCAGTCAGCTCGCCGTAGCGTCCTTGAAAGTGGCATCCGCCAACGTGTCCGGCGTGCAACGCAAATCACCGATCATCAGCACATCGTTTTCGCTGCGGTGCTTACCCACATCGAGCCGGAACTGGCACAGCAACTGGTCGGCATGACGCACTTCCAGGGTTGGAGAGCCGGCATTCATTTCCATCGAGAAGAAGCCATCGACCTCACTGACCCCACGGCTGGCGTGGTTGATCACGTGGTGTCCCTTGAGCGGCTGGCCCTGTGCGTCGAGCAGACGGCCCAGCACGGTGAGGGTTTTCATCACCCGCACCTTGCGGTACTCGACGCCACCCTTGTTCAGGTGATAGCGGGTACGCGCCGGTTCGATGCTGGCCGCCGGCACGTGATTGCCTTCGAAGTCGAAGCTCACGGAGCTGTTTTTGTAGGCGGTGATCGGGATGAAGTTGCGCCCCGGGCGCAACGCCGCGCTGCCACCGCTCAAGTCATCGGCGCGCAAGGCAATGCCGTCGATGTCGGACTCGACGTCGACGATCATCCCGGCACCACGGCCCTGATGCTGGCTGGTCAACGTCATGCGTTGGCCTCCAACGATCAGCGTGCTGTCCAGATTCAGGCCACCGGTGAAGTTGCCGTTATAAGACGAGCGCTGGACAAAGCCGTCGCCATTGACTGCGTCGGTACGAAAGTTCGCCAAGCTCGAAAGACCAATGCCGTAAGTGTCGGTGAGCGCCGTCACCGAGACGTTCTGCAAGACATGGTCCCGCAGGTTCTTGCGGTAGCCGATCGAGGCGTTGTTGTCGCGGCCGCCATCCCGGGCGGTGCGGGTACCGATGCTGCCTGTGACCTGCTGGTCCGGCCCGCCCAACGCCATGTTGATGCTCAAGTCGACCCCGCGATTGCGCGCATCGCCACTGCTGTAACTGCCTGGACGATCAAACAGCGACAGGCGCCAATTGGCGTCGCTGCCAAACACCACAGTGCGTTGCGTCCAGCCCAGGTCGACACCCACGCCTTCGGTGTTGCCGTCACTGTGGGACACCCGGGCATTGAGTGAACTCTTGCGGCTGATGCGATGGTTCAGCGCCAGCGATGAATTGCTGGTCTGACCGGTGAATACGTTGCGCTGACGCACCCGGGTACCGTCAGGCAGCGTGTCGTAAATGTTGCGGGTGTCGAGCCAACTGCGGTTGTGGCTGATCACCAGACTGCCGGCGCCATAGTTGTAGAGCCCCTGCAGATCGGCGCCGGTGCCGTGATCTTCGGTCTGGTAAAGATTGGCAAAGAGGCTGGTGTTGTTGGCCAGCGTCCAGTCGATGGAACTGCCGTATTGCAGTTTTTCGCGCACCTGACGGGCCGACAGCCCGAGAATCACTCGCGGGTGCAACAGGTAGTTGAGCGATGCGCCAGCGGTCGCATCGCCGCTGGCCTGTTGATCCCAGTTGCTGAGCAATTTGGTTTCCTGCCCGGCGAACAGGTTGTAGCGCCAGCGCTCATCAAGGTTGCGCCAGTTGTTCGGTTTGTAGATCAGCTCCTGAGTACTCGAGGTGGTTTGACCGTCCTCGATCAGGCGCACTTCCACCTCATAAATGCCGCCGGGCAACGGGCGGGTATCGAGGGTTTGCAAGCCGGCGGGCACTGATTGGGTATTGATCAACAGGCCGTCGCGGTAAATCTCCACGGACGCCTGACGGTTCGCCGTCACATAAACCGGGTACACGCTGGGCCGGGAACTGTCGATCGCCAGACTGTCGGAACTGCCGTACATCAGGCCGACGGCCGTGTCGGGACTGGTGCCGAATGAACGGGGCTGGCGCGTCAGACCTTCGGAGTTAGGGGTGAAATAGCCCAGGCGAACGAAACTGCCGGGTAACTCACGCTGTGTGTAGAGTTCGTGGACTGCGTGATAAAGCTGCTCATCCGGCCCGCCGAGGCGAGCCAGTTGCATGTTGAACGTCTGGCTCCAGTTGCCCAGGCTGGCGCTGGCTTCGAGGCCGAAACGGCCGCCCAGATCCTGATCCTGCCCACCATTGAGGTTGAGCTGATTGCGCACCATCAGGCCGCTACTGCCGCCTTCGGGTTGGTCGTAGTAACGCTTGGCTTCCAGATCGCGCTCAGCGTTTTCGGTGAGGATCGACACCAACGAATTTTCCAGGCTGTAGTGCACCGCCAATAGCTGATCCGGGCATTGACCCGTGCAATTGCCCAGTGGCACGCCCGGCTTGAGGGTGCTGGCCCATTTCTCACGCTCGGCAGCGCCGAAGCGGTTTTCGCTGGTATCGGTAAATTCGAGGAGGGTGATGCGATCATCGCGAGACAACACCACCATGGCCTCTCCCAGCGGCTGATGATCGAGTTCCACCCGAACAGCCAGAGGCACATCAAAAAAATGCTCCTCGAAATCCGCCGGCAGACCTTTGGCCTGAGCCAGGAGACTTCGCGGTGTCGTACCGGCGGAAACAGGAGCCGCCGCTGCACTGGCACAAAACAACAGCGCAAGCGCAGCCGCGATGGGTGTCATCGGGAACATGAACACGTACTCTGATTACGAACAAGTTGAAGTCCGGCGGGCAAACATTGCTGTTTGCCTGCCGGGTAACGCTACTTGGAAAGTCAGCGCTTACTGCCTGATCGCCCGATTACGGAGTAACGACCGGAGGTACTGCATCGAAGGTCATCGCCACCACACCGGTGTAGTCACCCGGAGTAAAAGTTGTGCCTACCGCACTGATTTTCAGCGGCGCGCGATAGTTCACGTCGGACTCGGCTTCACCCACAACCAGTTGCGGTGTCAGCGTGAGTTGCCTGTTATTCAACTCGACTTTCAAATCAATGGTGTTGGCACCAGAGATCAATTTGGGCGCGCTTTCCAGGCTGGCATGAACCGAACCGTTGTTGTTACGCACATCGAAGAACCCCTCAACGTCTCTCATCTTGCCGGTGCCTGGCTGGAAGCTCATGTCCTGATCCTTGTTGATCAGGTCAAAGTCAGTCGGCACTACATAAAAACCGTTGGTCGGCACGTGAGCCACAAGGCTGATGGAATGGCGAGCTTCGCCTGCGGCGAATACGACGGAGGAACTCAGAGCCAGAACAGCCAGAGGGGCAGCAATTGCGATTTTTTTGAACATCGTTCAGTACCTGTCTTCTTGAAAGGATCGGTTCATTGAAAGTTCAAACAACGCCTACCGGTAATGACCGTGTTGATTTGAACTTTCAACGCCGAGGCATGATCGGCTGTTCGCTCTGGAATGTAAGCAAGTAACTTCCGATGATCGCGTAGTTAAACAACCTCATGACAAGCAAGAAAAAACAACAAAAAATCGGAATTCAAAACAATAACTGTAAGTTATGACCTACATACAGTTTTATTGAAAAAACCATACAGCAGTTTCAACTATACAAACACGGGACTTCAGGACTTTCAGAATAGGACTTCGATATTAATAGAGCGATAACTTTAACTTTCCAGTCCTGTTTTTTTAATAAATATCAGGTTGCCAGCCAATGCACCGTTTGTCGGCCGACTGAACGGGGCCCAAAAAACGTCTTGCTCGCGCCACAAGATATATCTTACGTTGTATTCTAAACACGACGAGAGAACGCAAAAATGAGAGACCATCATTCCCCCCACCGTGAACACGGCGACGGCCGCGACGGCTTCGAGAAACGCCCAGGGCCCGGCCGCGAGCGCGGTGGACGTGGGCCGCGAGTATTCGCCCCCGGTGACCTGAAATTGCTGCTGTTGGCACTGATCGCCGAACAGCCATGCCATGGCTATGACCTGATCCGCCAGATCGAAAGCATGTTCGACGGTGCCTACAGCCCCAGCCCTGGTGTGATTTACCCGACCCTGACCTTCCTTGAAGAAAGCGAAATGATCCTGGGCGATGCCGAGGGCGGAAAAAAACGCTACAGCATCACCGACGCCGGACGTCTGTCTTTAAGTGAACAAGCGATTGCCCTGGACGGCGTGCGCATGCGCATCGAAGTCAGCAAGCGCTCGTTGCGCGGTCATGACCGCCCCGCCGAAATTCACGAAGCGGTGCACAACCTGCGCCATGCCCTGCAAATGCACCATGGCCGCTGGAGCCCGGAAGAAATCCTGCGGGTACGCGACCTGCTCAACAACACGGCCAAAGCCATCGTCGACGGCCCTGCCGTTCAACCCACTTCGGAGAAAGCCGAATGACCGACGTTATCGTGCCATCCCAATCCATTCACCGTGTCAGCCACGAGATCAAACGCCGTCGCCTGGAAGTACTGCGGGTGGTCGACCTGACCCCGCGCATGCGCAGGATTACCCTGGGTGGCCCAGAGCTGGCTGGCTTCGTCAGCCTCGGAACGGACGACCACGTCAAACTGCTGTTCCCACAAAATGCAGCGGAACATGCGGCGCTGGAAACCCTGGTACTCGGTGCCGGCAAGGACAACGGGCCGATGCCTGAGATGCGCGACTACACGCCTCGCCGTTACGACCTGAATACGCTGGAGCTGGACATCGACTTCGTGCTGCACGGCGACGGCCCTGCCTCGACCTGGGCCGAGCAGGCCAAACCCGGCCAGTTCCTGCACATCGGCGGGCCTCGGGGCTCGATGATCGTGCCGGACATCTTCGACAGCTATCTGCTGATCGGCGACGAAACCGCCCTGCCCGCCATCGCCCGCCGGCTCGAAGGCCTGGCTGCCAATCGGCGTGCATTGGTGATCGTGGAAGTGGAAAACGGCGCCGAACAACAACGCCTGGAAAGCGCCGCGCAGGTCGACGTGATATGGGTATTGCGTGAGGGTGGCAGAAACAACCTGCTGACCACCGTGCAACAAATCAAAGTGCCCGATGGCAATCTGTATGCGTGGGTGGCGACCGAGTCCAAAGTGTCGCGGCAGATCCGCCGGGTATTGCTCGATGAGCACGGCCTGAACGAGCAGTTTGTGAAGGCTGTCGGTTACTGGCGACTGGATGACAGCGACGAGGAGTAACCGCAACACTGTGGCTGCATGGCTTGTTGTGGCGAGGGAGCTTGCTCCCGATCGGCTGCGAAGCAGTCGTAAAACCGGTTGGCGCGGTTTGCCTGATACATCGCGTCAGCCGGGTTTTGGGGGGCTTGCTTCGCAAGCCAACGGGAGCAAGCTCCCTCGCCACAAAGCTCCCTTGCCACAGTCAGTGTTCACTTGCGATCCGTGCGCCACCGATCCAGCCCAATCACCAGCAGTGAAATCAGCACAAACCCCGCCAACAATCCCCCGGCATTCACAAACACCTGTGGATAACCCAGTTTGTCCACATCAATGAACGGATAGGGATAAACCGCCAGCAGATGCCCGCGCCATAACGCATAGCCGAAGTACACCAGCGGATAGATCGCCCACACCGCAATGTGCCGCAGTCGCAATGTACCTTTGGGCACGCAGCACCACCAATAAGCCAGAAACAGCAGCGGCATGACGTCATGCATCAGCTCATCGGCCAGCCATTGCCAGCCTTCGGGATGCCACAAGTGGCGCAACAACAGGCTGTACGCCACACCGACCACGGCGATGCTCACCGCAATCCCACTGCTCACCCACGGCTGCAAAAACCAGCGCCGCGCCGCCGATTCTCGGGACGTCAATTCACAGGTCAGCACCACCGCCACCAGCGTGTTGGTCAGCACGGTAAAAAAGCTGAAAAAACTCACCAGCCCACCCAGCAGACTGGCCGCAACACTCCAGCGCAAGTAAAGAATCAGGTACAGCTGAATGGTTAAGCCCGCCCAGCCCAAAACCGCAGCCACGGCAACACAACGACGCCTCGCGGCAGAACCTGGCGTCGAGGGTATGACCATGCTCAGACCGGTCGCTTGGTGCGCATCAACTTCACGTACAGGCGTTCGACCTTCTCCCGCGCCCACGGGGTTTTGCGCAGGAATGTCAGGCTCGACTTGATGCTCGGGTCACTCTTGAAGCAGCGGATATCGATGCGCTCGGCCAGCCCCGACCATTCGTAGTGTTCAACCAGGGCGTTGAGGATCTGTTCCAGCGTCACGCCGTGCAGCGGGTTGGTGTTCTGTTCGGTCATGCCGGGCCTTCGAGCGAAGTGGAAATTGGAAGCCGCGCACCTTAGCCGAGGGCTTCGTTGGGGGGAAGCTATCTGTTTGCTCTCTGTTAAATGTAGGTGATCTTTTCCGCACACTATTACCAAATCCGAAATGATCCATGTCAGTAAAAGCCCTTTCTCTATGTGTAACAGAACATTATCCTTACGCCCGTCCAGCTGAAACGCTTCTCCCCCGCTGCGTTCAGTCACCCCCTTTTAGAAAAAGACCAAGAATTTCTTCTCTATGCCTGATTTTCAAACTCCGCGAGACAGCGCTGTCTTACCCCCTGTGGCCAGTCGAAAAGCTCTCAACCTGATTGGCGGATTCACCGCATTGGGCCTCGCCACCTGCACCCAGGCTGCGCCCGCCTTCGACAGCGATTCGCCGTGGATGCTCGGTGACTGGAACGGCACGCGCACCGAACTTTCGGAAAAAGGCTACGACTTCAAGGTCGATTACACCGGTGAAATGGGCAGCAACCTGCACGGGGGCTACGACCATGACCGCACTGCTCGCTACAGCGACCAGTTCGGCTTTGGCACCCACCTGGACTTGCAGAAGATTCTCGGCTGGGACGACGCTGAATTTCAGCTGACCATCACCGAACGCAACGGCAACAACATCAGCAACGACCGGATCAACGACCCGCGTGTCGGCGGTTTCACTTCGGCTCAGGAAGTCTGGGGCCGCGGCCAGACCTGGCGCCTGACGCAGATGTGGTATCAGCAGAAATTCTTCGACCAGAAGCTCGACATCAAGGTCGGCCGTTTCGGCGAAGGCGAAGACTTCAACAGCTTCCCTTGCGACTTCCAGAACCTGGCGTTCTGCGGCTCCCAGGTCGGCAACTGGGTGGGCGACATCTGGTACAACTGGCCGGTCAGCCAGTGGGCGATGCGCGTCAAATATCACCTGACGCCGCAGCTCTACGCGCAAATCGGGGCTTACGAGCAAAACCCGTCCAACCTGGATCGCGACAACGGCTTCAAGCTCAGCGGCAGCGGCACTCAGGGCGCGATCCTGCCGGTGGAACTGGTCTGGACTCCGAAATTCAATGGCCTGCCGGGTGAATACCGTGCCGGTTATTACTACAGCAATGCCAAGGCCACCGATGTTTACAAGGACAGCAACGGCCAACCGGCAGCGCTGAGTGGCGAGGCTTACCGTAGCGCATCGAGCAAGCATGGCGTGTGGCTCGGTATTCAGCAGCAGCTGACCAGCCGCGCCAGTGATAACTCTCGCGGCTTGAGCGTGTTCGCCAACGGCACGATGCACGACAAGAAGACCAACGCCATCGACAACTACGTCCAGGCTGGTGTCGTCTACAAAGGCTTGTTCGATGCTCGCGCCAGAGACGACATCGGTTTTGCCCTGGCCCGTGTCCACGTCAACCCGGCCTATCGCAAGAACGCCGAGGCCACCAACCAGGCCCGCGCCGTCTTCGATTACGACGACCCATCGTTTCTGCCGCCACAAGACACCGAATACAGCGCCGAACTCTATTACGGCGTGCATGTCACGAACTGGCTGACCGTGCGCCCGAACCTGCAATACATCCGCCACCCCGGTGGCGTGGACAAGGTCGATGACGCGCTGATTGGCGGGATCAAGATCCAGTCGTCGTTCTGATTAGAACCACAAGACCTGTGGGAGCAGGCAAGCCAGCTCCCACAGGGATTGCATCAACCGCACACCTTTCTTAACTGAACCATGCCCGCACAAGATCGTCATCTACAGTGAACTTGCGCGGGACTACTTAAAACGTCACGGAGAACCACACTATGAGCGCTGATGGTGCTTTCAGTCGAAGCCGTCTGCTGCCGAGCCTGCTCGGTATCGTGCTTCTACTAATGGGCCTGGCCTTGCTGGCCGGGGGGATCAAGCTGAGCATGCTCGGCGGCTCACTGTATTACCTGCTGGCCGGTATCGGCCTGATGCTGACCGGCGGGCTGCTGCTGGCCGACCGTTATGCGGCGCTGAGCCTGTACGCGGTGGTGCTGTTCGCCAGTACGGTCTGGGCACTGTGGGAAGTCGGCCTGGACTGGTGGCAGCTGGTGCCACGTCTGGCGCTGCTCTTTGCCCTCGGTATCGTCATGCTGCTGCCATGGTTTCGTCGCCCATTGCGTACTGGCGAATTCAACCCGGTCGGCACCGGCGTGCTGAGTGCTGCCGTGGTCATCACTGGTATCGCCGCGCTCGCCAGCCTGTTCACCAACCCCGGTGAAATCAAAGGCGAACTGAATCGGGACGCTGTGCCTGGCATGACCAACACCGCCCCGGCCATGCCCGATGGCGACTGGAACTCCTACGGCCGCAGCGCCCATGGCGATCGCTACTCGCCACTGGCGCAGATCACACCGCAGAACGTCAGCAAACTGGTTCCCGCCTGGACCTACCGCACCGGCGACCTGCCTGGCCCAAACGACCCGGGCGAAACCACCGCCGAAAACACCCCGCTCAAAGCCAACGGCATGCTGTATGTCTGCACGCCACACAGCCAGGTGATCGCGCTGGACCCGGACACCGGCAAGGAACTCTGGCGTTTCGATCCGAAGCTCTCCACGCAAAACGCGGCGAACTTCAAGGGTTGGGCGCACATGACCTGCCGTGGCGTGACCTATCACGATGACGCCGCCTACACGTCCGAGCAGAGCCCGACCGGCACGGCCAACGCGCCAGTGGCCAGCGTCTGCCCGCGCCGGATCTTCCTGCCGACCGCCGACACCCGTCTGATCGCCCTGAACGCCGACACCGGCAAAATGTGCGAAGACTTCGGCAACGGTGGCCAGGTTGACCTGACGACCAACATCGGTGAATTCACCGCCGGCGGTTATTACTCGACTTCGCCACCGGCAGTCACCAAAGACCTGGTGGTGATTGGCGGCCACGTGACCGACAACGTTTCCATCGACGAGCCAAGCGGTGTGATCCGCGCGTTCGACGTGCACACCGGCAAACTGGTGTGGAATTGGGACAGCGGCAACCCGGACGACACCACACCGATTGCCGAAGGCAAGGTCTACACCCGCAACTCGCCGAACATGTGGTCCATCTTCAGCGTCGATGAAAAACTCGGCATGATCTACCTGCCGATGGGCAACCAGACCCCGGATCAGTTCGGTGGCGCGCGTACTCCTGAATCGGAACTGCACGCCGCCGGCCTGACCGCGCTGGACATCGCCACCGGCAAGGTACGCTGGCACTTCCAGTTCACTCACCATGACCTGTGGGACATGGATGTCGGTGGCCAGCCAACCCTGATGGACCTGAAAACCGCAGACGGTGTGAAACCGGCGGTGCTCGCGTCCACCAAGCAAGGCAGCATCTACGTGCTGGACCGCAGCAATGGTCAGCCGATCGTACCGATCAAGGAAATTCCGGTGCCGCAAGGCGCAGTGGAAGGCGACCACACTTCGCCGACCCAACCGATGTCCGACCTGAACTTCGTGCCGCCGACCCTCAAGGAACGCGACATGTGGGGCGTGACCCCGTTCGATCAGATGCTGTGCCGGATCGACTTCAAATCCCTGCGTTACGACGGCATGTTCACCCCGCCGTCGCTGCAAGGCTCGATCGTTTATCCCGGTAACTTCGGTGTGTTCGACTGGGGCGGTATCTCGGTTGACCCGGTGCGTCAGATTGCTTTCGTGAACCCGAGCTACATGGCGTTCAAATCGAAACTGATCCCGGCCGCGGAAATCGCCAAACAAGGCCCCCGCGTCAGCGAAACCGAAGGCGTGCAGCCCAACAAAGGCGCGCCTTACGGCGTGATCCTCGAGGCTCTGCTGTCGCCAATGGGCCTGCCGTGCCAGGCACCGGCCTGGGGCTACGTGGCGGCGGTCGATTTGACCACCAACAAAACCATCTGGATGCACAAGAACGGCACCGTGCGCGACAGCTCGCCGGTTCCAATCCCTCTGAGCATGGGCGTACCGAGCCTGGGCGGGGCCTTCACCACTGCCAGTGGCGTGGCCTTCCTGAGCGGCACCCTCGACCAGTACCTGCGCGCCTACGACGTGAAAAACGGCAAGCAACTGTGGGAAGGCCGCCTGCCAGCCGGCGCGCAAACCACACCGATGACCTACACCGGTAAAGACGGCAAGCAATACGTGCTCGTTGTTGCGGGTGGTCACGGATCGCTGGGCACCAAGCAAGGTGACTATGTGATTGCGTACAAACTGTCGGAATAAGCGGTAGCGGCAGTTAAAGCAAAGGCGACTCCTGTGAGGGGGTCGCCTTTTTTTGTGGGCGCTGCAATCCCCGCCACACCCAAAATCCCTGCGAGGCTTGCCCGCGAAGGCTTTCTCACATTCAACATTGATGTCGCCTGACACACCGTCTTCGCGGGCAAGCCTCGCTCCTATGTATGGACTCGCCCCTCACTGTCAACCCGCTTTGCTTTTGAACACTGCTACCCGGTTGCATCTATGTATCAGGCCTGTTCGAGGAAGCGCCTGGCTTCTGGCCAACATCGGATCAGCTCGCGGGATGCCGATTACAGAGAGGCCTCAAGGGCCGGTAGGAGCGCAGGCATCTATCCGCGACGGTTTAACCTGGGGTCAATGTTCTCTAGCAAGGGTTGAGGCGCCAAGCGCCTCGGTGGCAGAACTCGTTAAATCACTGACCTATCACCACCTCCTGACGCTCAGTCGGCTGGCGGTGATAGGTGTCTTTGTTTTGCCGTAACACCCAGATGATCCGCAGGTTGCGGTTGGCCAGACGCGCCGCAGCCCCTTTCTGTCCATGACGGCCTAGCCTGCGTTGCAGGCGGCGGTCATCAGGATGATCCGAGCTGGGATTGAGCTGTCTGAGGACAGCATGTGCACCTTGTATGGCCAGACTGCGGATGTAGGCATCCCCGCGTTTGGCCATCTTGCCCAGCCGGATCGTATTTCCACTGCTGTACTGCTCGGGCACTGTGCCGAAGTAAGCTGCAAAATCCCGGGCATTGGCAAAACGCTCAGGTTCGGTCTGCTTGGCAATCACGGCCGAGGAGAAGATCGGACCGACACCGCGTACCGTCATCAGCCGCTTCGCGGTGTCGTCTTCACGAACTGCGCGCTCCAGGCGCCCGGTCATCACTTCGATACGTTCAGCCATGTGCTTCCACTCAGCGAGCAATTCGGCGATCAGCTCGTGTAGCAACGCGGGGATCGGCTGGCTGGAGTCTTCGAGTGGCTGAGTGACGTTTCGGTCAATGGCTGCTTTGCCCTGGGGGATGGAAAAACCATGTTCCAGCAGCAATCCACGCATCTGGTTGCCCATGGCGGTGTGCTCTTTCACGTAGCGCCGGCGTACTCGGTGCAACGCTTGCATTTCCAGCCCGGCTACGGTTTTGACCGGCACGGCGTGAGCACGCTCGTCCCGGCCGGCGCGCAGGATGGCCAACACGTCGTTACGGTCGTTCTTCGGTCCGCTGCGATGCTTGGCCACATGCTGAGCCGGCAGGATTCGAGGCTGATTGCCCTGTTCCAGCAGCAACCGGGCCCAAGCCTGCGCACCTGGGCCGGTTTCCATCAAGACCGAGGTGCCAGGTGGCAATTGGCGCAAGAAGGTGGAAAAGGCTTCACGGGATTTGAGGCGTTTCTCGTAGATCACTTGACCCAGATGATCTTCACCCGCTACTTGAAACACACTCTTCGCCAGATCCACGGCTACGGTGGTACAGGCCGAAAGGTTGTTTGCAGACAGGGAATTCTTTTTCGACGTACTCTTGCTCATGGGCTCGCCCTCGCTGTCGCTGACATCTATAGGATGCCACCGTGGCGCATAGACGCCTCGGCGTGGGCGAGTCCATTCGATTACAGTTGACTGTGGTCGTCAGAGATATCCGCGCAGGTCCTACAGATGTGGTGATTTTTTGAGAACTTTCCGACAGGTTTTGACGGTTGTCGCTCGGAAGAGCGGTGGATAGGCTTTGGGGGTCGCTGCAAATCAGCGACCGGGCGTCGCGGCCTGAATTAGCTTACTTGGTGCATAATCACCGTCCCCAATCGACGTTCCTGTCGTTTGGTCTCATGGTGGCTGTGCGCGGGATACCTTCGGGTATGCCGAGTTTCCAAGTAGCTCGGTCCGCGAACCTGCGTACAGCTGCCACTCTCCATCGCGTCGCGGCGATCAGTGGCAGCTCCATTACTTACTTGGAGCTTCATCATGTTCAAAGAAACACCGAATCCCCCTGAAACCGAGAACGTTTCGCCCTACGAATCCAACGATTCAAAAAAATTCCACGACGCCGCTAACCGCGCGCTCGATCACTACCTCAACCCCACCGCCCTCAAATCCCCCGTGGCCCGCAAGCCGAGCACGATGTATATGGTCGCGCCGGATATCAAAGACGAAGACCTGTTGGCTCACACCTGTGAATCGTTGGCCCAGGCGAGTGTGATGGCGAGTGATATTGCGGGGTATCTGGAAGGGCCGCACCGGCACACGGTGATGGCGATTCAACAGATCGTCATGTTGGCAGAACTGGCGGTGAACCGGATGCTGGATAACGTTGCCATCCCAAAACCTGCGCCACACAGCTAATCCTCTGTAGGAGCGAGGCTTGCCCGCGAAGGCTTTCTCACATTCAACATTGATATCGCCTGACACGCCGCCATCGCGAGCAGGCTCGCTCCCACAATCGAGCCGTGTGCATCTGCGAGGGATTGGTTGGCTGTCAGGCCGCCTCCGCGAGCCGCCCCGCCCACGCGGTTCGTTCCTTCAAAAAGCGGAACGCGCGGCTGAACATCCTGCCTCCCCATTAATATCCAAACTTGCCACCCTCATCTCGCGCCACTGCCTGTTGATAATCGATAGATTGTTTTACTTCTTCCAATGTCTTAAAAAATGCGCCGACACTCCCAGGCGAATATTCGATCTGAAAACGATTACCTGAATTCGCGGGGTCATGCTCGAGAATGGTCAATCCGTTATAGGTCGTTTTAATTGGATAACTCATCATTTATCTCCCTATATTTTCGTATAACGCTCCCCCCTCAATGCGAAGGGGCTCGTGCTCAATTTCCAGCACCGAACGACAGCTGTCTACTGTCATAAATAACAGTCATCCATAAGCAATCGAAATAACAGCCTGAAAGCCGGTTATATGAACCCATCGAGAAGAAGAGGCTTGCAGTAAAACGTATTTATTCCGACATGATGCCCATCCAGCGATAGCTTGATCAGCCATCTAGTTGCCAAGCACAAGTACCTGTCAAAACCCTGAACACACACGCTGAAATATCCAGGCCCATTGAAACCACCCCCCACCTGCCCCATCTAAGACCCATACCCTATTGCGCAGGTGCCCCATGACCGACCAGCAAGAATTCCCTGAAGACACGAGCGAATACGCCGAAACAGACAACGTCGAACACCACGCCACCAGCAAAGGCCTCGCCCTGCCTGGCCAGAACCTGCCGGGCAAGGTCTACATCATCCCGATCCACAACCGGCCCTTCTTCCCGGCGCAAGTACTGCCGGTGATCGTCAACGAAGAGCCGTGGGCCGAAACCCTCGAACTGGTGAGCCAGTCCGATCACCACTCCCTGGCCCTGTTCTTCATGGACACTCCCCAGGAAGACCCGCGCCACTTCGACACCAAAGCCCTGCCGGAATACGGCACCCTGGTCAAAGTGCATCACGCCAGTCGCGAAAACGGCAAACTGCAATTCGTCGCCCAGGGCCTGACCCGCGTACGCATCAAAACCTGGCTCAAGCATCATCGCCCGCCGTACCTGGTGGAAGTCGAATACCCGCACCAGCCCACCGAGCCGACCGACGAGGTCAAGGCCTACGGCATGGCGCTGATCAACGCGATCAAGGAACTGCTGCCACTCAACCCCCTGTACAGCGAAGAGCTGAAGAATTACCTCAACCGCTTCAGCCCCAACGACCCGTCGCCGCTGACCGACTTCGCCGCCGCCCTGACCTCGGCCACGGGCAGCGAGCTGCAAGAAGTGCTCGACTGCGTGCCGATGCTCAAGCGCATGGAAAAAGTCCTGCCGATGCTGCGCAAGGAAGTCGAAGTCGCGCGCCTGCAGAAAGAAATCTCCGCCGAAGTTAACCGCAAGATCGGCGAGCATCAGCGCGAGTTTTTCCTCAAGGAACAGCTCAAGGTCATCCAGCAAGAGCTGGGCCTGACCAAAGACGACCGCAGCGCCGACATCGAGCAGTTCGAGCAACGTCTGACGGGCAAGGTGTTGCCGCCTCAGGCGCAGAAACGCATCGAAGAGGAAATGAACAAGCTGTCGATCCTCGAGACCGGCTCACCGGAATACGCGGTGACCCGCAACTACCTCGACTGGGCAACCTCAGTGCCCTGGGGCGTGTACGGAGAAGACAATCTCAACCTCAAACACGCGCGCAAGGTGCTGGACAAACACCACGCCGGCCTCGACGACATCAAGGACCGCATCCTCGAATTCCTCGCGGTCGGCGCTTATAAAGGCGAAATCAGCGGCTCCATCGTGTTGCTGGTGGGCCCGCCGGGCGTGGGCAAGACCAGCGTCGGCAAATCCATCGCTGAATCCCTCGGCCGGCCGTTCTACCGCTTCAGCGTCGGTGGCATGCGCGACGAAGCCGAGATCAAGGGCCACCGCCGCACCTACATCGGCGCGCAACCGGGCAAACTCGTCCACGCGTTGAAAGATGTCGAAGTGATGAACCCGGTGATCATGCTCGACGAGATCGACAAAATGGGCCAGAGCTACCAGGGCGACCCTGCCTCGGCGCTGCTGGAAACCCTCGATCCGGAACAGAACGTCGAATTCCTCGACCACTATCTGGATTTGCGCCTGGACCTGTCGAAAGTGCTGTTCGTCTGCACCGCCAACACCCTGGATTCGATTCCCGGCCCGTTGCTGGACCGGATGGAAGTGATTCGCCTCTCGGGTTACATCACCGAAGAGAAAGTCGCGATCGCCAAGCGTCACCTGTGGCCGAAACAGCTTGAGAAAGCTGGCGTGTCCAAGGGTAGCCTGAGCATCAGCGACAACGCATTGAAAGCCTTGATCGACGGCTATGCCCGTGAAGCCGGGGTGCGGCAGCTGGAAAAAAACCTCGGCAAACTGGTGCGCAAGGCCGTGATGAAGTTGCTCGACGAACCGAAAGCAGTGATCAAACTCGGCCCCAAAGACCTGGAAGCCTCACTCGGCCGGCCGGTGTTCCGTAACGAGCAAGTGCTGTCCGGCATCGGCGTGATCACCGGGCTGGCCTGGACCAGCATGGGCGGCGCCACTTTGCCGATCGAAGCCACGCGCATCCACACCCTCAACCGGGGCTTCAAGCTCACCGGGCAACTGGGGGAAGTGATGAAAGAATCGGCAGAAATCGCCTACAGCTACGTCAGCTCCCATCTGAAGCAATTTGGCGGTGATCCGACGTTCTTCGACGAAGCCTTCGTTCACCTCCACGTACCGGAAGGAGCCACGCCGAAAGACGGCCCGAGCGCCGGCGTGACCATGGCCAGCGCCCTGCTTTCGCTCGCCCGCAACCAGCCACCGAAAAAAGGTGTGGCCATGACCGGAGAGCTGACGCTGACCGGGCATGTACTGCCGATTGGCGGGGTGCGCGAGAAGGTGATCGCGGCGCGGCGGCAGAAGATTTTCGAGTTGATCCTGCCGGAGCCCAACCGCGGTAGCTTTGAAGAACTGCCCGAGTATCTGAAAGAAGGGATTACCGTGCACTTTGCCAAGCGCTTTGCGGATGTGGCGAAGATATTGTTCTGATAGTTATGTAGCGCCTGCACCGCCGCCATCGCGGGCAAGCCCGCTCCCACAGTGATCCGGGGTGTTCACAAATCTTGTGCTCACCACAAGACCCTGTGGGAGCGGGCTTGCCCGCGAAGGCGTCGGCACTGACACCACAGCCCTCCCACAGTGATCCGGGGTGTTCACAAATCTTGTGTTCACCACAAAACCCTGTGGGAGCGGGCTTGCCCGCGATGACGTCAGCACTGACGACACCATCCCTCACTGCCATCCCGGTCCGCTGTCACACTTTGTCTCATCTTCAGTTATGCTCGCCGTTCGTCGTGAATGCCGGAGCCGCTGATCTTATGTCCCCCACTCGCCTGTTGATCCCCCTCGCCCTCGCCCTGCTGAGCGCTTGCGCCACGCAATCGACACACAACGTGACCGTGGAAAAACAAAGCGAATGCCCGGTGCAACTGAACAGCGGGCAAAACCTGATCCTGACCCTGCCAAGCAACCCGACCACGGGTTACCGCTGGGCGATTCAGGATTCGGCCGGTGGCGTGTTACGCGCGCTCAGCCCCGAGGTTTACAGCAACCCGGAAGACGCCGGGGTCGTCGGCAGCGCCGGCCTCTCGACCTGGCGCTTCCAGGCCTTTGCCACCGGCACTGGCCGTTTGCGGCTGACTTATTCACAGCCGTGGGCACCCGAAGTGCCGGCGGTGAAAACCTTCGACTGCGCCATTGCGGTTAACTGATCGTGGGCTGGCTGATTCTGGCGCTGATGGGCGCGGTGACCTTTCTCTATGGCCTCAGTGTGCATGCGACGCTGCTCTGCCTGCTGGTCAAACCGATGCCGGTGCTGGCCCTGCTCGGCTGGTTGCACGATGCACCGCCCAGTGACTATCGGCGCTGGATCAGCCTGGGTTTGATTTTTTCCTTGGTCGGCGACGTGTTGCTGGCATTGCCGCAAGATTTGTTCGTGTTTGGCCTTGGGGCGTTTTTGGTCGCGCATTTGGCGTATCTGAAGGCTTATTTGAGCGATTGCCGGCGTCTGGCATTGTTGCCGTTGATGCTAGCGTTGAGCGTGGGCGCGGTGCTGCTGGGGATTCTGATTTCCAATGGCTTGGGACCGCTGCTGATCCCGGTGATCGTCTACGGGCTGGCCATCAGCGCCATGCTCTGGCGCGCGCTGGCCCGCCTCGGCACCGACGTGCCCAAACGCTCGGCGTTGCTGGCGGCGGCGGGCGCGGTGGCATTTGTGTTTTCTGACAGCGTGATTGGTATTAACCGGTTTGTGATGCCATTCCATGCCGCGCCTTACGTGATCATCCTCAGCTACTGGCTGGGGCAATGGGGGATTGCGGCGTCGGCGTTTGCCCAGAAACCGCGCTGAACTCTGTGGCGAGGGAGCTTGCTCCCGCTGGGCTGCGAAGCAGCCCCGACCCAGGCGACTCCACTCTTCCAGACAAAACCCATTTACCGAATGACGACTGCTGCGCAGCCGAGCGGGAGCAAGCTCCCTCGCCACAACTGCATGTCTCTCTGTTAACCGAGGTTAGTCCGGCGCTTTATCAGACAACCCGCGCATCCCCCCGTCAATTTGGCTAAAATGCCGGCCTTTTCCACCTACACCGCTGGAACCGCCGTGAGCAAAGAATCCGATCGCCTTTTCGCCCAGCCTTTGACCCAGGTACCTGACTTCGCCTTTAACGAGGACGTGGTGCGGGTATTCCCGGACATGATCAAGCGCTCGGTGCCGGGATATCCGACCATCGTGGAAAACCTCGGCGTGCTCGCCGCGCAGTTCGCCCAGCCCAACAGCGTGCTCTACGACCTGGGCTCATCGTTGGGCGCTGTGACCCAGGCCTTGCGCCGCCACGTGCGCACCGACGGTTGCCGGGTGATCGCTGTGGATAACTCCGCCGCCATGGTCGAGCGTTGCCGCGAATACCTCAACGGCCAGGACTCGATGTTCCAGGAGTTGCTGCCGGTGGAAGTAATCGAGGGCGATATCCTTGCCTTGGAATTTCAGCCGGCCTCGGTGGTGGCGCTGAACTTCACCCTGCAATTCATCGCCCCGGACCAGCGCACCGCGCTGCTCTCGCGCATCCGTCAATCGCTGTTGCCCGGTGGCGCGCTGATCCTTTCGGAGAAGCTGCGCTTCAACGATCCCGAAGAACACGCGCTGCTCACCGACCTGCATGTGGCCTTCAAACGCGCTAACGGCTACAGCGAACTGGAAATCGCCCAGAAACGCAGCGCCATCGAAAATGTCATGAAGCCCGACAGCCTCGAAGAACACCGCGAGCGCCTGTTGGCCGCCGGGTTCTCGAAAGTCGTGCCGTGGTTCCAGTGTCTTAACTTTGCCTCGTTGATTGCCTTGCCATGATTGATCTGTCCCCCCTCGCCCGCCGTCTGGCCGGTACCCCGCTGGCCGAATGGGCCAACACCCTGCAGGCACAACTCGACAAGAAAATGGAAAAAGGTCACGGTGACCTGGAACGCTGGCAGAGCGCGCTGGACGCGTTGCCGAAGATTCAGCCGAGCGAAGTCGACTTGTTGAATGGCTTGAAACTGGACACTGATTGCGACGTTGAGACCCGCGCGCAAATGCGCACCGCGTTGATGGGTTTGTCGCCCTGGCGTAAAGGCCCGTTCGACCTGTTCGGCGTGCATGTCGACACTGAATGGCGTTCGGACTGGAAATGGTCCCGGGTAGCTCCGCACCTGGACCTGAAAGGCAAACGCATCCTCGATGTCGGCTGCGGCAACGGTTATTACATGTGGCGCATGCTCGGCGCCGGGGCTGATAGCGTGATCGGCGTCGACCCGAACTGGCTGTTCTTCTGCCAGTTCCAGGCCGTACAACGCTACTTGTCCGAGCCCAATGCCTGGCACCTGCCCTTCCCTTTCGAAGACCTGCCGCCGAATCTGGAAGGCTTCGACACGGTGTTTTCCATGGGCGTGTTCTATCACCGCCGCTCGCCGATCGAGCATTTGCTGGCGCTTAAGGATTGCCTGGTCAAAGGCGGTGAACTGGTGCTGGAAACGCTGGTGATCGAAGGCGATCAGCAGCAGGTGTTGGTGCCGGAAGACCGTTACGCGCAGATGCGTAACGTGTGGTTCCTGCCATCAGTGCCCGCGCTGGAACTGTGGCTGCGCCGCGCCGGCTTCAGCGATGTGCGTTGCGTGGATGTGAGCGTGACCACGGTCGAGGAACAACGCGGGACGGAGTGGATGAAGTATCAGTCGTTGAGCGACTTCCTTGACCCGCAAGATCACAGTAAAACGATCGAAGGGCTGCCGGCGCCGATGCGCGCGGTGATCGTCGCCCGCAAATAGCCTCAATCTCCCAGACACCAGATAAACCTGTGGGAGCGGGCTTGCCCGCGATAGCGGTGGTTCAGTCAACATCAATGCTTGATGTGCCGACGCCATCGCGGGCAAGCCCGCTCCCACAGGTATCGGTGTTTACTCTGAAGGTTTTGCTCTTCGGGCCTTGAAGAATTCACTCAACACCGCGCCACACTCCTCCGCCAACACCCCGCCCTCATACACCACCCGATGATTCAAAAAGCCTTGGGTAAAGAACTGCCCCTGGCTCTGCACAATCCCGGCCTTGGGCTCCAGCGCGCCATACACCACCCGCGCGATCCGCGAGTGCACGATCAGCCCGGCGCACATGCTGCACGGCTCCAGCGTCACGTAAAGCGTACTGCCCGGCAGGCGGTAGTTGCTGGCGGCCTGGGCGGCGGCGCGGATCGCGACCATCTCGGCGTGGGCGCTGGGGTCGTTGCCGCTGATTGGGCAATTGAAACCGCGCCCGATGATTTCACCGTCCTGCACCAGCACCGCGCCCACCGGCACTTCACCCAGCGCCGCGCCTTCGGCGGCGAGGGCCAGAGCTTCGCGCATGAAATCGCGATCACGGCTGCGGTCGATAATCGCTGCGGGGCGAATCTGACGCATCACGCCACCTCGATGGCGGCCATCAGGCCGGTTTCCATGTGGTCGATCACATGGCAGTGGAACATCCAGACCCCAGGGTTATCCGCCACCAGCGCCACTTGCGCGCGCTCGTTCTTGCCCAACAGGTACGTGTCGGTGAAGTACGGGATGACCTTGTGCCGGTTCGAAGCAATGACCTTGAAGCTCATGCCATGCAAATGGATCGGGTGTTGATACTGAGTCATGTTCTTCAATTCGAAAATATAGCTTTTGCCCTTTTCGAGCTTGGCAATCGGTCGATCGGCGCAGGTCTTGTCGGTGATGTCCCAGGCCTTGCCGTTGATCTGCCACAGACTGGGCGGCTTGCCATTTTCGACATTGACCGACACCGAGCCTACCCATTCAAAATTGAAGTTGAGTTTCTGGGCATTGGCCAGGTCCGGCTCGGCCACCGGGTTGGCGGGCAGCGCCGGCGGCCACTCGGTCGGCGCATCGGTGTTCGCCACTGAGCGGAAGGTGCCCAGGCGTACCGGGCCATTGCGCAGGGACAGTTCTTCGCCGGCCGGCGGTGCCTTGATCGCCAGGCAAATGCGCATGCCAGGGCCGAGCCAGTATTCCTTGCCCAGTGGGCGCGGTTCAATCGGATTGCCGTCCAGCGCGTAGATCTGCGCTTCGACACCAGGGATGTTGAGGCGATACGTCAGCGTATTGTCGAGGTTGAGCAGGCGTACGCGGGTGATTTGCCCGGCGGGCAAGTCGATCACCGCTTGCGAGACACCGTTGATGGTCGACAAGCCCCCCGCCGTGCCGCCACGGGCCGCTTCGCGAGGAATGCTGAAGGCGACGAACGCGCCCTCTTCATCAACGTGCCAGCTCTTGAGGCTCAAGGTTTTTTCGTATTTGAAACCAGTGGGCTCACGCTCTTCGATGATCAGCGGGCCGACCAGGCCGCGACCGAGCTCTTCGCTGCTGTTCACGTGCGGGTGATACCAGTAGCTGCCAGCGTCGGGCACGCGGAATTTGTAGTCGAAGTACTCGCCCGGCAGCACCGGCAATTGCGACACGTACGGCACGCCGTCCATTTCCAGCGGCAGGCGGATGCCGTGCCAGTGAATGGTGGTCGCCACCGGCAGGTGATTGATGAAGCGCACCCGCAGCCATTCGCCCTGACGCACGCGCAACTCAGTGCCCGGCGCCGACGGGCCGAACGCCCAGGCCGGCGTCTTGTGCCCGGCCACCAGTTCGACGTCCAGCGGTGCGGCGATCAGCTCATAGTCGTGACCGGCGTCAGCGTCGGCCATTTTGCCCAGCCAGTAACGCGACGCGCCACCGGCCCCCACGCCAACCACCACAAGACCGGCCAGACCACCGAGTATTTGTCGACGGGTAAAGGACATGAACTCAACTACCTCACGTATCAGCCACAGGCGCGGGGCCTGCAAAAGGCGAATACGATACACCTGCGGTTGAGAAACAGTAAGGGCAGCGCGGCGGATGGTCACAGTCAGAGCACGGCTGGCAATGCATCTGTGTTCAACCTCAGCTAATTGATTGAAATGAAACCCCGTGGCGAGGGGGCTTGCCCCCGTTCGGCTGCGCAGCAGTCGTAAAACCCTCCAGCGCGATGTTTCAGATGTAATTCAATTGCAGAATTTGGGGCTTCGCTGAACGTTATTTAGTCGCTGTTAATCAGCGAATTACCCTACATCCATTTCCACCTTTCCCGACTTCTTTCCTGCTCGATCCCCCGCAAAGTCCCCGCGCCTAATTTTCTTAAGGCCTGTTATCTCTGAGGCAGATAGATTTTATGACCGCTTCGCGCTCAATCGCGGGCAAGCCACGCTCCCACAGGATGTCGGTGATCTGTAGGAGCGAGGCTTGCCCGCGAAGGCGGTCTTACAGTCGGCGAAATTTCTGGGCAAGGTCGTCGGAAGTTTCCTTCAAGTTGTAGCGGTTTCCATGAACTGGTGTGAAATGCGCTCCATCGATAGTCTCTGGTGGTCACTGAAAACTCAGTGGCAGGGTGTAGGAACCCTTCAAGACTAGAGAGGACGCTTTGGCGTCGACACCTGAATTGCGGCCATTAACGTGTGTCCGTAAGATCAGTTGCGGCGGCTGTGCGCGGGGGACTGTCAGAAATTTTGTGTTCGGGCATAACATGTTGAAAAGGAGCATGTATGCCGACCAAAAAGAAACCGGCCTCGGAGGCCAAAACCCAGCTTCCTTCGATTCCGAAGGAGCTGATCGATCAGTTCGTTAAAGGCCCAATGAGCGCCGAGGCGATTCAGGACGCATCCATGGCGTTCAAAAAGGCGCTTATCGAGCGAGCCCTTGGCGCGGAGCTGGGTCACCACCTTGGCTACCCTCAGGGCGCGGAGCGCCCTGAGGAGTCGAGTAACCAGCGCAACGGCAAAAGCAGCAAGACCGTGCTGACCGATGATGGCCCGCTGCGTCTGGACATTCCTCGGGATCGCGATGGCAGCTTCGCGCCAATGCTGATCCCCAAGCATGAGCGTCGGTTCACGGGCTTCGACGACAAAATCATTGCCATGTACGCCCGTGGCATGACCGTCCGAGAGATCCGGGCATTCCTTTCGGAGCAGTACGGGACCGATGTTTCCCATGATTTCATCAGCTCGGTCACTGACGCAGTGTTGGAGGAAGTGACTGCCTGGCAACAACGCCCGCTTGAGCCGATGTATCCGGTGATTTTCTTCGATGCGCTGCGGGTCAAAATCCGTGAGGAAGGACTGGTTCGCAACAAGGCCATCTACCTGGCTCTGGGCGTGCTGCCGGACGGCACCCGAGACATTTTGGGCATCTGGATTGAGACCACTGAGGGGGCCAAGTTCTGGATGAAGGTCTTCAACGACCTCAAGACCCGTGGCGTTGAGGATGTATTGATCGCGGTAACTGACGGCCTTAAAGGCATGCCAGAAGCCTTGAGTGCGGTGTTTCCGACGACGACCTTGCAGACCTGCATCGTGCACCTGATCCGTAACAGTCTTGATTACGCCTCCTGGGACAAGCGCCGCGAGTTGGCCAAAGCCCTCAAGCCGGTTTATCAGGCGCTTAACGTTGAAGCTGCCGAGCAAGCTCTGGACGCATTTGAAACGGGGCCTTGGGGCAAACAATACCCAACAGTCGTAGCCGCTTGGAGACGTGCCTGGGATCGAGTCATCCCGTTTTTTGTCTTCCCGCCTGCCATCCGAAAAGTGATCTACACCACTAACGCCATCGAGAGCATCAATGCTCAGTTGCGCAAGATCATCAAGACAAGAGGCCACTTCCCGACTGATGATGCAGCGACGAAGCTGATCTGGCTGGCACTGCAAAACATCACGGCCAATTGGGGCAGCGCAGCGCACGACTGGAAGAGCGCAATGAATCAGTTTGCGATTCTTTATGGCGATCGATTTACCAGGTCAAACTGGTGAAATGAGGGCTTGCCTTATGGCAGGCCGTTACCGGCCCGCACACAAAAAATCTGACACTCCCGTGCGCGGGCACGCTTCGGTGTGGTCGAGTTCTCTGGTCTCGATATTCCTACCCCGCGTATAGCTGCCACCCAAGCCTGTAGGAAGGCCGATGGTAGCTCCACTTCTACCAGAGGTTTAAAAATGAAAAGTCTTCATCCCGATCCACCCTACGAAAATCCAATTCCCCACCCCGACAACCGCTTCATGGCCCTCACCGGCAACTGCAACGACATGCCCACCCTGTTCGTCGATACCCACGCGCCGCTCGATGTTTTGTATGACGCTGCCAACTATCGAATTCGTGCAGTCACTCAGGTGCTTGAGAACATGTCGATGCGCGGTTCGGTCGAGTGTGAGTCCTTCATTCTCAGTGACTTTGCCTTGCTCTGCGCCATTCCATTGCGCGACGGGTGTGATGTTCTGGATGTGATTGGGCGACGGTTGCGGGCTCGGCCATCGGCGTAGCGCTGAGCAGCTTTGGCGAGGGAAGTTAAGAAGTTTGAGCGACGAAAATCCTGTGGGAGCGGGCTTGCCCGCGAAGAATGCGCCGCGGTTTTTCAGGTATTACGCGTCATCGTTCTTCGCGGGCAAGCCACGCTCCCACAGGTTCTGCGTCTTAACTTACCGGCATCAGGGCAAGCCCCCTCACCACAAAGGTCCGATTATGGCTGAAGCCCGGTAATCAAATGAACCACTCCACCCTCCAGCATCATCACTCCCGGCACCCCTGCCACCGTCAACGCTTGCCGATCCATTCGCGTCATGTCCCGCAATTCCACCCGCACCCGGGTCAGCGCCACCGGCTGTTGCGACTTGAGGTTATCCACACCGCCCAGGGCGGCGACGACATTCGCGGCCAACCCCGAAACAGGCTGAGCCAGCACTTTCGGCTCATCCACCACCAGGTCCGGCGTCAACGCTTTCCAGAACGCCCGCTGCATTTTCCCGAACATGCTCAGTTCTCCAGAATCAATGAAGTATCGACCGTCGCCTCATGGTGCAGCCGCAATGCCTCGCGTACCTGCTCGGCACTTTCCAGCCCCAACACCTGCTGGGCGATGGCCTGGCAGTCCAGCAGATCCACCTCGCGCACCGCCGCTTTGATCGCCGGAATCAACGGCACGCTCACCGACAGTTCATCCACCCCAAGCCCCAGCAACAGCGGCACCGCCAGTTTTTCCGAAGCCATGGCGCCACACACCCCAACCCATTTGCCATGGGCATGAGCGGCTTTCACTGTAGTGGCGATCAAACGCAGCACCGCCGGATGAAAACTGTCGGCCTGACTGGCCAGCCGTGGGTGATCGCGGTCCATGGCCAAGGTGTACTGGGTCAGATCGTTGGTGCCGATGGAGAAGAAATCCACCTCGGGCGCAAACAGATCAGCCATCAGCGCCGCCGCCGGTACTTCGATCATGATCCCCAGTTTCGGCAATTCCGTAAGCCCTAAGGCCAGCGCCTCTTCTTCAAGCAGCTGACGGGCCAGCCGCAATTCCGACAGCTGCGCGACCATCGGCAGCATGATGTGCAGGCGCGCCAGCCCGGCGCTGCTCAAAATTGCCTTGAATTGATCACGCAATAGCTGCGGACGCTCCAGGCACAAACGAATGCCACGCATGCCCAAAAACGGGTTGGTTTCGCGCTCCATCGGCACATAGGCCAAGGGTTTGTCACCGCCGACATCCAGAGTTCGCACCACCAGATTGCGCGCCGGGCCCAAAGCTCGGGCGATGGCGCCGTAGGTGGAGGCCTGCTCGTCATGGCTCGGCGCGTGATTGCGATCCAGATAAAGAAACTCCGAACGCAACAGACCGACGCCCTCGCCGCCCAGCGCTATGGCTTGTTCGGCTTCGGCCAGCGACGCGATATTGGCGGTGATTTCAAAGTGATACCCATCGCGGGTACAGGCGGTCAGCCCTGCATTTTCCAGCTCGTATTGTTGGCGTTTCTTTTGTCGCTGACGATTGGCTTGCAACTGCTCAATGGCGGCCAGATCAGGGTCCAACTGCAGCTCGCCTTTTTCGGCATCGAGCAAAACCCGGGTGCCATTGATCAGTGTCAGCACCTGAACCGGCAAGCCGCAGATCGCCGGCAAACCGAAGGCCCGCGCGAGAATCGCGACATGGCTGGTGGCGCCACCGCCGACCGTCGCGAACCCCAGCACCTTGCACGTGTCCAGGCCAGCCGTCTGGGAGGGCGTCAGTTGCTCGGCAATCAAAATCGCCCCTTGCGGCAACTCCATCGCACGATCCTCTACGCCGAGAATCAGCTTGAGCACCCGTTGACCGACATCGGCCAAATCTGCGGCGCGTTCGGCCAGCAAGGCATTGCCCAGGCCTTTGAACAAGACTGCCGTCGACTCGGTGGCCGCACGCCAGGCGAAACCGGCGCTTTTGCCTGCATCGATCAGTGCCAGGGCCTGATCCAGCAGGCCAGGATCTTCGAGCAGTTCCTGATGCGCCTTGAAGATGTCTGCCTGAGCGTCACCTGTGGCGTTGTCACGCAACTGCTGCAGGGCCAGAACCGCCGCCGCCAACGCCTGGGACAGATGCTCGCGCTCAACCTGAGGACTAACACCCGATTCGCTCACCTCGAGGGTCTGCTCGGCAATCTGTACCACCTGGCCAAACGCCGACCCCGGCGAGGCACAGACGCCGCGCAGCACTTTCAGCGATGAGGCCTCAGCAGCAACCGTCTCGACCTCTGCCATCACCGTCACGGCCTCCCCGCAACCGGCGGCCAGCAACTCGGCCAGTGTCTTGATCGCTATTTCGGCATCCGCGCCCGCCGCACTGACCTGCAGAACGTCACCATGGGCGGTCTGCAAAGCCATGATCGCCACCAGGGATTTGGCGTTCGCGCTGTCCTGCTGCTTATGCAGGCAAATGCTCGCCGAAAAACCTTTCGCCGCTTGGGCAAACACGGCCGCAGGACGCGCGTGCAAGCCGTTGGTATTGGGCAGCGTCACCGGTCTGGAGAACAGCGCCTCGCCCTCTTCCGGCATCGGTTCATCGGCCGCATCTTCGGATGGATTCAGACTCAGCAGCGGCTGGCCGCTTTCCACCACACCCGTTTCGGGCGCCAGCCAGGTGAACGGCTCACCGCTGACCACCAGCATCAAGGTCAACAAACTGCGGGCGTTCAAGGCAATGTAATCGGCATCGAACTCGATCAGCGCCTGCCCCACCGCGACCCGCTGACCTTCCTCCACCAACCGGGTGAACCCCTTTCCCGCCAGGTTCACGGTGTCGAGGCCGATGTGCATCAGCACCTGCACGCCATTGTCGTCGGTGATGCTGACGGCATGCCCACTGACCTGCACATTGCTGATCACCCCGGCCAGCGGTGCGCACAAGGTTTGCGAAGTCGGATCGATGCACAGACCGTCGCCGATCACGCGACTGGAAAACACCTGATCGGGCACTTGGTCCAGCGGCATCAGCACGCCGGACAAGGGTGCCAGCAGTTGCAATTGTTGGGGTGTGGCCATGACGTCACCTGCTGTTTTGTTCTTTGAAGTGCTGATGGAGCGCGAGGCTCCGACAGCATCGCTTATTTCCACCAATACTCGACCTGCAATCCGACGTTCGAACCGTGTCGCGCCGTGCCGAAGGCGCCGGTGTCGGACAACGCCGAACCCGCCGCCAGTTCATTGGCTGCCCGCTTGGCCGCCTCGTTCCAGCTGGCATAGGTGTAATACAGACGCACCTCCGGGCGCGCCCAGAATTCCGGGCCCTTGGGCGACCAGGTCGGGGCGAAGGTGAACTTGCTCAACTTGCGCGTGCCGCCCGTGGCTTCGACCTGATCGTGGCCCAGTTCGGTCACCAGTTTGAACTGCTCGGTGATCGCATACGCTGGACGAATCCCGAGGGAAATCCAGTTTTGGTCAGCGCCGTCCGGGCGAATGTCTTTCTGGTAGACCGCTTCGACTTGCCCGCCGAAACGCGGCGTCACTTGCCAGTCGAAGAACTCCACCACGCGGTAGCTTTTGCTGCTGTCATCCAGCCTCACGTTACCGGTATAGCCCAACCCGGTGCCGGGGCCTTCACCGTACTGAAAGGCCAGTTTGTTCTTGCCACCCAGAAAGCCCTTCTGCACATGCTGGGTGGTGATCGCCCAACCGCGGTGAGCGTCGCGGCTATCGGGTTTGTCGATGTAGCTCAAGCCGAATTCCAGCTCACCGCCTGGGTTGGTGTTGAAACCGGCGACGTTGAAATCGTGACGGTTGATGTAGTCCTTCTGGTACAGATTGTCCTTGCGCGAGAAGGCGTAGCTGTACTTCAGATCACCGATCAGCACATCTTCGATACCGCCGCCGGTGGCGCTCTGGTTCCAGTAGTAGAAGTCGGAAATGTGGATATCGTTCCGCTTGTAGTAACGCCGACCGGCCCATAGCGAACCGCCGTTGAGGCTGGGCATGTTCGACCATTGCGCATACAGCTGCGGCATGCGCACCGAGCCGTTGTCACCGTTGAACGTCAGGCTGCGGTCGTACTGGTTATACAGCGAGGCCATGCCGTCGACACTGAGCACCGAACCGTCGTCCAGGGTGAACAGATCCTGGCGCAACTCCAGCTCCGCATACTGTTCGCATTCGTTACCCAACCGGTATTTCGACTGCGCGCCGGGTAATTGAAAGCACGACTGGGAACTGCTGTTGACCGAGGTGCCGACACCGCTACGCAAATAGCCGGCGAATTCCAGCGCCTGGGCCGACAGTGGTAATGCCAGGCACACGCCCGCCGCTGCAAGGCTGCGATTTATTGTTGTTTTCAAGAACCACCTCATTATTTTTATTGTGTGATGCAGCAAAATCGGCGCGCAAAACTCCCCCGCGCAGCGTTCTGCGTGTTTTTTGAAACGGTGTTTTTTTAGTGATTGGTCAGGTGCAGAACGAACGACTCATAGGGCCGTAGAAACACCTGCCGGTTTCGTGGCGGACAGTCCGGGTAGTTGCTGATGACCAGACGTTGAGTCATCGCTTCGCTGATCACGTCATCCGGCAGTTCGACTTCGCACGGCGCGCCATAGAAGTTGTTCAGCACCAGCAAACGCTCGCCATGGCCTTCACGCACATACGCCCAGATTTTCGTGTGCTCAGGCAATAATTGCCGATACACGCCGTCGCACATCAGCGCTTCACGGCGGCGCAGGGCAATCAGCTCACGGTAGTGATGCAGCACCGAATCCGGATCGTCGAGTTGGTGGGCGACGTTGATCTGCGCCGCGTTGGCCGGCACGCCGATCCAGGGCTCGACCGCACTGAAACCGGCGTTCGGCTCGGCGTTCCAGTGCATCGGCGTGCGACCGTTGTCCCGAGACTTCTGCATGATCGCCGCCATGTTGTCGGCGTCGCTGCTACCGGCTTCGCGCTTGAGCCGGAAGATGTTCAGGGTTTCGACATCGCGATATTGATCGATGTGATCGAAGCCCGGATTGGTCATGCCCAGTTCTTCACCTTGATACACAAATGGCGTGCCCTGCAGAAAATGCAGCGCCGTGCCGAGCATCTTCGCCGACACCACCCGATGCTCACCGTCATGACCAAAACGCGAGACCACACGCGGCTGGTCGTGGTTACACCAGAACAGCGCGTTCCAGCCGCCGCCGGCCTGCATGCCGGTCTGCCAGTCGGAGAGGATGCGTTTGAGTGCGAGGAAATCGAAATCGGCGCGAACCCACTTTTGCAGGTTCGGGTAATCAACCTTCAGGTGATGAAAGTTGAAGGTCATCGACAGCTCTTTCGACTCCGGCTGCGAGTAGCGAATGCAGTGTTCCAGGCTGGTGGAGGACATCTCACCGACGTTGATCAGGTCATGGCCTTCGAACACTTCACGGTGCATCTGCTGCAAGTAGTCGTGGACGTGCGGGCCGTCGGTGTAAAAACGTCGACCGTCGGTGTTGTCCTCGGGGAAGTCCGCCGGTTTGGAAATCAGGTTGATCACGTCCAGACGGAAACCGCCCACGCCTTTGTCGCGCCAGAACCGCATCATCTTGAAGACTTCGGCACGCACCTGGGGGTTGTCCCAGTTCAGGTCGGCCTGGGTGTGGTCGAACAAGTGCAGGTAGTACTGACCGGTCTGGGCCTCGTACTCCCAGGCCGAACCGCCGAACTTGGATTCCCAGTTGTTCGGCTGATCGCGCCAGATGTAGAAATCGCGATAAGGGTTGTCGAGGCTACTGCGGGCCTGCTGAAACCAGGTGTGCTCGATCGAGGTGTGATTGACCACGATGTCGAGCATCAATTTGATCCCGCGCTTGCCGGCCTCGGCGATCAGCAACTCGCAGTCGGCCATGGTCCCGTAGCTTGGATCGATGGCGTAGTAGTCGCTGATGTCGTAACCGTTGTCACGCTGGGGCGAACGCAGGAACGGCGTGATCCACAGGCAATCGACACCCAGCCAGTGCAGGTAATCGAGCTTGGCCACGACGCCGAGTAAATCCCCCGTGGGGTTGCCAGCGTGGCTGTGAAAACTCTTCGGGTAGATCTGGTAGATCACCGAACGTTGCCAGTCTTGCATGGCGGGGTTCCTTCAGTAAGTTTTGTACTGGCCTTGCGGGCCTCTTCGCGGGCAAGCCCGCTCCCACAGTGACCGCATTCCATGTGGGAGCGGGCTTGCCCGCGATGGCGATCTATCAGGCGACCCGATACCCGGGTCGGACAATCCTCATGCTTAACCCGCAGGTCAGAACAAACGGCACGACCATGGCAATCACCATCCCGACCACGAACATCGGAATGAACTGCGGAATGATCGAGATGAAACCGGGCAAGCCACCGACGCCGATTGCCGAGGCCTGGACCTTGTTCAGCGACAGGAAGATGCAGCCCAGCGCCGAGCCGATCAGGGCCGCATAGAACGGAAATTTGTAGCGCAGGTTGACCCCGAACATGGCTGGTTCGGTGATGCCGAAGTAGGCAGAAATCGCCGAGGTCGAGGCCATGCTTTTGTCCCGCACGTTGCGGGTCATGTAGAACACCCCCAGTGCCGCGCTGCCTTGGGCGAGGTTGGACATGACGATCATCGGCCAGATGAAAGTGCCGCCCTGGGTGGAGATCAGTTGCAAGTCGACCGCGAGAAACATGTGGTGCATGCCGGTGATCACCAGCGGTGCGTAGAGCAGGCCGAAAATCGCGCCGCCGATCATGGGCGCCAGGTCGAACAGGGTGACCACGCCTTCGGTGATGAGAATCCCCAGATGGCGGGTCACCGGGCCAATCACCGCCAGCGCCAGCACCCCGGTGACGACGATGGTGGTGATTGGCACAACCAGCAATTGCACCGCATTAGGCACTCGCGCCCGCAGCCACTTTTCGATGACGCTCATCACATAGGCCGCCAGCAGGATCGGCAGGATTTGCCCTTGGTAACCGACCTTCTCGATCTGAAACATACCGAGTATGTCGAAGTACGGCAGGCTCTGCCCCTCCAGCCCCGCAACCGCTTTGCCGTAGTTCCAGGCGTTGAGCAGATCCGGGTGTACCAGCATCAGGCCAAGCACAATGCCGAGGATTTCGCTGCCGCCAAAGCGCTTGGCCGCCGACCAGCCCACCAGCGCCGGAAGGAACACGAACGAGGTGTTGGCCATCAGGTTGATCAGGCTCCAGAGCCCGTCAAGCTTGGGGTAGGCGTCCAGCAGGGTCTTGCCCTCGATGAACATGCCCCTGGCGCCGATCAGGTTGTTGATGCCCATCAGCAGGCCGGCAATGATCAGCGCCGGGAGGATCGGCATGAATACGTCGGAAAACACCCGCACCAATCGCTGCATCGGGTTGATCTTGTCGACGCTTTTCTGTTTGACGTCGGCGATGGTCGAGGCGGCGAGACCGGTTTGCCGGCGCAGCTCGGCGTAGACCTTTTCCACTTCGCCGGGGCCGATCACCACCTGGAACAGACCTCCGGTATAGAACGAGCCTTTGACCAGATCGATCTGGTTCAGCGTAGCGCTGTCGACCAGGCTCGGGTCCTTGAGGGCCAGGCGCAAGCGTGTGACGCAATGCGCGGCCTGCTCGAGGTTGTCGCTGCCGCCGAGGCTGTCCAACAGCTCAGAGGCGATATTCGGGTAGTCGTGGCTCATGCTTGTTCTTCCACTGTAGTTTTTTGTTATTGGCAGCACGCCGAAGCGAAAAGTACTCGTCTGTACGAGTTATTGCAACAACTCGTACAGACGAGTTTGATTTTGTTTCTCCCGAACCCGACAGGCGGCGATTTTTCCTACCTCTGAAGTCAAAGAAACCCAAAGCCGCATGGACAAACCCCTACCCTGCCCTTAAGGTTCAAAACCTTGAGTCAGCGCGGCACAGAGCCATCCCCATGAGTAAATACAACCAGATCTACAGCGATCTGCTTGCCAGCATCACCACCGAACGTCTGGAACGCGGCGCACGACTGCCTTCCGAAACCGAACTGATGGACACCTATCAGGCCAGTCGCGGCACCGTGCGCAAGGCCATCGAGCAATTGCAGGAGCGCGGCTTCGCCCAGAAAGTCCACGGCAAAGGCACCTTCGTGCTGTCGACCAACCCGATCGAATTTCAGCTCGGCGGCATCGTCAGCTTCCAGGAAACCTACCCACGACTGGGCAATGACGTCAGCACCGAGGTGGTCGAATTCACACAAATCCCCCTCGAAGGCCCGCTGCTTGAACACATCAAGGCTGCAGAAGGCAGCCTGATCACGCGGATCAAACGCGTGCGGCGGATCGACGGCAAACGGGTGATCCTCGACATCAACCATTTCGTCAGCGACGTGATTCCCGGCCTGTCCCGCGATATCGCCGAACACTCGATCTACGCCTTCATCGAGCAGACCCTGCAGCTGCAAATCGCCTACGCGCAGCGCACCATCGAAGCGGTGCCCCGCAGCAAGGACGACCAGCAACACCTGGACCTCGACGGCCAGAGCCATGTGATCGTGGTCAGCAACCAGACTTTCCTGCAGGACGGTCGACAATTCGAGTACACCGAGTCGCGACATACCCTGGACAAGTTCTACTTTTCGGATGTGGCCCGCCGCTGACACTACACGGTACTGAATCGACAATGGGCATAACTATGTAGTGCACATTCCTTGAGCGAACGGGTCATCCTCGACGCCCATTTCTCAAGGATAGAGAGCATGAACCCGATCGAAACCCGCCCACTGCCCAATGCCGCCGACAAGGCGGCGCTCAAGGCAATCGCCACCACCGTCATCCAGACGTGCCCCAGCCTGCAAGACACGGCGCACGAAGTTGCCAGCGACCTGCTGAAAAAATATGACATCGTCGGCCTCGACCCGGATCAGGTGTACTTCCACCGATTCGACGCCTCTCAGAGCAGCTTGAAAGCCTTCACCGGTTGGGAGCACGCCAAGGCAACGCCGACGTCCTCCATGACCCTGACACAATTGGTGATCCATCGCTTCCGCGCCGCTGACCAGGACAACGCCGACTTGCTGGATGTCTATGCGGGCTTCTATACCGTCGGCCCGAAAACTGGCGATTTCAATGAAACCAACGAAGTGCGCCTGCATGGCAATGAGGTTTTGAAGGATTTCTGGAGCATCAATTTCAGCGCTCTATACACCGACCGATTGACGGCCTTCTGGAACAATTCGGGCACCGATTTCCGCGCCCTGGCCAAGTGCAATTTCCTGATCAAAGCGGTGCAGGCGCGTGATAAACGCCAGTTGAGTGATGAGGACTTCCAGTTGGTCACCCATGCCGTCATTGGCTCGATCACCTGGCCTGTCAGCCTGCAGTTGCTGCAATCACAACACCCTTGCGCTGACAGCGTTCGAACCCTGGATGTCGACGGCTACGTGGCCAACAACATTCTTCGTTTTGTCGCGCCCAAGGGCCGGCAGATTGTTTACCTGCCCGGTGAAACCGAAGCCTTTCAGGTGCTGGAAACCGCAATGGACATGCACTACTGGATGTTGCAGCGGATGAACACGGAAGAGGCGCGCCAGGCGTTCATGACGCATTTTTCCCTGGCCGATCGCCAAGCCATTGCCAAGAACATCACCGATATCATGAATCGGCTGGTCAGTACCTGGGGCAAGTACGACCATCACCTGATCAATCAAAAGAACCAGGCTGTCACCGGCGACGCGTTCAACTGGTTGAGCGACTCGACCAAAGCCGCGATGTTCGCCGAAGCCGAACTCTCGTTGACCTCCAATGGCGATCTGCGCAAAAAACTCTGGATCGGCTACCTCAGCGCGGGGGTGAAAGTGCTCGGTCCGATGGCGGTCGTCGGCTGGCCGATTGCACTGCCAGTGGTCGGCGCCAGCATCGCCAGCCTGGGCTTGAACATCGATCAGGCGGTCAATGGAAAAACCACCAAGGAGCGCAAGGCTGGCGTCCTTGGCGCGGTGCTCAGCGGTATTGATTTGCTGTTCAACCTTTTAGTCCTCAAAGGCCCGGGCTCACTGGAGGAAGTCGGCCCGGAAATCGACGCTGCCGAAGCAACGGAAATGGCCAATCTGATTGAATTGACAACGCCGGTCGAGGGCCCAGGACCGATGCCGACCGAGGCGACTGTTGAAACACCGGGCGAGATCGAGCCTGCTGTGAAGGTGCCAGATACTTTCAAGATCGATGTGTCACTCAACGACAACATGCTGGTTCGTGAACCGGGCAAGTTTCAAGGAACCTATCGACTCGCGTCCAACCCTTCGAGCGCCATCCAGCTCAACGACAATGCTTATTACGTGCGCTATGAAACCAACATAAACGGCCGTGGTACCTGGGCCATTGTCGACCCGGCCAACCCCGATGCATTCTCGGGCACGATTCCCGTGCGTTTGGGCGCCGAAGGCAAGTGGGAAATCATCCCGCGGCTGGGGTTGAGGGGCGGCATGAACGTACCGTCCATTGCGACCGCGGGCCCATCCGCTGAACCTGTTGTTGTCGAAGAATGGGCGCGAACGCCGGGCATTCATGTACCCGGGCTCGAAGACCCCGAAATGAGGGCCTGGGCACTCGGCGGGGCAGACGTTCGCGGCTTGTTCAGAAGGGTATGGACAATCGGCTCAATAGACGTGCGCAGCGTGCTCCAATCCGATGTAGATACAGTCGGCGCCCGTAGTGTATTCATGTCCCCTGTCGACGAACTCACACAATCCTTGAGCGAGTTCGACTTGGCTCAGGAAGAACCTCGCAGCAACCTGGTCAGTGACGCAAAGGTGTATTACGAGCTTAATCCACCCAGTCCTCGTCTACCGATACCTACGGCACAACTGATCGAAACGTCCACCGATCTGCTCGATGCTGCATTCGCGAGAAAGCCGGGGTTAGTCGTCGGCGAGAGCCAAGGCAGCATCGGCAGCAAACAGTTCCTGATCGAAAACATGCCTGCGCTGGCCAAGCGCGGAGTGAGAACCCTGTACTTGCAGGAGCTGCTGGCGAACGCCAACCAACTTGAACTGGATGCCTTCGCGCGAACCCGCGAAATGCCGCAAGAGCTGGAAAACTACTTGAGGAAACTCGACCTCAAGGCCGGCAACGATCCCGATGGCAAATTCAATTTGCTCGCGCTCGTGAAAGCCGCCAATGCCCAGCACATTCGGGTTCAAGCTATCGACATGTCGACGACCTACAACATCAATAAAGATGCTTTTAACCGGGAGTCGGATTACCAGATGGCCAGGAGTTTTTTTGCCAGCGAGGTCATCCACTTCAATGAAGAATTGAAAGAACCGGCCAAATGGATTGCCCTGGTCAATCAGGAAAACATGGCGACGTTCAGAGGCTACCGGGGCATCAGCGAACAGACCGATGCCCTGAGCCTCCGTATCGATGATGTAGCGCCGGGGCATACGCAGCCCATCAGCTCCGATCCCGGGTTAGCAGTGGAATATGCAGACTATCCGGACTCCCCTGTTTATGAGTCAGATGGCATTGACCTCGACAGCATCCAGGCACTGATCAAAGGCGACTGGCGCGTACAGATGCAAACCCCATGGGCGTACCGGACCCCGCAGGATCTGAGAGCGCTGTTGCCGGAACCGGGGATGTTCACCTTTCAGCGCTACAGAAGCAGCGTCCTGGTGGTTTATCGCAACGCCAACAATGGAATGGCAGACAGCGTCATCAGGTCGACACCCGGTGGGAGGCTCAATCTGGATACTCCGCTTCGGCCTGCCTATGAGTCCATGACTGTGGATAACCTCGATGAACTCAAAGAGGCATTGATTGCAAAGGGGATGAAGCCCATGGGCTGGCCGCAAGTGGCTGGCGAGGTTGACGGAGCAGCATCGCTGATCGAAGACCTTCCTCGGCCGCTGCCTGAAATCCAGCGATCGGGCATTCCGGACAACTGGCAGGCCAACGAACTGCTCGAGGACAAAACACCTGGCACCGATTCTGGAAAATTCCAGGGCATCTATCAACTCAACGCCAACCCTTCCACTGCCATCATGCTCAATGACACGGCTTATTACGTGCGCTACGAAGTCGACATCAATGGCGGCGGCACGTGGGCCATCATTGATCCTGAACGACCGAATGCGTTTTCAGTATCTCTACCGGTACGTCTCAATGCTCAGGGTGAATGGGAACTGGCCCCCCGAGCCGAACTCAAGGGCGGCGGCAACACGCAGCCAGGAACGTTCCAGGTCACTGTTCAAAATCCACCGCTGGCCACCCTGAGCCGTCCCGCCACTCAGTACGATGCATCGGGCGGACTCCGTCTCAGAAAACTGGCGTTGGGCATAAGAGAAACTCACGTCAAAGTCATGCGACTGCCCGATGGACATCTGCGCGGGATGTCCACTTACGACGAATACGTCGCAGCCCAGCGCGCAAACCTGTCACGGGACGCCCGACAGTTCTTTTCCCGTAATGAGCTCACCGGTTCATTACCCCCGCGCCCGGCGCTTCCTGGTGTGACACCATCGACCACCGCCGCAGAACTGATTCCGGAGATTTTTGACGCCGCCCCAGGCTTGGTTATCGGCGAAAGCCAGGATCGCATTGCCAGCATGCAGTTTCTCATCGAGAACATGCCGATCCTGGCCCAAAAGGATGTCAAGACGCTCTATTTCCATCGCCTGCTCAACGATTTCAGTCAACGGGATCTCAATCAGTTTTTCAGAAGCGGGGAAATGTCCGACGACCTGGAAAAGTCTCTACGACAGCTGCAAAGCGATCCATCCGGACGGTTCACGCCGCTTGAAGTGGTCAAGGCTGCTCAACGCTACGGCATTCGAATTCAGGCAACAGACTGTCTGGCGAGTTACCGCTACCCCGGCTCGCCACTTCCCGACACGCATGAACAAGCCATAAAAACCTACCTCACCCACACCATCATGCAGGCCGACGAATCGCTCAACAGGGCTGGAAAATGGGTGGTGCTGACGGACCAGGAAAACACCAATACCTTTCGGGGCATGGCTGGCATCAGTGAAATGCAGGGCGGTATCGGTTTACGCATCGAAGAGGTGCTCCCTGAAGATAACCTGTTGATCGAAATGGATCGAGGAATCGACGTGGGGCGTGGTTTTGGCTCGCAACACGAATCCATCAGGGGAGATACCGACACCCTGTTTGCCGACCTGAGTCTGCAGACGCCACTGCCCCTGCTCGAAAGGACGCCGGAGGAGCTCGAGCGGCTGCTGTTCCGCCAAGGCATGTTCACTTTCGAGAAGTCGAACGGCAGCTGGACGCTGATTCATCGCGCCAGGGATACCCGAATTACACGAACCTTGGTCGAGCGTACAGTTGACGGCAAGTATCTGATCAATCGCCCCTCATGGACCGAAGTGCACCAGGTGCCTTATGCCGACATCGTCGAACTGTCCTGGGCCCTGAGCCGTATGGGCATGGACCTCGAAGGCCGCCTGCCGCTTTAACTCATCCTTCCGTTATTACAAGGTACACATCCCCTGAAACGCAAAAGCCCCCGATCTCACGATCGGGGGCTTCTTTTGCCACTATCGTTTTGAGCCTGGGTTCACAGGCTCAATCACGATCATTCCCACTCAATGGTCGCTGGCGGCTTGCTCGACACGTCGTAGGTGACGCGGGAGATGCCTTCGATTTCATTGATGATCCGGCCGCTGACGGTTTCCAGCAGTTCGTAAGGCAGGTGTGCCCAACGCGCGGTCATGAAGTCGATGGTTTCCACGGCACGCAGGGCAACGACCCAGGCGTAACGACGGCCATCGCCGACCACGCCAACCGACTTCACCGGCTGGAACACCACGAACGCCTGGCTGACTTTGTGATACCAGTCGGCTTTGCGCAGTTCTTCGATGAAGATGTGGTCGGCGCGACGCAGCAGGTCGGCGTATTCCTTCTTCACTTCACCGAGGATCCGCACGCCCAAGCCCGGGCCCGGGAACGGGTGACGGTAGACCATGTCGTACGGCAGGCCCAGTTCCAGGCCCAGACGACGGACTTCGTCCTTGAACAGCTCGCGCAGGGGTTCAACCAGCTTGAGGTTCATTTCTTCCGGCAGGCCGCCCACGTTGTGGTGCGACTTGATCACGTGCGCCTTGCCGCTTTTCGCGCCAGCCGACTCGATCACGTCCGGGTAGATGGTGCCTTGGGCGAGGTACTTGATGTTATCCAGTTTGTTGGACTGGGCATCGAAAACGTCGATGAAGGTACGACCGATGATCTTGCGCTTCTTCTCTGGGTCGCTTTCGCCTGCCAGATTGTCGAGGAACTGGTCCTCGGCGTTGGCGCGAATCACCTTGACGCCCATGTTCTCGGCGAACATGGCCATCACTTGCTCGCCTTCGTGCAGGCGCAGCAGGCCGTTGTCGACGAAGACGCAGGTCAGCTGGTCGCCAATGGCCTTGTGCAGCAGCGCGGCAACCACCGAGGAGTCAACGCCGCCGGACAGGCCAAGCAACACGTTGTCGGTACCAACCTGAGCGCGGACCTGGGCGATGGCGTCTTCAGCAATCTTCGAAGGTGTCCACAGGGCTTCGCAGCCGCAGATGTCGAGGATGAAGCGCGAGAGGATGCGACCGCCCTGCTTGGTGTGGGTCACTTCCGGGTGGAACTGCACGCCGTAGTAGCCGCGAGCATCGTTGAACATGCCGGCAATCGGGCAGCTCGGGGTGCTGGCCAGGATGTGGAAGTCTTCCGGCATCTTGGTGACCTTGTCACCGTGGCTCATCCACACGTCGAGGCCGAACAGGCCATCGGCGTCGATGTGGTCTTCGATGCCATCGAGCAGACGGCTCTTGCCGACCACGTCAACGCGGGCATAACCGAACTCACGCAGTTCGGAACCTTCGACCTTGCCACCCAGCTGTTCAGCCATGGTCTGCATGCCGTAGCAGATACCGAAGACCGGTACGCCCAGGTCAAACACCGCTTGCGGGCAGCGCGGGCTGTCGGCTACGTGCACGGACTCGGGACCGCCGGCGAGAATGACGCCTTTTGGAGCGAATTCGCGAATCGCTTCGTCGTCCATGTCGAACGGATGCAGTTCGCAGTACACGCCGATTTCACGCACGCGGCGGGCAATCAGTTGGGTGTACTGGGAACCGAAGTCGAGGATCAGGATGCGGTGGGCGTGAATGTCGAGGGCCATGTGGTCAGTCTCGTCTATGCAGTTCGGTGAAGAGAATCAGAAACAACTCGGGGCTGAAAACAGCCCCGGTTACTTAACTTATTGCTGGAAGCCTCAACCTACGCGGTAGTTTGGCGCTTCTTTGGTGATTTGCACGTCGTGAACGTGGGACTCGGCCATGCCAGCGCCGGTGATCCGCACGAACTCAGGCTTGGTGCGCATTTCTTCGATATCGGCGCTACCGGTGTAGCCCATGGAAGAACGCAGGCCGCCCATCAGTTGATGGATGATGGCGCTCAGGGTGCCCTTGTACGGAACACGCCCTTCGATGCCTTCCGGAACCAGCTTCTCGGCACCCGCGGAGGAGTCCTGGAAGTAACGGTCGGAGGAACCTTGAGCCTGGGACATGGCGCCCAGCGAACCCATGCCGCGGTAAGCCTTGTACGAACGGCCCTGGAACAGTTCGATCTCGCCTGGCGCTTCTTCGGTACCGGCAAACATCGAGCCCATCATCACGCAGGAGGCACCGGCAACGATGGCCTTGGACAGGTCACCGGAGAAACGGATGCCGCCGTCGGCGATCAACGGAACGCCAGTGCCTTCAAGGGCAGCGGCGACGTTGGCGATGGCACTGATTTGCGGGACGCCGACACCGGCGACGATACGGGTGGTGCAGATCGAGCCCGGGCCGATACCGACCTTGACTGCGTCAGCGCCGGCTTCGGCCAGGGCCTTGGCGGCAGCGCCGGTGGCGATGTTGCCGCCGATGACCTGCACTTCAGGGAAATTCTGTTTGACCCAGCGAACGCGATCGATCACGCCTTTGGAGTGACCGTGAGCAGTGTCGACCACTACCACGTCAACGCCGGCGTGGACCAGGGCAGCTACGCGGTCACCGGTGTCTTTACCGGTACCGACTGCAGCGCCGACGCGCAGACGACCTTGATCGTCCTTGCTGGCCAGCGGATAAGCCTTGGCTTTTTCGATGTCGTTGACGGTCATCATGCCTTTGAGGGCGAATTTGTCGTCGACGATCAGCACGCGCTCGATACGGTGCTTGTGCAACAGCTCACGGACGTCGTTCTTGTCGGCGCCTTCCTTGACCGTGACCAGACGCTCTTTAGGCGTCATCACTTCACGGACGCTGGCGTCCATGCGGTTTTCGAAACGCACGTCACGGGAAGTGACGATGCCGACCAGGTCGCCATCGTGCAGTACCGGAACGCCGGAGATGTTGTGCAGGCGGGTCAGTTCGAACAGTTCACGAACCGTGGCGTCAGCCTCGATGGTGATCGGGTCCTTGACCACGCCGGCCTCGTACCGCTTGACCTTACGCACTTCGGCAGCTTGCTGCTCGATGGTCATGTTCTTGTGGATGATGCCGATGCCACCTTCCTGAGCCATGGCAATTGCCAAACGGGCTTCAGTAACGGTGTCCATGGCAGCAGAAACCAGTGGAATATTCAGCTCGATGCCACGGGTAAGGCGGGTCTTGAGACTGACTTCGTTAGGAAGAACCTCGGAATAACCGGGCACTAAAAGAATGTCGTCGAAGGTCAGAGCTTCTTGGCTGATACGCAGCATCGCGGGGGCTCCCGAGCGGGAAAATGGAAGCGCGCCATTATAGTCAGACACCCCCTCGGGTTCAATGTAAAACTCTGTCTATTATCGACGCGGTGATCGACGGAGGTTTTGGCACACAAATCCCGTAGGAGCGAGGCTTGCCCGCGAAGGCATCATCGCGGTCATCAGGTAGACCGAATCGATGCCTTCGCGGGCAAGCCTCGCTCCTACATTTACAGTTCGACTTTGACCCAGCTCACGGGTTGATCCAGCCAATCGGCAAACTCATCGATAAAGTCCTGCTTGAACCCGGCCTCGAGCCAGTTGTTGAAGATGAACCCCAGGTTGGAAAAGCCGCATTCCTGCAAGAACAGAAACCCGTTGATGTCGTCTTCATGCCCGCATTCAGGGCAGGTGAAGTTATCGGTGCGCCCCGGCATCCAGTCTTCCAGGCTTTCGAACAGCGCTTCGCCGATTTCCTTGCGGCACTCGGCGCAGCCGGCTTCTTCGAGAAACCCCTTGGCCGGTGTATAGATGCAGCGCTTGGTGATGATTTCCAGGCCATTGACCGGCTCGCCGAACGGCAGCGCGTCAGGGTGCAGGACCACGGCGCGGGCACCGTCGGCGATGGCGTGGGCCATGCGATTGCCGGTGCGGCCACAGGTGGTCAGTTCTTCTTTAATGATGTTCTTGCGCACCAGCCAACGCACGACCGCCCGGGCCCGGGGTTCGTGTACCGGCAGGGTGGAGATTTTCGGGACGATGATGCTTTGGGAATTCATGGTGCAAGCCTGCTGCGTCAAATGGATGTTCTGCGGTGTTCGTCCTGACGCCATCGCGGGCAAGCCCGCTCCCACACGTTCTCGGTCGTAAACACATTTGTGCTCACCTGAGATCCTTGTGGGAGCGGGCTTGCCCGCGATAGCGCCAAGGCGGCCGGCAGCTTAATCCCTGACGAAATCCGGTCAAGTACTCAAATAACGCCCGATCAAGGCAATCCCGCTGGCCAGCACCAACCAAGTCACTAGCCGCACGAATGCCTCGCGGGACAATTTCATGGTCAACCGCCGGCCGATCCACAACCCCAGCGCCATCGCCGGCAACAAACACAGCGCCAATACCAATAAGGGTAGCTCGGCATACACACCGGCGACGGCAAACAGGCTCAAACGCACCACGGTGCTGCAACTGATCAACGCACTCTGGGTTGCCCGGGCCGCATCCTTGGGCAGCCGACTGTTCAAATAGATTGCATATAAAAAGCCGCCACTGCCAAACAGCGCCCCGAACATCCCGCCCACCGTGCCCATCGGCACCGCCCACCCGGCGGACAATTGCGCCGGACGGGTTTTAATCCACAGGCTGTAGACCGCATAGGCGCTGATAAACAGCCCCATCAACAGCAGCAAGACATCGGACTTCAAGTTCAGGAGAAAAATCACCCCCAACGTGCAGCCCACCGCCATGCACGGCAGCAGCCGCAGCAGTTCGGGCCTCGCCACATTCCGTCGCGAGGGCAACAGATTGCCGAACGCCGCGACGAAATCCAGCAACACCAGCAGCGGCACGATTTTCGACAGCGGCATGAACAGGATCAGAATCGGCCCGGCCACCAGCGCGGTGCCGAAACCGGCGATGCCGAATACGATGTAGGCCAGAGCGATACCCAGCCCGATCACCAGCCAATCCACCGCACCCCACGGCCATTGGTTTAACAACTCCAGCACATTCATCGACAACTTCCTTTAATTCCTGCGATGACTTTAGCCAGCGCATAGCGTTGCGACTAATATCTTCAACGTCGACCACCCATCTCGAAAAGGCATACCTCGTGCTTTCAACCCGCCAATTGCGTTACTTCGTGGAAATCGCCGAGAGTGGCAGCTTCAGCGCTGCAGCCGAACGACTGTTTATTGCTCAATCGGCCTTGAGCCGGCAGATCAAGGACATGGAAACCCGACTGCAAACGCCGCTGTTCGAACGCACCGCGCGCCAACCCCGACTGACGGCGGCGGGTGAAGCGTTCTTGCCTCGGGCCAGAAACCTGTTGAACGAACTGACCAAGGCCAGCGAGATGGCCACTCAAGTAGGTGAAGGTCAACTGGGTGTGTTGCGTCTGAGTCACTCCAGCACCGTGCCGATGAGCGGTCGGTTGCTGCGGGGCATCAGCGTTTATCTGGATCGGCACGCCGGTGTGTCCATGGACATCGTCAAGCTGTCCTCCGAGGCGCAACTGGAAGAATTGGCCGAAGGTCGCCTCGATGTGGGCCTGTTGCGCCTGCCGGTGCTGCGTCAGCGTGAAGGGGTGCAGATTGTTCCGCTGTACAGCGAGCGCCTGTTACTGGCGGTGCCGCCGAATCATCGGCTAGCTGTGGATAAGTCCGCGCACGGCATCGATCTGGCACAGTTGAAAGATGAAGCGTTTATTTCCATCCCTCATCCACAGCGTGGCGGTCTGAGCTATCTGTCCGCCGAGTTGTGCATGCGCCAGGGGTTCTTTCCCCAGGCGGCGCGGGTGGTGTCACGCAAAACCACGCAGCTGCAATTGATCCAGGCCGGGTTCGGCATCGCGCTGTTACCGGAATCGATGCAAGACATCGCGCCGCCGGATATCCACTTTCTGCCCTTGGCCGACCCGGATTGCCACAGCACCGTCGCCCTCGCCTATCGGCAGAGTCCCACTGCGCTGGTTCAGCAATTCGTTGAGCACTTCACCCGATCGGCGTAGCAACACCACAGGGGATTTTCGCCGGATCATGGAGATTGATCGCCGAATGCCTTTAAACTGCGCCCCATGATTAAAGATCCCTTTGCAAGACTCGGCCTGGACCGGGAAGTCCTGACTGTCAGCCAGCTCAACGGCCGCGCGCGGGTGTTGCTCGAAGACGTGTTCAGCAATATCTGGGTCGAAGGCGAAATCTCCAACCTCGCCCGCCCGGCGTCCGGCCATGTGTATTTCACCCTCAAGGACAGCGGTGCCCAGGTGCGTTGCGCGCTGTTCCGGCAGAACGCCGCGCGGGTTCGCCAGGCGCTGAAAGACGGCTTGGCGGTCAAGGTTCGCGGCAAGGTTTCGCTGTTTGAAGGCCGTGGCGACTACCAACTGATTCTCGACACCGTGGAACCGGCCGGTGACGGCGCCCTGCGTCTGGCCTTCGATGCGTTGAAGGAAAAGCTCAGCGCCGAAGGCCTGTTCAGTGCCGAGCGCAAAGTGCCGCTGCCGGCGCATCCGCAACGCATCGGCATCATCAGCTCGCCCACGGGCGCGGTGATCCGCGACATCATCAGCGTGTTCCGCCGCCGCGCGCCGCAGATCCAACTGACGCTGATCCCCACCGCTGTGCAAGGTCGCGAAGCCACCGCGCAAATTGTCCGCGCGCTGAAGCTGGCGGATGCCCGCGGTTTCGACGCGTTGATCCTGGCCCGTGGCGGCGGTTCGCTGGAAGACCTCTGGTGTTTCAACGAAGAAGCCGTGGCTCGCGCCGTGGATGCCTGCGTGACGCCGATTGTCAGCGCTGTCGGTCATGAAACCGACGTGTCGATCAGTGACTTCGTCGCCGACGTCCGCGCCCCGACACCGTCCGCCGCGGCCGAACTGCTCGCGCCGGACTCCAGCGATCTGGTGCGTCGCGTCGAAAGTCTGCATCGGCGCCTGGTGATGCGCATCCGCGACCGCTTGATGCGCGACCGGTTGCGCCTGGAGGGCATGGCCCGGCGCCTGCGCCATCCCGGCGAACGTCTGCGTCAGCAAGCACAACGTCTGGATGATCTGGACATGCGTATGCGCCGCGCGTTCGAGCGCAACCTCAATACCCGTCGCGAACGTTTGATCCGCCTGGAAACCCGCCTCGCCGGGCAACATCCGGGGCGACAATTGGCGATGCTCCGCCAACGCCTCGACAGCCTCGCCGAACGCCTGCCCCGGGCCATGCGTGAAGGGCTTAAATCCCGTCGCCTGCAACTGCAAAGTCAGATGCAGACGCTGCACGTGGTCAGCCCGTTGGCGACCCTCGCGCGTGGCTACAGCATTCTGCTGGACGAGCGCGGCAACGCGATTCGCAGCGCCGCGCAGACCCATACTGGCCAGCGCCTGAAAGCCAAACTGGGTGAAGGCGAGCTGCAAGTGCGGGTCGAAGACAATCACCTGACGCCTGTCACCCTTTCTTTACTGGATTGATCCATGCCGCGTTTTTTCGCTCCGATGTTGTTGCTGTGCCTGACCTTCAACGCACACGCAGACAGTTACATCACCCGCCTGTTGAACAAACCGGTGCCGGGCGGCGTGGCCGTGGTGGATCTGGGCAACTCCGCCCAGGCACCGAAAGCCAGCTATCAAGGCAAACCGGTGCTGGTGGTCAAGGAACAGAACAACTGGCTGGCCATTGTCGGCGTGCCATTGACGGTCAAACCGGGCAGTCAGTCGCTTAGCAGCGGTGGCCGCAACCTGAGTTTCACCGTCGGCAACAAGAAATACCCGGAACAGCACATCACCCTGAAGAATACGCAGCAGGTCAATCCGAACCCGGAAAATCTCAAGCGCATCGAGGGCGAATTGGCCGAGCAGATCCAGGCTTACCGCAGCTTTAGCCCGAACACCCCGAGCAACCTGCTGCTGGACAAACCGGTCAATGGGCCGCTGTCGAGCAAGTTCGGCGTGCGCCGCTTCTTCAATGGCGAAGAGCGCAACCCCCACGCGGGCCTCGACTTTGCAGTTCCCGCCGGCACACCGATCAAAACCCCGGCCGCCGGCAAGGTAATCCTGATCGGGAATTACTTCTTCAACGGCAATACGGTGTTCGTCGACCACGGCCAGGGCTTTATCAGCATGTTCTGCCACATGTCGAAGATCGACGTGAAAGTCGGCCAGCAGCTGGCACGTGGTGGCGTGGTCGGGAAAGTCGGCTCCACCGGGCGCGCGACCGGGCCGCACATGCACTGGAACATCAGCCTGAACGATGCGCGGGTGGATCCGGCGATTTTTATTGGCGCGTTTCAGCCTTAAATATGCTGATGGCCTCTTCGCGAGCAGGCTCGCTCCCACAGTTTCCGGGGCTGAACTCAAGATTTTGCTACGACACAAAACCCTGTGGGAGCGGGCTTGCCCGCGAAGACGGCCTGAGCATCACTGAAATCCGCAGATAAATCTGAACACTCCCAATCCACTCAACCCCCTCTTCTATCTATTGCGCATGGCTGAGACACTGCGCAAACATCAAAACGATCCAGCCTCTTATGGGCAATAAAATCTCGCATAACCTAGCTTTTCGAGTATTCCTCTCAAAGTTTTTCGACTGCTTGCCATCCTTTCCCCTCGCGGTTAGGGTTGAAGGCATGAAAACCTCTCACACCCTCATTCAGCTTCGCCAGCACCGCAGCCTGTGCCTTGTCAGTGCACGACTGCCAGGCTGAATCGCGGTGCCTCGTCTTACGTTTTATCCCCAGAACATTTGATCCACCGGCAGGCCGCCTTTTTTCGGCCCACACAATAAGGATTTCCCGATGAGCATGCTCAAAGACCCGTCTTCTAAATACCGCGCGTTCCCGACCATCGACATCCCGGACCGCACCTGGCCATCAAAGACCATCACCGCAGCGCCGATCTGGTGCAGCTCGGACCTTCGTGACGGTAACCAGTCGCTGATCGAGCCCATGGACGCGGTCAAGAAGCTGCGTTTCTGGAAAACCCTGGTGCAAGTCGGCGTGAAAGAAATCGAAGCCTCGTTCCCGGCTGCTTCGCAAACCGACTTCGACTTCGTGCGTACCCTGATCGAAGACGGCCACATCCCGGACGACACCACCATTCAGGTGCTGACCCAGGGCCGTGAAGACTTGATCGCACGTACCTTCGAATCCCTGCGCGGTGCCAAGAAAGCCATCGTTCACCTGTACAACGCGACCTCCCCTTCCTTCCGCCGCATTGTCTTCAATCAGGACAAGGACGGGATCAAGGCCATCGCCGTGAACGCCGCCAAGCTGTTCGTCAAATACGCCGCCCAGCAGCCGGAAACCGAGTGGACTTTCGAGTACTCGCCAGAAACTTTCAGCGCCACTGAACTGGAATTCGCCAAGGAAGTCTGCGACGCGGTGATCGAAGTGTGGAACCCGACGCCTGAGCACAAGGTGATCCTCAACCTGCCTGCCACCGTCGAATGCGCCACCCCGAACATCTATGCCGACCAGATCGAATGGTTCGGCCGCCACATCAACCGCCGTGACAGTGTGATCATCAGCCTGCACACCCACAACGACCGTGGCACTGGCGTGGCCGCCACCGAGCTGGGCCTGATGGCCGGCGCCGACCGTGTCGAAGGCTGCCTGTTCGGCAACGGCGAGCGTACCGGTAACGTCGACCTGGTAACCGTGGCGTTGAACCTCTACACCCAGGGCGTCGACCCCGAGCTGGACTTCTCCGACATCGATGGCGTGCGCAAAGTCGTCGAAGAGTGCAACCAGATTCCTGTGCACCCACGTCACCCGTACGTTGGCGACCTGGTCCACACCGCGTTCTCCGGCTCCCACCAGGATGCGATCCGCAAGGGCTTCGCCCAGCAGCAACCGGACGAGCTGTGGGAAGTGCCGTACTTGCCGATCGACCCGGCCGACATCGGTCGCAGCTACGAGGCGGTGATTCGCGTCAACAGCCAGTCGGGCAAGGGTGGTATCGCTTACCTGCTGGAACAGGAATACGGCATCAACTTGCCGCGCCGCATGCAGATCGAGTTCAGCCAGGTCGTGCAGCGTGAAACCGATCGCCTGGGTCTGGAGATGACAGCCCAGCAGATCCACGCGCTGCTGCACAGCGAGTACTTGCAGGCCAATACCCCGTACGCGCTGGTCAGCCATCGCTTGCAGGAAGAAAACGGTCACAGCGCCGTGGAAGTGGAAGTCTCCAGCAAAGGTCAGGGCGAAACCAACCTGCACTGGCGCGGCAAGGGCAACGGCGCTCTGGAAGCACTGGTGGCCGGCCTGCCGATTCCGGTGGAAATCATGGACTACAACGAACACGCCATCGGCGCGGGCACCAATGCCAAGGCTGCGGCCTACATTGAACTGCGCGTAAACGGTGAGCGTGCGGTGCATGGCGTCGGCATCGATGAAAACATCACCACCGCCAGCTTCAAGGCGCTGTTCAGCGCGCTGAACCGCTCCCTGAGCCAGCCGGAAGCGAAAGCGGCGTAAGTCTGCGCTGCAATGCAAAAGGCCCCGGGGTGTGAACCTTGGGGCCTTTTTGTTTGCCTGTATTTTTTGTGTCGCCTGTCAGGGCCTCATCGCGGGCAAGCCCGCTCCCACATGGGATTGTGGTGTACACAAAATCTGTGTCACACCGGTCAACTGTGGGAGCGGGCTTGCCCGCGATGAGGCCCTGTCAGGCAGCGAAAATCTCAGGTGAACTCAAAGGTATCCGCATCCAGATTCGCCGGAAACCGCGTGCGATAAGCCGCCAGCTCCGCCGCGTCCAGAACGACCTTGAAGACCCCATCGGCATCGCCTGCGCCAAGCAACGTCTCACCCTGAAAATCCAGCACCTGACTGTCACCGGTATACGCAAAGCCTTTGCCATCGGTACCGATGCGGTTCACCGCTGCCACATAGCAGAGGTTTTCAATCGCCCGTGCCGGCAGCAAACGGTTCCAGTGCTGGCGCCGGGCGCCCGGCCAATTGGCGGTGTACAGCAACAAGTCGGTGTCTTGAGGGTCGCGGCTCCAGACCGGGAAACGCAGGTCGTAGCAAATCAGCGGCCGCACTCGCCAGCCCTTCAATTCGAACTGCACCTGACGCTCGCCCGGGGTGAAATGGTTGTGCTCACCCGCCATGCGGAACAGGTGACGCTTGTCGTAATGCCACACCTCCCCGTCCGGCCGCGCCCACAACAGACGATTGCGATGACTGCCGTCAGCCACCTGGACGATGATGCTGCCGGTAATCACCGCATCCAGTTTCGCTGCCTGAACCCGCAGCCATTTACTGGTGGGGCCATTTTCCGGCTCGGCGAGGGTTTCCGACTCCATGGAGAAACCGGTGGTGAACATCTCCGGAAGGATGATCAGGTCCGCGCCACGAGCCTGTTCCAGCAAGGGCTCGAAATGCTCCAGATTGGCCTGACGATCATGCCAGACCAGGGTGGTCTGGATCAGCGCGACATTCAGATTGGGCAGAGCACTCAGATCACGCATAGTTTTGCCGCTGCTTCACGCAGGGTCTCCTCGCGCTTGGCAAAGCACAGGCGCACCAGGCGCTGGCCGACCGGTGGAGTCTGGTAGAACACCGAGATCGGGATGCTCGCGACGCCATGTTCGCGGGTCATCCACAGTGCCATCTCGACGTCATTGAGGTCCGGGCGAATCTGCGAGTAATCGACCAGCTGGAAGTAAGTACCCGCCACGCGGCTGAAACTGAAGCGTGACGGCGCCAGCAGATCGCAGAACAGATCGCGCTTGGCCTGATAGAAACCCGGTAACTCTTCGACGTGTTCCGGGTGCTCGGCCATGTAATCGGCCAAAGCGTATTGCAGCGGCGTCACGCCGCAGAAACTGACGTACTGGTGAACCTTGCGCAGCTCGGCGCTAAGGGCTGGCGGCGCCACTACGTAACCGGTTTTCCAGCCAGTGACGTGGTAGGTCTTGCCGAACGAACTGACCACAAATGCGCGTTGATAGAGCTCTTCGTGGGCCAATACGCTGACGTGAGGCACGCCGTCGAATACCAGGTGTTCGTAGACCTCGTCGCTGATCACATAGATATCGCGGTCGCGGATCAACGCCGCCAGTTGATCGAGCTCGGCACGACTGATCAGCGCGCCGCTGGGGTTGTGCGGGGTATTGAGGATAATCATCCGCGTGCGCGGTGTAATGGCTTCAGCTAGCTTCTGGAAGTCGATGGAAAAGTCTTTCAGACCCAGTTGCACATGCACGCAACGGCCACCGGCCAGCTCCACCGAAGGTTCATAACTGTCGTAGGCAGGATCGAACACGATCACTTCATCGCCGCCGTGGATCACCGCCTGAATGGCGCAGAAGATTGCCTGAGTCGCGCCGGGAGTGACTGTCACTTCGCTGTCGGCATCGACATGGGCGCCATAGCTGCGAGCGATCTTCGCCGCAATCTGCTGACGCAACACCGGCAGGCCAGTCATCGGCGAATACTGGTTGTGGCCACTGGCGATGTGCCGACCAACTGCATCGCGCAAGGCCTGCGGGCCGTCGAAATCGGGAAACCCCTGAGACAGATTGATCGCCCCGGTTTGCGCCGCAAGCTGAGACATCTGAGTGAAGATAGTGATGCCGACATTCGGCAGCTTACTGGTGATCATCGGTGATTCCCTGGCTCTACACCCGGCTCTACGACGGCACGGGAGAGCTCGAGAATAGCCCAAACGGCGCCCATAAAAAAAGGGCGCCTATAGCGCCCTTTCTGTAACCCGATCCTGTGGGAGCGTGGCTTGCCCGCGATGGTCACGCCGCGGTGTCACAGGTACACCGCGTTATCGTTCATCGCGGGCAAGCCCGCTCCCACAGGAACCGGGTTAGCCTCAAATCAGCGCTTGTCGCGGCGCTTCTTGTCGGCTTTCTTGTGGTGAGTCATCAAACGACGCTTCTTGTTGACCTGACGGTCAGTGAGCGTGTTCTTGTTGCCTTCGTACGGGTTCTCGCCACCCTTGAACTCGATGCGGATCGGCGTACCGACCAGCTTGAGCACACGACGGTAAGTGTTTTCCAGGTAACGGACGTAAGACTTCGGAACCTTCTCGATCTGGTTACCGTGGATCACGATGATCGGCGGGTTCGCACCACCCAAGTGGGCATAACGCAGCTTGATCCGGCGGTTGTTGACCATCGGCGGCGCGTGCTCGCCAACCGCATCTTCCAGAATCTGGGTCAGGCGGTTGGTCGGCCAGCGGGTGACCGCAGACTTGAACGAGTTCTGTACCGACGCGTAGAGGTTGCCTACGCCAGTGCCGTGCAGGGCCGAGATGAAGTGGATATCGGCGAAGTCGACGAAGAACAGTCGACGTTGCAGCTCGACCTTCACGAAGTCGCGCTCGCTCGGCGTCATGCCGTCCCACTTGTTGATCGCGATAACCAGCGCACGACCGGCTTCAAGGGCAAAACCCAGCAGGTTGAGGTCGTGGTCCACCACGCCTTCGCGGGCGTCCATCACGAAGATCACCACGTTGGCGTCTTTGATCGCTTGCAGGGTTTTGACCACGGAGAACTTTTCAACTTCTTCGTGGATCTTGCCGCGCTTGCGCACACCGGCGGTGTCGATCAGCGTGTACTTCTCGTCGTTACGTTCAAACGGGATGTAGATGCTGTCGCGGGTGGTGCCGGGCTGGTCATAAACGATAACCCGGTCTTCACCGAGCATGCGGTTGACCAGGGTCGACTTGCCGACGTTCGGACGGCCGATGATGGCGATCTTGATACCGTCTTTTTCGCTTGGGCCAGGAATGCGCTTGGCTTCCTCACCTTCGGCAACGATTTCTTCTTCGCCTTCTTCCTGCTCTTCTTCGTCTTTCGGGAAGTCGCTCAGGGCGATTTCCAGCATCTGGGTGATGCCACGACCATGGGCACCGGCGATCGGGATCGCGTGGCCCATGCCCAACGGAGCAAATTCGGCGCGGGCCATTTCAGGGTCGATGTTGTCAACCTTGTTGGCAACCACGTAAGAACGCTTGTTACGCTTGCGCAAGTGCTCGGCGATCATCTGGTCGGCCGCGGTGAAACCGGCCTTGGCATCTACCAGGAATAAAACGACATCCGCTTCTTCAATGGCCAGCAGCGACTGCTCGGCCATTTTTTCGTCCATACCGTGCTCGTCACCGGAGATACCGCCGGTGTCGACCAGAATGTAGGAACGCCCTTGCCACTTGGCCTCACCGTACTGGCGATCACGGGTCAGACCGGACAAGTCGCCGACGATGGCGTCGCGAGTCCTGGTCAGGCGGTTGAACAAGGTGGACTTGCCGACGTTCGGTCGGCCCACCAGGGCGATTACGGGAACCATGCGGCTCTCCACTTCGTTATTTCAGAAAATACAAAAGCCGCTGCGAGGCAGCGGCTGGTGCTCGGGGCAGCACTTGGGAGTGCCGCAAACCTTGCAGAGCAAGGCCGCTTGGGGGTTAAACCCCAAGCATAGTCTTTACTTGATGGTCAGGGCTTCCAGTTTGCCGCTGTTGCCATACACATAAATCGTGTCACCCACCACCAGCGGACGGGCACGCAGGCCATCGCTGTCGATGCGCTCGCGGCCGACGAAACGACCGTCCACCTGACTCAGCAGGTGCAGGTAGCCTTCCATATCACCGACTGCAACATAGCTGGAGAACACTTCCGGAGCCGACAGTTGACGGCGGGCCAGCGAATCGTTGCTCCACAACGCAGTGGTAGAACGTTCGTCGACGCCTTCAACGGTGCCTGCGGACAGGCTCACGTAGACGCTGCCAAAACCCTGAGCAACGCCGGCATAACTGGAAGCATCACGCTGCCAGAGCTGACGGCCGCTTTCCAGGTCCAGTGCCGCAACACGACCCTGATAGCTGGCGACATACAGCGTACCGCCGGACAGCAGCAAGCCACCGTCGATATCGACCACACGCTCCAGCTCCGAACGACCTTGTGGAATCGCTACGCGCTGTTCCCACACCGGCACGCCGTTGGAAACATCCAGAGCGACCACTTTACCAGTCGACAGGCCAGCCACCGCGAGGCGGTTGGTGACGATCGGTGCGCTGGTACCGCGCAGAGTAAGAACCGCTGGCGTGCTGTCATACAACCAGCGCTGGTTGCCGGTAGCGGCATCCAGACCGATCAGACGGTCATCCTGGGTCTGAACCACAACAACGTCACCGTTGGTGGCCGGCGGCGCGAGCACTTCACTGGTCACGCGAGCGCGCCATTTCTCTTCACCGCTGCTGGCATCCAGGGCAACGATTTCGCCCTTGAGCGTGCCGATCATGACCAGACCGTAACCCACGCCAACGGCGCCGGAGACAGGCAGTTCGAGATCTTTCTTCCATTTGACGTCGCCATTGCTGCGATCCATCGCCATCACCACACCGGTGACGTCGCCGGCATAGATGGTATCGCCATCGATCGCCGGAACCAGCATGTTGTAGGTTTCGCCCTGACCGTCACCGATCGAACGACTCCACTGCTTCTGCAGAACCACTTCTTCTTTGAAGTCGGTCAACTCGGCCGGTGGCAATTCTTTTTTGCTGTTGCTGCTGCAACCCGCGGCCAATATGGCCAGAGCCAGCAATGCTGCATGTTTCCAACGGATCACGTCACGCATCCCCTTTGGCCAGGTCGTCCAGCTTGATTTGTAGGCCGCCGACCGCCGCTTCATCCGACAGTGCCGCCTTGGCTTTTTGATACGCCGTGTTCGCTTCGTCGGTACGACCCAACTGCACCAGCAGGTCGCCTTTGAGTTCTTCGCGAGTAGCCAGGAAAGCTTTGTCGGCATCGCCTTCGAGCAGTTTCAGGGCTTCATCGACCTTGTTCTGCGCGGCCAGCACCTGCGCCAGGCGCTGACGGGCAATTTCGCCGAGTGCCGGATTGGCCGGTTTGTCGACAATGGCTTTCAGCTCGGTGGCTGCGTCGTCCAGCTTGCCGCTGTCGACCGCGACTTTCGCCATGAACAGGCTGCCGTATTGCGCGTAAGCGGTGCCGCCGAACTCGCTGTTGAGCTTGCCGGCCAGGTCCGAAACACGTGCAGCATCAGGCTTGCCGTCAGGCGTCAGCGTGGTTTCGAGCAATTGCTGATAGAGAATCGAGGCGCCTTGCGACTGATTGCTCTGATACTTCTGAAAGGCCTGCCAGCCGAACACGATGACCAGCGCCAACAGGCCGCCAGTGACCAGGGGCTTGCCGTTGCGTGTCCACCAGTCCTTCAACTCCGCCAGATGTTCGTCTTCGGTACTCGACACCCCAATACTCCTTAATCGCTAAATCGGCTGTTTGACAGCTTCAACCCTGCACGACGCAGGTGGCCAGGTGTGCAGCAAGCGCATCCCAGGCAATGCTTTGTTGTTCGCCCTGGCCACGCAGGGGTTTGAAACCTACCACTTGCTGGGCCATTTCGTCCTCACCGAGAATCAATGCGTACAGCGCACCGCTCTTGTCGGCTTTCTTGAACTGGCTTTTGAAGCTGCCGGCGCCGGCATTGACTTGCAGGCGCAGGTTGGGCAATTGATCACGAATACGCTCGCTCAGGACCAGACCGGCCAGTTCGGCGGCTTCACCGAAGGCGCAGAGGTAGACATCGACCTGACGGGAGATTTCTTCGGGAATCTGCTCCAGGGTTTCAAGCAGCAGCACCAGACGCTCGATGCCCATGGCGAAACCGACGCCCGTGGTCGGCTTGCCGCCCATCTGCTCCACCAGACCGTCGTAACGACCACCGGCACACACGGTGCCCTGAGCGCCCAACTTGTCGGTGACCCATTCGAAAACGGTCTTGCTGTAGTAATCCAGCCCGCGAACCAGCTTCGGGTTGATCACATAAGGAATGCCGGCGGCGTCCAGACGAGTCTTGAGGCCCTCGAAGTGCACGCGGGATTCTTCGTCGAGGTAGTCGGCCATTTTTGGCGCGTCGGCCAATGCCGCTTGGGTGTCGGGGTTCTTGGTATCCAGAACCCGCAGCGGGTTGGTCTTCAGACGACGCTGGCTGTCTTCGTCCAGTTGATCCAGGCGAGCGGACAGGTATTCGACCAGGGCTTCACGATAACGGCCACGGGACTCGCTGGTGCCCAGGCTATTGAGTTCGAGCTTGACCGCATCGCGGATACCCAGCTCGCCCCACAGGCGCCAGGTCAGCACGATCAGCTCGGCGTCGATGTCCGGACCGTCGAGGTTGAAGACTTCGCAACCGATCTGGTGGAACTGGCGATAACGACCTTTCTGTGGACGTTCGTGACGGAACATCGGGCCGATGTACCAGAGTTTCTGCACCTGGCCGCCGCCGGTGATGCCGTGCTCGAGCACCGCACGCACACAGGCCGCCGTGCCTTCAGGGCGCAGGGTCAGGGAATCGCCGTTGCGGTCCTCGAAGGTGTACATCTCTTTTTCGACGATGTCGGTCACTTCACCGATGGAGCGTTTGAACAGCTCGGTGAACTCGACGATCGGCATGCGGATTTGCTTGTAACCGTAGTTATCCAGCAAACGCGAGACGGTGCCCTCGAAATGACGCCACAGGGGAGTCTGTTCGGGCAGGATGTCGTTCATGCCACGAATGGCTTGCAGAGACTTGCTCACTTTAAATCCTTAAATTCGTTCGGCTCTTCAGTCAGGCTCAGCCGCGAGCGATTACAGCCGCGTCGGCTTCGACCTTTTCGGCCGCTTTCTGGCGGATCAATCGTTCGAGCTCATCCACCAGATTGTCATTAGTCAGTTTCTGCGCCGGCTTGCCGTCGATGTAAATCAGGTTTGGCGTACCGCCGGTCAAGCCGATATGGGCTTCCTTGGCTTCGCCCGGCCCGTTGACCACGCAACCGATTACCGCGACATCCAGCGGCACCAGCAGGTCTTCGAGACGCCCTTCCAGCTCGTTCATGGTTTTGACCACATCGAAGTTCTGCCGCGAGCAGCTCGGGCAGGCGATGAAGTTGATTCCACGGGAACGCAGGTGCAGGGATTTGAGAATGTCGTAGCCGACTTTCACTTCCTCGACCGGGTCGGCCGCCAACGAGATGCGAATAGTATCGCCAATCCCTTCGGCGAGCAGCATACCGAGGCCCACGGCGGATTTCACTGTGCCTGAGCGCAAACCACCGGCTTCGGTAATACCCAGATGCAGCGGCTGGACGATTTCCTTGGCCAGCAAGCGGTAAGCGGCGACGGCCATGAACACGTCGGAGGCTTTCACGCTGACCTTGAAGTCCTGGAAATTCAGGCGCTCGAGGTGTTCAACGTGACGCAAGGCGGACTCGACCAGCGCAGCCGGAGTCGGCTCGCCATATTTCTTTTGCAGGTCTTTTTCCAGGGAGCCGGCGTTGACGCCGATGCGGATTGGAATCCCGCGATCACGGGCGGCATCGACCACCGCACGCACGCGGTCTTCACGACCGATGTTGCCCGGGTTGATCCGCAGGCAATCCACACCCAGTTCGGCTACGCGCAAAGCGATCTTGTAGTCGAAGTGGATGTCGGCCACCAACGGCACTTTGACCAGCTGCTTGATCTTGCCGAAGGCTTCGGCGGCGTCCATGTCCGGCACGGAAACCCGCACGATATCGACGCCAGCCGCTTCCAGACGATTGATCTGGGCCACGGTGGCGGCCACGTCATTGGTGTCGCTGTTGGTCATGCTCTGAACAGCGATAGGCGCATCGCCGCCCACGGGCACGTTACCGACCCAGATCTTGCGGGATTCGCGACGTTTGATTGGAGATTCGCCGTGCATGACTTATTGACCCAACTTCAGGCGAGCAGTCTCGCCACTGGTGAACGGAGCGACATCAACCACCTGCCCGTTGTAACTGACCTGCGCGCCACGGGCGAAGCCCAGACGCACGGAAAAAGGCGGTTTGCCGCTGACAGTAACATTTTCGCCTTTACGCTTGAGACCACTCAACAGCACCTTACCCGTGCCATCGGTCACTTGCGTCCAGCAATCGGCGGTGAATTGCAGTTGCACCTGGCCTTGGCCGGCCACCGGAGCTGCCGGAGCTGGAGCCGGGGCGGTCGGAGCAATCGGGGCCGTGACAACCGGTGCAGGTACAGCGGGAACAGCCGGGGCAGGCGTCGCCGGTGTCGCGACCACCGGAGCAGTGCTGTGGGCCGCCGCCGCAGGCGTTACTGCTGGAGCTGCTGGCGCCGGCGCGCTCGTTTCGGCACTGACTGGCTCTTCGGTCGAAGTCTCGGTCTGAGGCAGCGCAAGAGGCGTCTCACCTTCAGCCTGCCCCTGCGCAACCGCTTGGTCTTCCGGCTCGTCCAGTGGATGGATCTGGGTGGTGCCGTCGGCGCCTTCGACTTCAACGTGTTCCGGAGCCAGGCCGATCAGGTCCTTGGTGCGCAATGAAGTTTGATCCTGCCACCAGATAAAACCACCGCCAATCACCGCGAGCAGCAACAGCAGGCTGACAATTCGCAAAATGGTGTGGGAAACCCGAACCGGCTCTTCGATACGCCCCAGGCTGTGGACGTTGCTGCCCTGTGAGTCGGTGCCGGTGGATTGGTCGAACTGCTGGACCAGAATAGTTTGGTCCATACCGAGCAATTTGGCATACGCGCGAATATAGCCACGAGCAAAGGTGTGCCCAGGCAGCCTGTCGAAAGCGCCAGCTTCCAGATTGCTCAGGGAATTGACGGTGAGGTTGAGCTTGAGGGCCACTTCGGCCAGCGACCAGCCATTGCTTTCGCGGGCCTGGCGCAAAGTCTCACCGGGGTTAACGCGATTCGCTGCTACAACTTCGGGATGCGCCGCTTTCATCATTGCTCCGACAGGTATTGCTGATATTCCGGCGTACCGGGATAGAGTCGTTTTAATTGCAGGCCAAAACTGGCGGCCTTGTCGCGATCTTCGAACACTTTTGCCAGCCGAACGCCGAGCAATAGACTACGTGCATTTTGTTCGGTGAGCAGGCTAAAACGGTCGTAGTAGTCACGCGCGGGCACATAATGCCTGTCTTCGTAAGACAACTCAGCCATTTCCAGCAATGCACGTGGCTGTTGTCGATTCAAACGCAGGGCTTTTTCCAGTTGCTGGCGGGCCAGATCACGCTGGCCAAGCTTTGAAGCGGTCATGCCCAGGTTTTCGAAAACCCGTGAACGCTCAGGATACAGGGTATCGGCAGCGGCCTGTTCGAAGCGTTCGTACGCCTCTTTGTAACGTTTCTCTTCGAAAAGAAAACTGCCGTAGTTATTCAGGATTCGCGCATCGGCGGGACGAGAGGACAGTGCCTTGCGAAAATGCTGATCGGCCAGTTCCGGTTCCATCTCGGCCTGGAACACCAGCCCCAGTGCCGCGTTGGCGTCAGGATCCGAGCTGTCCAGGTCCAAGGCCTTCTTCAACGGGACTTTGGCGCGCTCGGTCATGCCCTGCTGCAGATACCCCAGGCCCAGCTGCACGTAGGCGGCACGCGCTTCATCACGGCCCTTGCTGGTCTTCATCGGGTTGAAATCGCCCGACAGGACACAACCAGCACAGAGGCTGGCCAACAGCACAAGCAGCGCGAAGCGCAGGGACATAGAGATCCTCTCTTAATTATTGTTCGCGGCGTTTGTTGCGATATCGTTTTCGGCGCTCAATTCGCGCACGGCGATATAACGTTCGCTGCGACGGGTGCGATCCAGCACCTGCCCTACCAATTGGCCACACGCGGCATCGATGTCTTCACCGCGGGTGGTGCGTACGGTGACATTGAAGCCTGCATGGTGAAGCTGATCCTGAAACCGGCGAATCGCGTTGTTGCTCGGGCGCTCGTAACCGGAATGCGGGAACGGGTTGAACGGAATCAGGTTGATCTTGCACGGGATGTTCTTGAGCAACTCGATCATCTCAACGGCATGTTCAACCTTGTCGTTGATGTCCTTGAGCAAGGTGTACTCGATGGTCAACACGCGCTTTTCGCCCAGGGACGACATGTAGCGCTGGCACGACTCGAGCAGCATCTTAAGCGGATATTTTTTGTTGATCGGCACCAATTGGTTACGCAATGCGTCGTTTGGTGCGTGCAGCGACAACGCCAGGGACACGTCGATGTGCTTGGACAACTCATCGATCATCGGCACCACGCCCGAAGTGGACAGGGTTACGCGGCGCTTGGAGATCCCGTAGCCCAGGTCATCCATCATCAGATGCATGGCGGCCACGACGTTGTCGAAGTTCAGCAGCGGCTCACCCATGCCCATCATCACCACGTTGGTGATGGCACGGTCGGCGGTCGCCGGGATGCTGCCGAACGATTTATTGGCAATCCACACCTGACCGATCACTTCGGCGGCGGTGAGGTTGCTGTTGAAACCTTGCTTGCCGGTGGAGCAGAAGCTGCAATCCAGGGCACAGCCTGCCTGGGACGAAACGCACAGAGTGCCGCGTTTGCCCTGGGGAATGTACACGGTCTCGACGCAGCTACCGGACGCCACGCGCACCACCCACTTACGGGTGCCATCGGTGGAGATGTCCTCGCTGACCACTTCGGGGCCGCGGACTTCAGCAATGGCCTTGAGCTTGTCGCGCAAGGCCTTGCTGACGTTCGTCATGGCGTCGAAATCATCAACGCCAAGGTGGTGAATCCATTTCATTACCTGACCGGCACGGAAACGCTTCTCCCCGATTGAGTCGAAGAATTTTTCCATTTCCTGTTGAGTCAGACCCAGCAGGTTGGTTTTTACAGTCGATGTAGTCATGGATTCACCTTCACTCTTAAGCCAATGCTTAGCGAGTGGTTACTTCAGTAGCTGCGAAGAAGTACGAGATTTCGCGAGCAGCAGCGGCTTCGGAGTCCGAACCGTGTACAGCGTTGGCGTCGATGGAATCAGCGAAGTCAGCGCGGATGGTGCCGGCAGCAGCTTCTTTAGGGTTGGTAGCGCCCATCAGCTCACGGTTCAGAGCGATAGCGTTTTCGCCTTCCAGAACCTGAACGACAACCGGACCGGAGATCATGAAAGCAACCAGGTCGTTGAAGAAACCACGAGCGCTGTGCTCAGCGTAGAAGCCTTCAGCTTCGGCTTTGGACAGTTGCTTCATTTTCGAAGCTACAACGCGCAGGCCAGCGTCTTCGAAACGGGAAACGATCTTGCCGATCACGTTTTTAGCAACGGCGTCAGGCTTGATGATGGAGAAAGTACGTTGAACAGCCATGGTGTAACTCCAGAAACGGTAATTTGCGAAAAATTAAACCCGCGAATTATACGCGGGTTCTTTGGTATTGCCTAACTGCGTACGGTACAGACTCAGTCTGCTTCTTCGATCCAGGCGGCCTGAATGGCTTCAAGCACCTTCTCGCCACCGCGGGTCGGATCATCACTGAACTCCGGCAATGCCAGCACCCATTGGTGCAGATCGACGAAGTTCACATAACGCGGGTCCACACCCGGCTTTGACTCAGCCAGCTGGATCGCGATTTCCAGCACATCAACCCATTTCAGACTCATGTCGGTTCCTTGAATCAGTGCGGCGCTTCGGCGGCATGGTTGAGCGAGTATTTCGGAATTTCAACGGTCAGGTCTTCAGTCCCGACTTTTGCCTGACAGGCCAGACGTGACTGAGCTTCCAGCCCCCAGGCCTTATCAAGATAGTCTTCCTCCAGCTCATCAGCCTCTTCCAGCGAGTCGAAACCCTCACGAATGATGCAGTGACAAGTGGTGCACGCGCAGACGCCACCACAAGCACTTTCCATCTCGATATGGTGTTCATGGGCCAGTTCGAGAATGGATATGCCAGGCTCAGCCTCCACAACCATGCCTTCCGGGCAGAACTTCTCGTGTGGCAGAAAAATGACCTGCGGCATCAATTATTCCTCGATTTCATTCAGATTGCGCCCCGCCAGAGCGGCTTTCACCGTCGAGTCCAGGCGGCGGGCAGCAAAGGCATCGGTCACTTGCGACAGACGTTTGGTCTGCTGCTCAATGGCGTAACCATCGGTGCCTTTCATCAATTCGGTCAGCTCCTGCATCTGCAATTCGATGACCATGCGCTCTTCGGCGTCGAGCAAGCGTTCGCCGTCGACATCCAGAGCCCCCTGAACCGCCTCGATCAGGCGCTGGGCATCGACCTGCTGCTCACGCAATACGCGGGCGACCTTGTCGTCGTTGGCGTGCTGGAACGAATCCTTGAGCATCTTGGCGATTTCACCGTCGGTCAGGCCGTAGGACGGTTTGACCTGAATGCTGGCTTCGACACCCGAACCCAATTCGCGGGCCGAGACACTGAGCAGACCGTCTGCATCGACCTGGAAGGTCACGCGAATCTTCGCCGCACCAGCGACCATCGCAGGAATACCGCGCAATTCGAAGCGCGCCAGGGAGCGGCAGTCACTGATCAGCTCGCGCTCGCCCTGCAATACGTGGATCGCCATGGCCGACTGACCATCTTTATAAGTGGTGAAGTCCTGAGCCCGGGCGACGGGGATGGTGGTATTGCGCGGAATCACCTTCTCCATCAGACCGCCCATGGTTTCCAGCCCCAGGGACAACGGAATCACGTCGAGCAACAGCAGTTCGCCGCCGTCACGCTTGTTGCCAGCCAGGGTATCGGCCTGGATCGCGGCACCGATGGCCACGACTTGATCCGGATCGATTTCGGTCAGCGGTTCGCGACCGAAGGCGTGCGCAACGGCTTCGCGGACGCGAGGCACGCGCGTCGAGCCGCCGACCATGACCACCGCATGAACGTCTTCCAGCTCGATACCGGAATCACGCACCGCGCGACGGCAGGCTTTCAGGCTGCGAGCAACCATTGGCTCGATCAGCGCATTGAAGGCTTCACGGGTCAACTCGGCCTTCCAGTCACCATAAGCGACTTCGACGGACGAGCAATGGGTCAGGGCTTCTTTGGCTGCGCACGCGGTTTGCAGCAGATTACGTTGCGTACCCGGATCGAGGTCGGCCGACAGACCGGCGCCCTCGATAATCCAGCCAGCAATAGCGTGATCGAAGTCATCGCCACCCAAAGCGCTGTCGCCGCCGGTAGCCAGCACTTCGAACACACCGCCGGTCAGGCGCAGAATCGAAATATCAAAGGTGCCGCCGCCCAGGTCATAAATGGCAACCAGGCCTTCAGCCTGTTGATCCAGACCGTAAGCCACCGCAGCAGCGGTTGGCTCATTGAGCAAGCGCAGCACGTTCAGACCGGCCAGCTTGGCCGCGTCCTTGGTGGCTTGACGCTGTGCATCATCGAAATAGGCTGGAACGGTAATCACCGCGCCAACCAATTCGCCACCCAAGGTCGCTTCAGCACGCTGACGCAGCACTTTGAGGATATCGGCGGAGACTTCGACCGGGCTTTTCGGGCCTTGCACAGTGTCGATGAACGGCATGTGCGACTCGCCGTCGACGAAACGGTACGGCAGCTGGTCGCCCAATTGCTTGACGTCGGACAAACCACGACCCATCAAGCGCTTGACCGACAGCACAGTGTTCAAAGGATCGGACGCGGCGGCCAGTTTGGCCGATTCGCCGACTTCGACGCGATCGGCGTGATAGCGCACGGCAGACGGCAGGATGACCTGCCCTTGCGCGTCAGCCAGAGGCTCGGAAAGACCACTGCGCAATGCAGCGACCAGCGAATTGGTAGTGCCCAAGTCGATCCCCACAGCCAGACGACGCTGGTGCGGTTGAGGACTTTGGCCGGGTTCGGCGATCTGCAGTAGGGCCATCGTTATCAGGACTTATCTGTATATCAGGCGTGCGACCGGAGCGGCACTGGGTTAATCGTCGAGGCGCTCTTCTAACTGGCGCACTTCGTAGGTGAGCTTGTCGAGGAACTGCATACGCCGCATCAGGCGCTCGGCCTGTTCACGTTGCGCTGCATCATCCCAACAGGCTGCGAAGCTTTCGTTCAGTTCATCCTGCGCAGTCTTCAGGCGACGCTTGAACACTGCGACACCCGCCAGATCGGCGCTGTCTTGCAGGTCTTCGAGCTCTTCACGCAGCTCCATCTGCTGCAGAAGAAACTCCGGATCATGCACCGTGACCTCCAGCGGCAGCTCGCGACCACCCATGGCGAGCAAGTAGCGCGCGCGCTTGGGGGGACTTTTGAGCGTCTGGTAGGCCTCGTTGAGGCTCGCGGATTGCTCTAGCGCCAGCCGCTGCTCACGCTCGGAAGCGTCTGCAAAGCGGTCCGGATGAACACCGCGCGCCAACTCACGGTAGCGCGTGGCCAACTGATCGAGATCCAGACGGAAGCTCGGCTTCAGCTCAAACAAAGCGAAATGACAAGGAGTACCCACGCGCAGCCTCAGATGTTGAAGCTTTCGCCGCAGCCACATTCACCGCGCACGTTGGGATTGTTGAACTTGAAGCCTTCGTTCAACCCTTCCTTGACGAAATCGAGTTCGGTGCCGTCCAGGTAGGCCAGGCTTTTCGGGTCGATGATCACTTTCTCGCCGTGACTTTCGAACACCTGATCCTCTGCCACCACCTCGTCGACAAACTCCAGCACGTAGGCAAGGCCGGAACAGCCTGTGGTGCGAACACCCAGGCGAATCCCTTCACCTTTGCCGCGCCCGTTGAGGGAGCGTCGCACGTGTTGAGCAGCCGCTTCTGTCATGCTGATAGCCATCGGTGACTCCTTACTCGTCGCCAAATCTTGAAAGTCAGATCAAGCCTTTCTTCTGCTTGTAGTCGCGAACGGCCGCTTTGATAGCGTCTTCAGCAAGTACGGAGCAGTGAATTTTCACTGGCGGCAGGGCCAGTTCTTCGGCCAGTTGAGTGTTCTTGATGGTCTCTGCTTCATCCAGAGTCTTGCCTTTCATCCACTCGGTCGCCAGGGAGCTGGAGGCGATCGCCGAACCGCAACCGTAAGTCTTGAACTTGGCGTCTTCGATGATGCCTTGCTCGTTGACCTTGATCTGCAGACGCATCACGTCACCGCACGCCGGAGCGCCGACCATGCCGGTGCCGACATCAGGATCTTCTGCATCCATCTTGCCGACGTTGCGCGGGTTCTCGTAGTGGTCGATGACCTTTTCGCTGTAAGCCATGATTCTTAATCCTCACTCATCAGGAGTCGCTCTTGAAACCCTGCCAATCGTGGATTCGCAGGGCCCGGTTGCGGCGACTTGAATATCAGTGTGCCGCCCACTCGATTTTCGAAATGTCGACGCCGTCTTTGTACATGTCCCACAGCGGCGACAGAGTGCGCAGCTTGGTGACGGCCTCGCAGACTTTCTGCGCGGCGTAGTCGATTTCTTCTTCGGTGGTGAATCGGCCGAAGGTGAAGCGAATCGAGCTGTGTGCCAGTTCGTCGTTGCGGCCCAGGGCGCGCAGTACATACGAAGGCTCAAGCGACGCCGAGGTGCAGGCCGAACCGGACGAAACCGCCAGATCCTTGAGCGCCATGATCAGCGACTCGCCTTCGACGTAGTTGAAGCTCAGGTTCAGGTTGTGCGGTACGCGAGCGGTCATGCTGCCGTTGACGTACAGCTCTTCCAGGCCTTCGACCTGCTTGAAGAAACGGTCGCTCAGGGCTTTGATGCGTGCATTTTCGGCAGCCATGTCTTCCTTGGCCACACGGAACGCTTCGCCCATGCCGACGATCTGGTGGGTCGCCAGGGTGCCGGAGCGCATGCCACGCTCGTGACCGCCGCCGTGCATGGTCGCTTCGATGCGCACACGCGGCTTGCGGCTGACGTACAGCGCGCCGATGCCTTTAGGGCCGTAGGTTTTGTGGGCAGAGAACGACATCAGGTCGACTTTCAGCTTCGACAGGTCAATCTCGACCTTGCCGGTGGACTGAGCAGCGTCGACGTGGAACAGGATCCCCTTGGAGCGGGTCAGTTCGCCGATGGCTGCGATGTCGTTGATGGTGCCGATTTCGTTGTTCACGTGCATGACCGACACCAGGATGGTGTCATCGCGCAGGGCAGCTTCAACCATCTCTGGAGTGACCAGACCATCTTCGCGAGGATCGAGGTAAGTCACTTCGAAACCTTCACGCTCCAGTTGGCGCATGGTGTCGAGGACAGCCTTGTGCTCAATCTTGGTGGTGATCAGGTGCTTGCCTTTGGTGGAGTAGAAATGCGCCGCACCCTTGATTGCCAGGTTGTCGGACTCGGTGGCACCGGAGGTCCAGACGATTTCACGCGGGTCGGCGTTAACCAGGTCAGCGACCTGACGACGAGCGTTCTCGACGGACTCTTCAGCTTTCCAGCCGAACACGTGGGAACGGGACGCCGGGTTACCGAAGTTTCCGTCGACCAGCAGGCATTCACTCATCTTTTGCGCGACACGCGGATCAACCGGGGTGGTCGCAGAGTAATCAAGGTAAATCGGCAATTTCATGGACTATCTCCTAAATCAGGCTGGCTGGCGTGCCGCTAGCTCTTTGGCTGTCATTCGACGGCGGACGCTTCAATCTTGTCCAGGCGCGGCGCCTTGCTATTGCAACGACGCTGGTCCTGACGCTGGGCTACTTCTTGCACCTCACGGCGAGTTACAAGGTCAGCCAAGCTGATACCGCTCAGAAATTCGTGAATCTGCAGGCTCAGATCGCACCACAAGTGGTGGGTCAGACAGGTGTCGCCTTGATGGCAATCGCCCTGGCCCTGGCATTTGGTTGCATCGACCGATTCGTTGACCGCATCGATCACCTGGGCGACCTGAATCCCCTGCATATCGCGGGACAGCTGGTAACCACCGCCTGGACCGCGAACACTGGACACCAGATTGCTGCGGCGCAATTTGGCAAAAAGCTGCTCGAGGTAGGACAGGGAAATGCCTTGGCGCTCGGAGATATCGGCCAGGGACACCGGCCCGTGCTGCGCGTGCAACGCCAGGTCAAGCATGGCGGTCACGGCGTATCGGCCTTTTGTAGTCAGTCGCATGGACAATTACCACGGAGTTCGGAATGGGGCGAGTATGCAATTCCCGAGTATTTAAGTCAACTATAAGACCTAGTACTTTAGTCAGGTTTACCCGCAAAAGAGCGCGCGCATCATAGCAAAGGCTGGCCGTGTACAGCCAGCAATTGCGAGTTATCGCTCTTCGCGAGCAAGCCCGCTCCCACAGGATTCGCGCAATCCATGTAGGAGCGAGGCTTGCCCGCGAAGAAGCCGACTCGGTCTAGCTGACCTGACTCTGATCCTTATCTTTCACGCAGGCAAAGTCTTCTTCGCGCAGTTCAGGCAGATCTTTCGCACAGTAATTACTACCCAGATCCTTCAGTGCCCCGCACATGCCTTCAAGTCGACCATCTACCGCCTGCAGATGATCGAGCAACTGGTTAATGGCTCGTGCCACCGGATCCGGCATGTCTTCACCGACACCGTAGGCATCGAAACCGATCTTCTCGGCCATGGCCTTGCGCTTGGCGTCCTGCTCTTCATCGGACTTGACGATGATCCGCCCTGGAATCCCCACCACTGTCGCCCCGGGCGGAACCGCCTTGGTGACCACGGCATTGGACCCCACCTTGGCCCCGGCACCCACCGTAAACGGGCCGAGTACTTTGGCGCCCGCCCCGACCACTACGCCATCTTCCAGCGTCGGGTGACGCTTGCCCTTGTTCCAGCTGGTGCCGCCAAGGGTCACGCCTTGATACAGGGTGACGTCGTTGCCGATCTCGGCGGTCTCACCGATAACGATGCCCATGCCATGGTCAATAAAGAATCGACGACCCACTTTGGCACCCGGATGAATCTCGATCCCGGTCAACCAGCGACCGAAGTTCGACACCAGCCGCGCCAGCCATTTCCAGCCCATGCCCCACAACGCTGACGACAGGCGATGGATCCAGATGGCGTGCATGCCCGGGTAGCACGTCAGAACCTCAAAAGCATTACGCGCCGCCGGGTCACGATGGAAAACACTTTGGATATCTTCACGCAAACGCTCGAACATCATTAATCCTTCCGTTTTAGAAGCTCACCACGGGCCGCTTTCTGGGTTTCCGTGAGGATGCCACGCAATATATTCATTTCCGCCCGGCTGACCGAGCTGCGTCCGTACAAACGGCGCAGGCGCGCCATCAAGTGCCGTGGTTTTTCCGGGTCGAGGAATTCGATGGCCACCAGCGTTTGCTCCAGGTGTTCATAGAATCGCTCTAGCTCATCCATGGTCGCCAGCTCACCACTCTTGGTGGACGCCACTTCATCCTTCTCGACCTTGCTCGGCTGACCTGCAGCCGCCAACCAGGACATGCGCACTTCATAGCTCAACACCTGCACCGCCGCCCCAAGGTTCAGCGAACTGAACTCGGGGTCTGATGGGATGTGCACGTGATAATGACATCGCTGCAGCTCTTCATTGGTCAGGCCGGAGTCTTCACGACCAAACACCAATGCGATCTCGGCACCCTGCTCCGCCTCCCCGACCACCTTCACACCGCATTCGCGGGGGTCGAGCAACGGCCAGGGAATGCGACGATCACGAGCACTGGTACCCAGCACCAGATTACAGCCGACCAAGGCATCTTCCAGAGTGGCGACGACCTGAGCTTTTTCAAGGATGTCACCGGCGCCAGACGCACGCGCATCGGCCTCGTGATGCGGGAACAACCGCGGTTCGACCAGCACCAGCCGCGACAGGCCCATGTTCTTCATGGCACGCGCAGCCCCGCCGATATTTCCGGGGTGACTGGTATTGACCAGGACGACACGAATGTTTTGCAGCAAGGGAGGCGCTCTCGAACATAAAGGGGGAGCCGAATCTTACATCCCATCCTACCGTTAAGCCATGAAAGCGAACGCCGACCTTCACCTGTAGAAACTTTCTGATAGAATGCCCGGCTTTCTTTAACAACCTTAGGTGACACATCCATGCAGCCCATGCTGAATATCGCGCTGCGCGCCGCCCGCAGCGCCAGTGAATTGATTTTCCGCTCCATCGAGCGCCTGGATACCATCAAGGTCGACGAAAAAGACGCCAAGGATTACGTATCCGAGGTGGATCGCGCCGCCGAACAGAAAATCATCGATGCGCTGCGCAAGGCTTATCCTAATCACTCGATCATGGGTGAAGAAACCGGCATGCACGCCGGTAGCGGCATCGAAGGCGAAGAGTACCTGTGGATCATCGACCCACTGGACGGCACCACCAACTTCCTGCGCGGCATTCCTCACTTCGCTGTCAGCATTGCCTGCAAATACCGCGGTCGCCTGGAGCACGCTGTTGTTCTGGACCCGGTTCGCCAGGAAGAATTCACCGCCAGCCGTGGTCGCGGCGCCCAACTGAACGGTCGTCGCCTGCGCGTTAGCGGCCGCACCAGCCTGGACGGCGCCCTGCTGGGTACCGGCTTCCCATTCCGCGACGACCAGATGGACAACCTCGACAACTACCTGGGCATGTTCCGCGCCCTGGTTGGCCAGACCGCCGGCATCCGCCGCGCTGGCTCGGCGAGCCTGGACCTGGCCTACGTGGCCGCCGGCCGTTTCGATGCGTTCTGGGAGTCGGGCCTGTCCGAGTGGGACATGGCTGCAGGCGCCCTGCTGATCCAGGAAGCTGGCGGCCTGGTGAGCGACTTCACCGGCGGTCACGACTTCCTTGAGAAAGGCCACATCGTTGCCGGCAACACCAAATGCTTCAAGGCAGTATTGACGGCGATCCAGCCGCACCTGCCAGCTTCGCTGAAGCGCTAAGCGCACAAGCAACTCAAGAAAACGCCCCGACTTGTTCGGGGCGTTTTTTTGCGCAGAAAAAAACCCTCAATGCCGCCCCCCCCCTTGCTGGAGCGGGCCTGCCCGAGAAGGCGGCGTACCAGGCAACATCAATATCGACTGTCACACCCTCTTCGCGGGCAGCCTCGCGCCTACAGGTTCCGCACCATAACGAAAAATGCCCCGCATCTTTCGATACGAGGCATTTTCTTGAATCGCCAGCCTGAACAGGCCGGCGTTTCGGCATCGGAAGCTGGACTTAAGCCAGTTTTTCCTTGATGCGAGCTGCTTTACCGGACAGGTCACGCAGGTAGTACAGCTTGGCTTTACGTACGTCACCGCGACGCTTAACGGCCATGCTGTCGATTTGCGGGCTGTAGGTCTGGAAAGTACGCTCTACGCCAACACCGTTGGAGATTTTACGAACGGTGAAAGCACTGTTTACGCCGCGGTTACGCTTGGCGATAACGACGCCTTCGAACGCTTGCAGACGCGAACGATCACCTTCCTTCACTTTCACCTGAACGACAATGGTGTCGCCCGGGGCAAAGGTAGGGATCTCTTTGGTCATCTGCTCTGCTTCGAGTGCAAGGATGATTTTGTTAGTCATGCTGTGCTCCTAAGGTAAATCGTCGGATCTACCATCGATACGTTGTTAACTATCGTCCCGCTCGCGGATGTATTCCTCGAGCAGCTTCTTCTCTTCTCCAGAAAGCGAGCGGCTTTCCAGAAGATCGGCGCGTCGTTCAAAGGTCCTACCAAGGGACTGCTGTAAACGCCAACGCCGGATATGCGCGTGATTGCCACTTAGCAATACGTCGGGAACACGCTGATCCGCATACACCTCCGGTCGGGTGTAGTGCGGGCAATCCAGCAAACCATCCGTAAAGGAATCTTCCTCGGCGGAGTCCGCATGCCCTAAAGCTCCAGGCAGCAGTCGTGTAACCGCATCGATCAGGACCATCGCCGGCAGCTCGCCGCCAGACAGTACATAGTCGCCAATCGACCACTCTTCATCGACATGAGCATCAATAAAACGCTCGTCAATACCTTCATAGCGGCCGGCAATCAGGATCAATGCATCCAGATTCGCCAACTCGCGTACCGCCGACTGAGTCAGTTGACGGCCTTGGGGGGACAGGTAAATCACCTTCGCCGCCTCCCCGGCTGCTGCCTTGGCCTGAACCAAAGCATCTTCCAGGGGCTTGATCTTCATCACCATGCCCGGACCACCGCCAAATGGGCGATCGTCCACAGTGTGATGCCGATCCGTCGTGTAGTCTCGCGGATTCCAACAGGTGAGCTGCAACAGCCCCTGTTTCACCGCCCGACTGGTGATGCCGTACTCGCTGATGGCGGAGAACATCTCGGGAAACAAACTGATCACTTCTACGCGCAGGTTAGCCACGCTTAGAAGTCCGCATCCCATTCCACCTTCATCTCGCCTGCGGCAAGGTCGACAGCCAACACGCATTGCTCCGTATAGGGCAACAGGCGTTCGCGATCATCCAGGCTGCCAGCGCAAGGCTTGACCACCATTACATCATTGGCGCCGGTTTCCAGAAGATGATCGATTTTCCCGAGCAATTGCCCGAGCTGATCAATAACCTTCAGACCTTCCAGCTGGTACCAGTAGTACTCGCCGTCGGTCAATTCAGGGAACAGGTTGCGCGGCACACAGATCTCATAACCAGCCAGAAGACGCGCTTCTTCACGATCATCAAGACCCTTGAGCTTTGCGACCAGGAACTTGTCGCTCCCACGTCCGCTGACCAGCTCAACCTGTTTCACATTACCTTCGCGCTTGAGCGTCCAGGTTTTGTACTGCAACAGGTTTTCAGTTGGATCAGTAAAGGAATACACCTTCACTTCGCCGCGAACGCCATGAACAGAATAAATTTTGCCAATAACGATCAAATCATCGGCAACAGCTGGCGTCGCGTTCATATAGCTCAGGCCGCAGCCTTAGCAGATTCCTTCAACAACTGAGCAACGCGCTCAGAAGGTTGTGCACCAACGCTCAGCCAGTAGGCTACGCGCTCTTGGTTCACGGACAGACGAACTTCTTGACCACGAGCAACAGGGTTGAAGAAACCAACCTGTTCCTTGTGCGAACCGTCGCGCGGGTTGCGGCTGTCGGTTACGGTCAAGTGGTAAAACGGGCGCTTTTTGGAGCCGCCAAGGGCAAGACGGATTGTTAGCATGTGAACATCGTTCCTGTAGTCGGTGCTGCAAATCTAAAGGCACAGCGGGCATAGGTGCCCGAAAGGCCGCATATTCTAAGGAATATCCGGACTTTTGCAAATGTCTTTTTCCGGCGACCTATCGGTCGCCATCCAGATTTGCTATAGAGCCATCGTTGAAAATGGCCAGTCAGCTCCCGCCAAGTGCGGGTTTGCTGGAGATCCCACTTCCTTGTGGGAGATGCAAGGGCAAGCCCTTGCGTAAATACTTTACATTTTCGGCATACCGCCGCCGGGCAACATACCGCCCATGCCGCGCATCATTTTAGCCATGCCGCCTTTCGCGGAGAATTTTTTCATCATCTTCTGCATCTGCTTGTGCTGCTTGATCAAGCGACCGATATCCTGCACCTGAGTGCCGGAACCCATGGCGATCCGGCGCTTGCGCGAACCGCTGATCAGCTCGGGGTCGCGGCGCTCGGCCGGGGTCATGGAGTTGATGATGGCTTCCATCTGCTTGAACTGTTTCTCTGCCGCGCCCTGGGCGTTGCCCATTTGCGCCAGATTCACGCCGCCGATGTTCGGCAGTTTGTCCATGAGGCCGCCGAGGCCGCCCATGTTCTTCATCTGTTGCAGCTGATCGCGGAAGTCTTCGAGATCGAAGCCCTTGCCCTTCTTCAGCTTCTTGGCCAGTTTATCGGCCTTGTCTTTGTCGAGGGTCTGTTCAGCCTGCTCGATCAGGCTGAGCACGTCGCCCATGCCAAGGATGCGCGACGCAATACGCTCAGGATGGAACGGTTCGAGCGCTTCGCTCTTCTCGCCCATACCGATGAACTTGATCGGCTTGCCGGTGATGGCACGTACCGACAGCGCGGCACCGCCACGAGCATCGCCGTCGACCTTGGTCAGGATCACACCGGTCAGCGGCAGCGCATCGCCGAAGGCCTTGGCCGTGTTGGCGGCGTCCTGGCCGGTCATGGCATCGACCACGAACAGGGTTTCAACCGGGTTGATCGCGGCGTGCAGCGCCTTGATCTCGCCCATCATCTCTTCGTCGATGTGCAGACGACCGGCGGTATCGACGATGACCACGTCGATGAATTTCAGTTTTGCTTCTTTAATAGCGGCTTGCGCGATGTCGACCGGCTTCTGGCTCAGGTCGGACGGGAAGAAGGTAACGCCAATTTCACCCGCGAGCATTTCAAGCTGCTTGATCGCCGCCGGACGGTAAACGTCCGCGGACACGACCATGACCGACTTCTTCTTGCGTTCTTTAAGAAAGCGCGCCAGTTTGCCGGCGGTGGTGGTTTTACCCGCACCTTGCAAACCGGCCATCAACACGACGGCAGGAGGAACGGCGCTCAGGTTCAGGTCTTCGTTGGCCGCGCCCATCAGGCTTTCGAGTTCGGCCTGGACGATTTTCACGAAGGCCTGGCCCGGCGTCAGGCTGCGCGACACCTCGGTGCCAACAGCACGTTCCTTGACCGAATTGACGAAGTCTTTGACCACCGGCAAGGCGACGTCGGCCTCGAGCAGCGCCATGCGCACTTCGCGCAGGGTGTCTTTGATGTTGTCTTCGGTCAGCTTGGCCTTGCCGGTGACATGGCGCAGCGTCTGCGAGAGACGGTCGGTTAAGTTTTCAAACATTGCGCGATCCTTTCAGGCCCTGTGTAGACCGGGATAATGGCGGCCCAGACCGGAATAAACATGTGCTCGGCGAGCCTGCGGCGTGGGCAGGTCGCGGATTATAGCGAAGACTGCGTCTGGCGGACACCTCGCCGTCAGGTTGCATGGTCTTTCGTGCTGTGGGGGTTCTATGCCAAACTCAGCGCCTTTCGGGCTTGCCTAACAGGATTTATGCTCCCCTTGTCACCCAGTTTGCTTACCACCCTCGCCGCCGCCTGCTTATATGCCGCTGCGACTCTCTATCAGGGCACTCGTCTGGCCACCGGCGCCAAGGCGAACAAGCGCCTGCTGGTCACGCTCGGTGTGCTGGCCGTGCTGGCCCACAGCGTCAGCCTGATCACCTATCTGCTGACACCGATCGGCCTGGCCCTGGACTTTTTCAGCGCCGCCAGCCTGATTGCCGCAGCGGTCATCGCCCTGACCTTGCTGGCCTGCTCGCGGATTCCGGTGGAAAACCTGCTGCTATTGCTGTTCCCGCTGGGCGCCGCCACCGTGCTGCTGGCACAGTTTGCCCCTGCCGGTACAGTGCAGATCATTGACGAAGAGCCAGGCATCCTCGCCCACATCCTCTTGTCGATCCTCGCTTACGGCATGTTCACCATCGCGGTGTTCCAGGCTTTGCTGCTGCTGGTTCAGGACCATCAGCTCAAACACAAGCATCCGTCCGGGCTGATCAAGAATTTCCCGCCGCTGCAAACCATGGAAAGCCTGCTGTTTGGTTTCCTCTGGGCTGGCTGGAGCCTGCTGTCGCTGTCACTGATCTCCGGCTGGCTGTTCGTCGAGAATCTGTTCGCCCAGCACCTGGTGCATAAAACCCTGCTGGCGTGCCTGGCCTGGATTGTGTTCAGCGTGTTGCTTTGGGGACGTAACCGCCTCGGCTGGCGCGGACACAAAGCCATCCGCTGGACCCTTGCCGGTTTTTGCCTGCTGATGCTGGCGTATTTCGGCAGCAAGCTGGTCCGCGAATACATTCTGCATATCTGACGGGCGGCATTAATGGACGACTTGCCCATAGGGCCGATGCTCGCGGTGCTGGCCCTGCTGATTTTATGGTCGGGGCTGTTTACCGCCATCGAAATTGCACAACAGCACTTGCTGGCCCAGCGAACGGCCTCGCGTTCGAGCGACAAACCCGTGGCCAAGCTGAGTTTCCCACTCAGCAGCCTGATTCTCTGCAACACCCTGTGTCGCGCGCTGGTGGTGGTCATCAGCACCTTGCTAGCGATTTTCACCTGGGCGCAAAACGGCCCATGGATTGCCTGCCTCGGTGCCAGCGCGGTGTTGCTGGTGTTCGCCGACTACCTGCCGCGCACCCTTGCCGCGCGCTATCCGGATGCCGTACTGACCCTGGGTAACACACTGCTCGGCGTACCCTTGAGGATCGTCTACCCGGCTGCCTGGCTACTCAATGCCATCAGCCAACTGCTAATGCGACCATTCGCCCGCAAAATCAACGTGGTGCAGCAAAGCGAAGACGAGGCGCCGGCAGATCGGCGCGACGATCACGAACACGCAGCCAGTCGCCCGCATTCGCTGTCAGGCATCCACGCACTGGATAACATTACGGTCAACGATATTCTGGTGCCGCGCAGTGACGTCGACGGAATCAATCTGGACGACTCCCTCGAAGAAATCATCGAGCAACTGCGCCATAACAGGCGCACCCGCCTGCCGGTATTCCACAGCGACATCAACCAGGTCGAAGCGGTGCTCAACACCCGCCAGATCCGTCATTTATTGCCGGATTCAAGCCTGACCCTGGAAGCGCTGCTGGCAGCCAGTCACGAACCGTACTTCGTACCGGAAAGCACCCCGCTGCAGCTGCAATTGCTGAATTTCCACAAGCAGCAGCGGCGCTTGGGAATGGTGGTCGACGAATACGGAGAAGTGCTGGGCATCGTGACCCTGGAAGACATTCTCGAAGAAATCGTCGGTGAATTCGAAAGCCAGCACAGCCTGGATAACCCGCACATCCATCCGCAGGCCGATGGTCGTCTGGTCATCGAGGGTGCGGCGTCGATTCGCGAATTGAACAAAAGCCTTGGCTGGCACTTGCCCAGCGATGGTCCGAAAACCCTTAACGGGTTGGTGACCGAGGCGCTGGAAACGATTCCGGACAGCGCGGTCTGCCTGAAGATCGGGCGTTATCGGCTGGAAATTCTGGAGACGGAAGACAATCGCGTCACGCGCGTGCTGATCTGGCATACCAGCTCAGTACCGGCCCTTTCCAAAATCTGACGCAATTCCTTGTGGCGAGGGGGCTTGCCTGTGGCGAGGGAGCTTGCTCCCGCTGGCCTGCGAAGCAGGCCCGATCAGCTACGATGATGCTTAACGAACGCATTCAGCCATTTTGCGGCCGCTACGCGCCCGAGCGGGAGCAAGCTCCCTCGCCACAAAAGCCATCGCATCCTCCAAGCCGCTTGTTGAATCATTAGCCGCCTTCCTATAATCAAGCTGCTTACCCAAGCCTCCGCCGAACCACGTGCTTACCCCGCACGCAGCAGGTTCCGGCCAGTTCATCGACAATATCCGCACCACTGCGACGACTGTTCCTACCTTGAACAGCGACCGTATCTCAACCCACATCCCTGGGTATTCGACCATAATAATTCGCTCCACTGGGGCACATGACTGTCAGGGATTACCGCATGACGACCAGCACAACGTTCAGCGACACCGCGCCTGTCCAACCAACCAACTCCGCCACCCGAGTAGCCACCGCGAGTTTCATCGGCACAGCCATCGAGTTCTACGATTTCTACGTCTATGCCACCGCCGCTGCGCTGGTGATCGGTCCGGTGTTTTTTCCGCAAACCTCCGGCACTGCCCAGATGCTGTCGGCGTTCCTCACCTTCGGTATCGCCTTCCTTGCGCGGCCACTGGGTTCGGCGCTGTTCGGCCACTTCGGTGACCGCATCGGGCGTAAATCGACACTGGTCGCTTCCCTGCTATTGATGGGCGTGTGTACCACGCTGATTGGCGTGCTGCCGGGTTACGACAGCATTGGCGCCTGGGCGCCGATCCTGCTTTGCGTACTGCGCTTCGGCCAGGGCCTGGGGCTGGGCGGTGAATGGGGCGGCGCCGCATTGCTGGCCACGGAGAACGCGCCCAAAGGCAAGCGCGCCTGGTACGGCATGTTCCCGCAACTCGGTCCATCGATCGGGTTTCTGGCGGCCAACGGCCTGTTCCTGACCCTGGCCATGAGCCTGAACGACGAGCAGTTCCGTTCGTGGGGCTGGCGGATTCCGTTCCTGCTCAGTGCCGCGCTGGTGATGGTGGGCTTGTACGTGCGCCTCAAGCTCCACGAAACCCCGGTGTTCGCCAACGCCATGGCTCGTCAGGAACGAGTGAAAATCCCGCTGGTCGAGCTGTTCAGCCAATACTGGGCACCGATGCTGCTGGGGGCCGGGGCGATGGTGGTGTGCTACGCGCTGTTCTACATATCAACGGTGTTTTCGTTGAGCTATGGCGTGTCGACGCTCGGTTACACCCGAGAAACCTTCCTCGGCCTGCTGTGTTTCGCCGTGCTGTTCATGGCGGCCGCAACACCGCTGTCGGCTTGGGCGAGTGATCGTTTCGGGCGCAAACCGGTGCTGATCATCGGTGGTGTGCTGGCGGTTCTGTCCGGATTCCTGATGGAACCGCTGCTGACCCAAGGCTCGACCTGGGGCGTGGCGCTGTTCCTGTGCATCGAACTGTTTCTGATGGGCGTGACATTTGCGCCGATGGGCGCGCTGCTGCCAGAGCTGTTTCCAACCCACGTGCGCTATACCGGCGCATCGGCGGCCTACAACCTGGGCGGGATCGTCGGAGCCTCGGCGGCGCCGTTCTTTGCGCAAAAACTGGTGGCGATGGGCGGTTTGAGTTATGTCGGCGGGTATGTGTCGGGGGCGGCGGTGCTGAGCTTGATTGCGGTGCTGTGCCTGAAGGAGACGCGGCATAACGATTTGAATCGGGTGGCCTGATAGACCGCCATCGCGGGCAAGCCCGCTCCCACAGGTTTTGGGTGTACACAACATCTGCGAACAACCTAAATCCTGTGGGAGCGGCGGTGCGACGATTCGACTTGCCCGCGATAGCCGCGCCTCGGTTTACAGCTCTACAACAACAGCCTGAGAAGCGCGGGTCGCTTTTGCCCGTGCAGCCTCGATCGACTCATCACGCGCCAACGCCACACCCATCCGACGCTGGCCATTAACCTCAGGCTTGCCGAACAGACGCAATGCAGTATCCGGCTCGCTCAACGCAGCGCCCAAATTGGCGAATGCGGTCTGAGCCGACTGCCCTTCCACCAGAATCACCGCCGAAGCCGATGGGCCGAACTGACGGATCAATGGAATCGGCAGGCCCAGGATCGCCCGTGCGTGCAGCGCGAACTGCGACAGGTCCTGGGAAATCAGAGTCACCAGACCGGTGTCATGGGGGCGCGGCGAGACTTCGCTGAACCAGACCTGATCACCTTTGATGAACAGCTCGACGCCAAACAGACCACGGCCACCCAGGGCTTCGGTCACCGCTTTGGCAACGCGCTCGGATTCAGCCAGAGCAACCGGGCTCATGGCTTGTGGCTGCCAGGATTCCTGGTAGTCGCCCTTCTCCTGACGGTGGCCAACCGGCGCGCAGAACGTAGTGCCGCCAACGTGGCGCACGGTCAGCAGGGTGATTTCGTAGTCGAAGTCGATGAAGCCTTCGATGATCACGCGACCTTTACCGGCGCGGCCACCTTCTTGAGCGTAATCCCAGGCCTTCTGCACGTCATCAACGCTGCGCAGCAGGCTCTGGCCTTTGCCCGAGGAACTCATGACCGGTTTGACCACGCATGGGAAACCCAGATTTTCGACAGCCTTGCTGTAGTCCTCGAAGGTGTCGGCGAAGTGGTACGGCGACGTCGGCAGACCCAGCTCTTCAGCGGCCAGGCGACGGATGCCTTCGCGGTTCATGGTCAGCTGTGCGGCGCGGGCGGTCGGAATCACGGTGAAGCCTTCGGACTCCAGCTCCACCAGGGTCGCGGTGGCGATGGCTTCGATTTCCGGCACGATGAAGTCCGGCTTCTCGGCTTCGATCACTGCACGCAGGGCGGCGCCGTCGAGCATGTTGATCACATGGCTGCGATGGGCGACTTGCATGGCCGGCGCATTGGCGTAGCGATCCACGGCAATCACTTCAACGCCCAGGCGTTGCAGCTCGATCACCACCTCCTTGCCCAACTCACCACAGCCACACAGCAATACGCGGGTCGCGGTTGGCGACAATGGAGTTCCGATACGGGTCATCTCAGGTCCTCAAGAAGCGGATCATCGAGGGATGCGGTGCCTGGCACGCTTCCCATGGGGAGAAAGCGCGGCATTTTACATGAACCTGAGGGTTTGGCTTCAGCTGGCGACAGCCTGATTACGCAAGCGCCAGGCCATGATCAGCCATACGACCGTCACACCTGCGAACTTCGAACCCATGGCGGTGAGGATCACGGCCGGAGTGAAAGCATCGATCATGCCGAAGAAGATGAAGGTGTCCAGCGGGATGCTCAGCGCCGAACTTATCCACAGGCGATCGTGCAATGGACGCTTGGTGATGCTGAACACCAGCCAGTCGATACACTCGGACACCGCGAACGCCGTAGCGCTGGCCAAGGCAATGGACGGGTCGGAAGTGACATAGGACAGCACCAGCGCCACCAGCATCGCCGCGAGCGCGCCGTGACCGAAACGGGTTTGCACCATGTCGCGCAGCACGAACACCAGACCACCCCAGGCCGACCAGATGATGTCCAGGTGCGGGGCGCTGGAAAAGGCGTAATTGATCAGCACGACGCTGCTGATGTAGGCGATCAGGAAGAACATGGGGCGGGGGATACCTGTCAATTTGGTGCACAGGGTACTTCATCTTCAGCGCACAGATCACCTGTGGCGAGGGGGCTTGCCCCCGTTGCACTGCGTAGCAGTGCTAAAACCTGCAACTATTTTCTACCTGAATCACCGCGCGTATCGACTTTACGACTGCTGCGCAGCCGAACGGGGGCAAGCCCCCTCGCCACAAGAACCGCGTGCAATCATCAGGAATCGGACTTGGAGGGCAACATCCAGATCAACCCACTCGACTTCGCCCGCTCATGACACAACCCCAACACCTTGCGCCGCTCTGCGTTGTCCATCCGGCTCCAGCGGGTGATTTCTTCCACCGTGCGCTGACACCCGGTGCAAATGTCATCCTCATCCAGCGCGCAAATGTTCACGCACGGCGATGGAACCGGTCGTTCAATGGTGCTCATTCTTCCTGCTCGACCAAGTCGCGGGCATAACGCTGCGAGTTATGAACATAGTGGGCAGCACTGGCTTCGAGCATCTTCTTTTGCGGCTCAGTCAACTCCCGTACGACTTTGCCCGGTGAGCCCATGACCAGTGAACCATCCGGAATTTCCTTGCCCTCACCGATCAGCGAGTTGGCGCCGATGATGCAGTTCTTGCCAATTTTCGCGCCATTGAGGATCACCGCGTTGATGCCGATCAGGCTGTAATCGCCCACTGTGCAGCCGTGGAGCATGGCGTTGTGGCCGATGGTCACGCCGGTGCCAATGGTCAGCGGGTAGCCCATGTCGGTGTGCATTACGGTGCCGTCCTGCACGTTGCTGTTCTTGCCGATCAGGATCAATTCGTTGTCGCCACGCAACACGGCGTTGAACCAGACGTTGGCGCCCTCTTCCAGTTTGACCTTGCCCACCAGCACGGCGTTGGGTGCGACCCAACTCTGCGGATGGGTATCGACGCGGGCGTCGCCCAGGCGGTATTTCATCTTGTTGTCCTCAAGGCCAGGCTGGCTCACTAGCGAAAAGCAGGATTCACGCCATACGCGCGATGGCTTCAGGTTTTGATAAAACTCTTGGGTGGTTGATGCAGGCTGATTTTCGCGTCATAGAGCAGGTTGATCAACTCGACGATCATGATCGCCGTCAGCCCCCAGATCTTGTACTCGCCATAACGATAGCTCGGCACGTACCAACTGTGGCCCTGGTAGTCGATGCGGTGAGTGTGCTCGCGCGGGTCCTCGCGGAAGAACTCCAGAGGGACGCTGAACACCGCGGCGATCTCGGCGTCGTTGGCCAGATACTCGACAAAATCCGGAATCACACCGACATAAGGTGTGACCTTGATGCCGTGCAGGGAAATCAGCGGGCTCAATGGGCCGATCACTTCAACCAGCCCCGGCGGCAGGCCGATTTCTTCTTCGGCTTCGCGCAAGGCAGTGAAAATCAGGTCAGGGTCTTCAGGGTCGCGTCGACCGCCGGGAAAGGCGACTTCGCCGCCATGGGTCGAGAGCCCGCTGGCGCGAAGGGTTAGCACCAATTCCGGTTCGTCACTGCGCGTGATGGGCACCAATACCGCGGCTTCGGGGAAACGTCGGTCGGTTTCCAGCGTACGCGGCGTGTGATTGCTTACCCGGTGCAGTAGCTCGTCCAGCATGAGTCTTCTCGATCTGTGCCTTACCCTGCATCATGCACCAATCGCACCGGCCGCCCAAGCCCCGAACAGCCTCATGTCGCGAAACGACAACTTGCCGACCGACACCGCTGCACGCCAAGATAGGCGCAGCATTCAGGAACCCAAGCATGAAATTTTGCAGCCAGTGCGGCAACCCGGTAACCCAGCGCATTCCCGAAGGCGATTCGCGCCTGCGTTTTGTCTGCGACAGCTGTCATACCATCCATTACCAGAACCCCAATATCGTCGCCGGTTGCGTACCGACCTGGGGTTCGAAGGTGCTGCTGTGCCGTCGCGCCATCGAGCCACGGCTCGGTTACTGGACCCTGCCCGCCGGTTTCATGGAAAATGGTGAGACCATCGAACAAGCCGCCATTCGCGAGACCGCCGAAGAAGCCTGTGCCCGGGTGCGCAACCTGAGTATCTACACGCTGATCGACGTGCCACACATCAGCCAGGTGCATGTGTTCTTTCGCGCAGAGCTTGTGGACCTGGATTTTTCCGCGGGTCCCGAGAGCCTGGAAGTGCAACTGTTCGAAGAAGCCGACATCCCTTGGGGCGAACTGGCTTTCCGCACGGTGGGCCGTACCTTAGAATGCTTCTTCGCTGACCGGCGGACCGAGGTCTACCCCGTGCGGTCCGAATCGATCCCGCCGCTGGTCCAGCCTGCCATCATTTAAAAGCTCCTACACAAAAAAGCATCTATAAAATAAATAGTCGCGACACCTCTTAGGGATATCGTTTCAATGCGCTGGTTGCTTGCTGTTTTTTGCTTATCGTTTGTCGCTGTCACCCAGGCTTCCTCCACGGAAACGCTGGACGGCAGAGTCATCGAAAAAGTTCTGGTTCTCAAATCTGCCCATCAATTGCAATTGATCAATGATGGCAAGCCGATCAAGACCTATCGCATTTCCCTGGGTAAACGCCCCACGGGGCCGAAGCTGATGGAGGGCGACAAACGCACCCCCGAAGGCTTTTATTGGGTGGACTGGCGCAAGATCAGCGACCGTTTCAACCTGGCGATGCACATCTCCTACCCCAACATCAGCGACGCCGCCCGCGCCCGGCGCGAAGGCGTCGAGCCTGGCGGCATGATCATGATCCACGGCACTCCAGACACCGAAGACAACCCGGAAGACCTGTTCCATACGCTGGACTGGACCGACGGCTGCATTGCCATGCGCAACATGGACATGCGCGAGGTTTGGGGCCTGGTGCCGGATGGCACGATGATTGAGATTCGTCCGTAACCTCCCCCCGTAATGATCGTTCCCACGCTCCGCGTGGGAATGCAGCCCGGGACGCTCCGCGTCCCACTTGAAGCCGAACGCGGAGCGTCCGTAGAGGCATTCCCACGCAGAGCGTAGGAACGATCAGGTGACTACCTTCGGTCGGCATCGAAAAATAATTTTAAAAGATCGCAGCCTTCGTCAGCGCCTACCGGGGAGATACCAATTCCCTCTGCAGGCACTACCAAAGGCTGCGATCTTTACTTTCAAAATCCCCCTCTCTAATACCACTTAGAACCTGCCCCCCTTAAGAGCCTTCAGCAGGCCCGGCTTTGCTGCGCCCACAGCAAAGTACTGGCATTGACATGGTATTTAAGTGGTATTAGATTTCGTCCCACAACCGGGCGACAACAACCTACATCCGCATCGGACCAAACCTACATGAATGACCTCCAGGCCCTACGCCCTGACGACACACAGCCCACGCCGTTGTACCTGCAACTGGCGCGCAATCTGGAAGCGGCGATCCATGCCGGCCAGTGGAAAGCCGAACAGGCGATGCCGTCAGAACGCAACCTCAGCGAACTGCTGGGTATCTCTCGCGTCACCGCGCGCAAAGCACTGGAAGTGCTGTTCGAGCAAGGCCTGATCCGCCGCAATCAAGGCTCCGGCACGTTCATCACCCCACGCCTGGAACAACCGCTGTCGCGGCTCTCGGGGTTCAGTGAAATGCTCCGGCTCAAGGGCTTCGTCCCCGGCTCACAATGGCTGGAACGGGAAATCACCCCGCCGACCCACGAAGAACTGATCCGTCTCGGCCTGTCGCCCAACGACAAGGTTGCGCGGCTCAAACGCTTGCGCAAAGCCGACGACACAGTGATGGCAATCGAGATGAGCACCCTGCCCGCCTCGATCATTCCCAAGCCGCAAGCGGTGGGCGATTCCCTCTACGAATACCTCGACGGCATCGGCAAACCGGTGGTCCGCGCCCTGCAACACATTCAGGCGATCAACGCCTCGGACGAATTCGCCGCCCTGGTGGGCATCGCTCCCGGCACCGCCATGCTGCTGATGACCCGGGTCGGCTACCTGGAAGACAACACGCCAATCGAAGTCACCGACACCTATTGCCGCAACGACTACTACGACTTTGTCGCAGAGCTTCGCAGATAAAGAGCTCCGTCGATAAAGAGCTTCGTTGCCAAACGAGCAAACGAGAACCGATCATGTCCGAAGACAACATCCTCACCGCCCACGGCTGGGTTCGCGGCCGGCTGATCCACGAACACGGCAAGGTCGTGTCCATCGAAGGCCAGCCGTGCGATCCGGCGGACAACGACCTGCCTTACCTGTTGCCGGGTTTCATCGACCTGCACGTTCACGGCGGCGGTGGCAAAGACATCATGGAAGGCACGCCCGCCTTCGAAACCATTACCAAAACCCACGTGCGCTTTGGCACTACGTCGCTGCTGGCGACCACCATGACTGCGCCGAACGAAGAGATCTCGCGAGTGCTCAAGGACGTCGGCGAGTTCTGCGAGCAGCGGCCCAAAGGCAGCGCCCGAGTCCTCGGCGTGCATCTGGAAGGCCCATACATCAACCCCGGCAAACTCGGCGCTCAGCCGAATTTCGCCCACACCGCGTTGATGGCCGAAGTCGAAGAATACCTGGCGCTGGCGCCGATCAGGGTGATCACCATCGCCCCGGAAATCGCCGGCCACGACGGTTTGATTCGCGCCCTCAGCGCTCGTGGCGTGCGCATGCAAATCGGCCATACGCTGGGCAGTTATGAGGAAGGCGTCGCCGCACTTGCGGCCGGGGCCAGCAGTTTCACCCACCTCTACAACGCCATGAGCCCGCTGCACCACCGCGAGCCGGGCATCGTCGGCGCAGCGCTGGCCCACGCCAAGTACGCCGAGCTGATTCCGGATTTGCTGCACGTGCATCCCGGCGCGATCCGCGTGGCCCTGCGCTCGATCCCGTGCCTGTATTGCGTCACCGATTCCACCGCCGCCGCCGGCATGCCCGACGGTGAATACAAACTCGGCAGCCACACCGTGACCAAATGCCTGGGTGGTGTGCGCCTGCCCGACGGCACGCTGGCTGGCAGCACCCTGACCATGGACCAAGCCCTGCGCAACCTGGTGAAGATCGGTTTACCGATCAGCGAGGCCTCGCAACGACTTTCGCAATTCCCCGCCGATTACCTCGGCCTTCAAGAACGCGGACGCCTGCAACCCGGCGCCTGGGCCGACTGCGTGCGGCTGGATCGCTCACTCACACTGACCGCCGTCATGGTCGAAGGAGAAGACATTGACTTCAAAAATGCTTGAAGAGGCGCTGTCCTCCTTCGAGGCCGTGCAAGCCCAATTGCAGCAACTCGACCCGCAGATGATCGAGATCGCCGGACGCCTGCGTCGTCAGCCGCCGCAAGTGGCGATGACTGTCGCTCGCGGCAGCTCCGACCATGCGGCGAGCTACTTTGCCTACCTGACCATGCAGCAACTGGGCATTCCGGTGGCATCGCTACCGATGTCGGTGGTGACCATGCAGCAAGCACCGTTGAAGGTCAGCGGCCAGGTCGCGTTCGCCTTCTCGCAGTCGGGGCAAAGTCCGGATCTGGTGAACAGCCTGCGTCTGCTGCGCAAGCGCGGTGCCTTGAGCATTTCCATGGTCAACGCCGAGAACTCGCCGTTGGAAGCGGCCTGCGAATTCAGCTTGCCGCTGTGCGCCGGCACGGAAAGCAGCGTCGCCGCGACCAAAAGTTTTATCGCCACCCTCACCGCCAGCGCCCGCCTGATCGCCCACTGGAAAGAAGACGCGGAGTTGCTGGAAGCAGGCCTTGCCCTGCCGGAAGGTCTGCGCGAAGCGGCAAAACAGGACTGGAGCCTGGCCATCGATGCGTTGCGTGATTGTCAGCGCTTGATGGTGATCGGCCGTGGCGCCGGTTTCGCCATTGCCCAGGAAGCGGCGCTCAAATTCAAGGAAACCTCGGCGATCCAGGCCGAAGCCTTCAGCAGCGCCGAAGTCCGGCACGGCCCGATGGCGTTGATCGACGAAAACTACCCATTGCTGATCTTCGCCCCGCGCGGCGCCGAGCAGGCCGGGTTGCTGAGCCTGGCCGCCGACATGCGCCAGCGCGGTGCCCGAGTGCTACTGGCCGCGCCAGATGACGTCGCCGAACGCGATCTGACCCTGAGCCGCGCCGAACACCCGGCCCTGGACCCGATTCTGGCGATCCAGAGTTTCTACGTCATGGCCGCAGGCTTGGCCGTCGCCCGAGGCATGGACCCGGACCAGCCGCGTCATTTGAGCAAAGTGACGCGCACGCACTAGTCGAACGGCAAGCGAACAACCCTGAGTTGCTCCGAACCGTCGTTTTTTATAAATGAGACCGAGCCATGCACAACAACAATAAAGAGCTGACCCTCAGCGCCCCGCTCAGCGGCCCGGTGCTCACACTCGCCAAAGTCCCGGACCCGGTGTTCGCCAGCGGCGCGATGGGCGACGGGATCGCCATCGATCCGCTGAACGACACCCTGTACTCACCCTGTGAAGCGGTCGTGACCCACGTCGCCCGCACCGGTCACGCCATCACCTTGCGCGCCGATAATGGCGCCGAGTTGCTGCTGCACCTGGGCCTCGATACGGTCGAGTTGCAGGGCGTCGGTTTCTCGATGCTGGTCAAGGAAGGGGCGCGCGTCAGCAATGGCCAGCCGCTGTTGCGCTATGACCTGGACCAGGTCGCACAGCAGTGCAAAAGCCTGGTCAGCCTGATGATCCTGACCAACAGCCAAGACTTTCAGACGCGACCGATTACGCTGAAATCGGTAAAGGTCGGCGATCCATTGCTGCATATCGTGCCGAAAGTGGCCAACGGTGTGCAGATCGACATTGAGGTCGTCGGCATCGAGGTTCAGGGGCATGTTCATGTCGCCCATCGCGGCGGCCTGCACGCCCGGCCTGCCGCGCTGATCCGCCAGACCGCCCAACAGTTCACGAGCAAATCTTCGCTGCACTTCGCCGGTAAATCGGCGGCCTGTGACAGTTTGATTGGCCTGATGGGGCTGGCCGTTGGTGAGCAAGATGAAATCAAAGTCAGTTGCCAGGGACCGGACGCCGAGGCCGCACTGCAGGCCCTGTTGGCCGCATTATCTACAGCCCTGACCGAAGACAGCAACGCCGCTGCGCCAGCACCGATGGTCCAACGCAATCGCCCCGCCGAAGCGGGCGTGCTGCACGGTGTGTGCGCCGCTCCCGGTCTGGTGGCAGGGCCGTTGTTTCGTCTGAACTCGATCAGTCTGCCCATGGAGGGCGGCAATCATGATCCCGAGCAACAACGTCATGCTCTCGACGCTGCGCTGACCCAAGTCCAGGGCGAAATCGACGGCACGCTGGCCCACGCCAAAAAGCACAAGAATACCGACGAAGAAGCCATCTTCGCCGCGCACCTGGCGCTGCTCGAAGACCCGGCGCTGCTCGATGCGGCCCATCAGTCCATCGACCAAGGCATCGCTGCGACTCATGCCTGGAGCCAATCCATCGACGTGCAGTGCGAGGCGCTTCAGCAACTCGGCAGCCCGCTGCTGGCCGAACGCGCCAACGACCTGCGCGACCTCAAACAACGCGTGCTGCGCGCTCTGCTCGGTGAAACCTGGCATTACGACGTGCCGGCCGGCGCCATCGTCGCGGCCCATGAACTGACGCCATCCGACCTGCTGCAATTGAGCCAGCAAGGTGTGGCGGGGTTGTGCATGGTCGAGGGCGGCGCGACGTCCCATGTGGCGATTCTGGCTCGCGGTAAAGGCTTGCCGTGCATGGTTGCGCTGGGGTCGACTCTGCTGGATCAGGAGCAAGGTCAAGCGGTGGTGCTCGATGCCGACGGCGGCCGCCTGGAACTGACGCCCAACGCCGCACGCCTGGCCGAGGTGCATCAGGCGCAACTCGATCATCAGCAACGTCGCGCGCTTCAACAGGCTCAGGCTCACACCCCCGCATTGACACTTGATGGTGTGCACATCGAAGTCGCCGCCAATGTCGCTTCCAGCGCTGAAGCAGCCGATGCACTGGCCAATGGCGCCGATGGCGTCGGCCTGCTGCGCACCGAATTTCTGTTTGTGGACCGCAACACCGCGCCGGACGAACAGGAGCAGCGCACTGCCTATCAAGCCGTGCTCGATGCCATGGGTGACAAGTCGGTGATCATCCGCACCATCGACGTCGGCGGCGACAAGCAACTCGACTATTTGCCGCTTCCCATCGAAGCGAATCCGGTGCTCGGTTTGCGCGGCATTCGCCTGGCTCAGGTTCGCCCGGAACTGCTGGATCAGCAACTGCGCGCACTGCTGCAGGTCAGCCCGCTGTCGCGTTGCCGGATCCTGTTGCCGATGGTCACCGAAGTCGATGAACTGCTGCACATCCGTCAGCGCCTCGACGCTTTGTGCATTGAACTCGGTGTGAGTGAGCGCCCGGAACTGGGCGTCATGATCGAAGTTCCGGCCGCTGCGTTGCTGGCCGAGCAGCTGGCCGAACACGCGGACTTTCTGTCGATCGGCACCAACGACTTGTCCCAATACACCCTGGCCATGGACCGCGACCACGCCGGCCTCGCCTCCCGCGTCGATGCGATGCACCCGGCACTGCTGCGGCTGATCGCCCAGTCCTGCGCGGGTGCGGCGGTGCATAACCGTTGGGTCGGTGTTTGCGGTGCCCTCGCCTCCGATCCACTGGCCACGCCCGTATTGATTGGCCTGGGGGTCAGCGAGTTGTCGGTGAGCCCGGTGCAGATCGGCGAAATCAAGGACCGCGTTCGCCATCTCGACGCCGATGAATGCCGACGCATCAGCCAGGACCTGCTCAAGCTGAGCAGTGCCAGCGCGGTGCGTCACGCCTGTCACCAGCAATGGCCTCTGAGCTGAACAACAACGATAAGAACCCAGGGAGATCCGCCATGTACCAATACTTCATCGAAGGCCTGCAGCGCCTCGGTCGCGCGCTGATGCTGCCGATCGCGATCCTGCCGATCGCAGGATTACTGCTGCGCCTCGGCGACACTGACCTGCTGAACATCGCGATCATTCACGATGCCGGTCAAGTGATCTTCGCCAACCTGGCATTGATCTTCGCCATCGGCATCGCGGTCGGTTTCGCCAAGGACAACAATGGCACCGCAGGCCTGGCCGGGGTCATTGGTTATCTGGTGATGATCTCCACCCTCAAGGTGCTCGACTCGAGCATCAACATGGGCATGCTGGCCGGGATCGTCAGCGGCCTGATGGCCGGTGCGCTGTACAACCGCTTCAAAGACATCAAGCTGCCGGAATACCTGGCGTTCTTCGGCGGTCGACGTTTTGTGCCTATCGTCACCGGGTTCGCCGCCGTCGGCCTGGGCGTCGTCTTCGGGTTCATCTGGCCGCCGATCCAGCACGGCATCAATGGCTTCGGCACATTAATGATGGAGAGTGGCAGCTTCGGTGCTTTCGTCTTCGGCGTGTTCAACCGCCTGCTGATCGTCACCGGCCTGCACCACATCCTCAACAACATGGCGTGGTTCGTGTTCGGCAACTTCACCGACCCGACCACCGGCGCCCTAGTGACGGGCGACCTGTCGCGCTACTTTGCCGGCGACCCGAAAGGTGGCCAGTTCATGACCGGCATGTTCCCGATGATGATCTTCGGCCTGCCCGCCGCCTGCCTGGCGATGTACCGCAACGCCCTGCCGGAACGGCGCAAAGTCATGGGCGGGATTTTCTTGTCCATGGCCCTGACCTCGTTTTTGACCGGCGTCACCGAACCGATCGAATTCGCCTTCATGTTCCTCGCACCGATGCTGTTTTTGCTTCATGCGCTGCTGACGGGGTTGTCGATGGCCGTCACCAATCTGTTGAACATTCACCTGGGCTTTACGTTCTCAGGCGGCTTCATCGACATGGTCCTGGGTTGGGGTGAATCCACCAATGGCTGGCGAGTGGTCCCGGTAGGGCTGGCGTATGCGGTGATCTACTACGTTGTGTTTGATTTCTGTATTCGTCGATTCAATTTGAAGACGCCGGGGCGTGAAGATGTGCCGACCGGCGACAAGGTGGTGATCTCCGAGAATGAGCGCGCCGGGGCTTACATCAAGGCGCTGGGTGGTGCGGATAATTTGATCACGGTGGGTGCGTGTACGACACGGTTGCGGCTGGACATGGTTGATCGCAACAAGGCATCCGATGCGGACTTGAAAGCGTTGGGCGCGATGGCTGTTGTTCGTCCGGGCAAGGGCGGAAGTTTGCAAGTGGTGGTCGGGCCGATGGCAGACAGCATTGCCGATGAGATCCGGTTGGCAATGCCGGCTTTAGGACGCGCGGTTATCGCCTCCCCTGCTGGCGTTATCGACGTACCTGAACCTGCCGTTGTGGCGAACACAGAGGCCCAGCAATGGCTGAAGGCACTGGGCGGCGGCGACAATGTGCTGCAAATGGATTGCGTGGCCATGACCCGGATTCGGCTGCAACTGGCGGATGGCAAGGCGTTGTCGGAGGGCCAGTTGAAAGCGCTTGGTTGCCTGGGTGTCAGTCAATTGGACGGTGGGGTTTGGCATCTGCTGATTGGTGATAAGGCAGCGAGTTTGAGTTGTGCGCTGGAGATGTTGATCAATCGTAATGAAGTGAGTGCCAGGGTTTAGATTTTTGGCGCCTGAGAGTCGGCTTTCGCGAGCAAGCCCGCTCCCACAGTAGATCGGCGGCGTTCGTAATTCTTATGACCGACTCGGTCAAAATGTGGGAGCGGGCTTGCTCGCGAAGAGGCCCTCACGAACACCGCAAATCTCAAAGCCCGCTGACCGTTCCAAGTTCAGCGGGCTTTTTCATTGCTCTACCCCTGCGGGTCCAGATGATCCAGCACCCGGTTCACCGACAACTCCGCCAGGGAAATCATCTGCTGAATCCCCAATGCCAGATTGCACGCTGGGCCGGTGAGATCGAACGCCAACTCACTGGCCATGACATTCGCCGAGGCCAAGGTTTCACAGGCATGGGCCAGCAGGGTTTCGGAATCTACGTTGGGCGCGACGACGAAAATCGTACTTGGACGCTGGTCGGCTTTGGCCTTCTTCCGGGAAGGTGGTGCGAGATAGTGATCGAGTGCACGGATTGCTGCGTCGTGGAGTTTTTTGGAATTGAGGCAGGCGTAGGGGGAAACGGATTCGTTTTCCATGTTTGTTTCTACGTCTGTTTCTAAGTCTGTTTCTGGAGGATTTGGGCTGTCTTTGATCATTGTGAAACTCCTAACAAAAAGTTGGAGCTACCAGCATCACTTGCAGATGATGGGTGGCAGCTGTGCGCGGGTCTGCAAGACCGAGTTGTTAGGCCCCGGCAGACCCGAAGGTCTCCCGCACACAGCCACCATAAATCGATGACCATTGATTTAAGCGCCACGATTATAGGTGCGCTTAAAGGTGTCTAACAAACTATCGGCGGGCTTGCAGTCCCGGTCACTGAATTGGCAGCGACAGCCAAAGGTTAGAGAACGCACTTCCGACGCACAACCTGAAAGACTTGTGGGAAGGTTCTGATGTTTTTACCGATCAATAAACGTCGTTGCCTGTGAGGTCGCCATCGCGGGCAAGCCCGCTCCCACAGTGGAGCGGTGTGTACTTGCCCCTCACCACTCAACAGGCCGAGCGTTAGCTCGCCTGCAGCTTTTGATCTGGCTTTTGATTTTGATCTGCCCGCCCCTTCGGGAGGCTGAGTGGAGGTGTTCATCTGGGGATTGGCGCGCAGCGCCGTTCGACGCAGTCGAACCCATCGCATGTAGGTCGTAGCGAAGCAGACCGTAGGGCGATGCCCCCAGATGGATACCGGAACGAAGGAACGCCGAGCCTCAGCGAGGGGCCGGACGCTTGGGGCGAGACCTTTTGGTTCCTTTTGGGGCGTTTGCCAAAAGGGACTCGCCGTAAGGGCGAAACCATAAGCCGCCGTCACCGCAGAAATGGATATGTACTCAATCAACCAAGAACCTGGCCGGCCCTAAGGCCGCCACGCCCCAAATCGCAGCCAACAAAAAACCCGCTGAAATCACTTTCAGCGGGTTTCTCATTTCAGCAGCCAGAAGAATCAGAAATCCTCCAACCGCCACACCTCATAAGCCGGCGTCTCATAGGGATGGCTCTGCTTCAGAGCCACCACCACCGCCCGAATCAACTCATCGCTGACCACCAGCTCAACCTTCCACTCCTCAACCTGCTCGACCTGCCCCGCTTCGCCAATGAACGGCTGACTGCCATCCAGTGGACGAAACTGACCCAACCCGAACACCTGCCACGCACAGTGATCATAAGCCCCGATCCGCCCGCCACCGGCGGCGAATACAGCGCTTTTGACCACTTCAACATGACTGGCCGGAACAAAAAAGCAGAGCTTGTACACGGCAATCAGCTCCCCGCTCTTAGTTAACCCACACGCGAGCATTACGGAACATACGCATCCAAGGTGCGTCTTCGTTCCAGTCTTCCGAACGCCACGAGTTCTGCACGGCGCGGAATACACGTTCCGGGTGCGGCATCATGATGGTCACGCGACCGTCACGGCTGGTCAAACCGGTGATCCCGCGCGGCGAGCCGTTCGGGTTCGCCGGGTAGTTTTCGGTGACCTTGCCGTGGTTGTCGACGAAACGCATCGCCACGCAACCCGACAGATCGGCTTCCAGCAACGCTTCTTCGCTGGCGAATTCGGCATGGCCTTCACCGTGCGCGATGGCGATCGGCATGCGCGAACCGGCCATGCCCTGCAGGAAGATCGAGTTCGATTCCTGGATCTGTACCATCGCCACGCGAGCTTCGAACTGCTCGGAACGGTTACGCACGAAGTGCGGCCAGAACTCGCTACCCGGGATCAGCTCGTGCAGGTTGGACATCATCTGGCAACCGTTGCACACGCCGAGGGTGAAGCTGTCGTTACGTTCGAAGAAGCCCTGGAAGGCATCGCGAGCGCGGCTGTTGAACAGCGCGGACTTGGCCCAGCCTTCGCCGGCACCCAGTACGTCGCCGTAGGAGAAACCGCCGCAAGCCACCAGACCTTTGAACTCGTTCAGGTCGACACGGCCGGCCAGAATGTCGCTCATGTGCACGTCGATCGCGTTGAAACCGGCGCGGTCGAACGCGGCCGCCATTTCCACCTGACCGTTGACGCCCTGCTCACGCAGCACGGCAACCTGTGGGCGGATACCTTTCTTGATGTAAGGCGCGGCGACGTCCTGGTTGACGTCGTAGCTGAGCTTGACGCTCAGGCCCGGGTTGTCTTCTTCCAGCAGCACGTCGAATTCTTGTTCGGCGCAGTCGGCGTTATCACGCAGACGCTGGATCTGGTAGCTGGTCTCGGCCCACTGACGTTGCAGCAGACGACGCTGACCTTCGAACACGGTATCGCCGTTGAAAGTGATGCTGATCTCGCCGTTGTTCATTGGCTGACCGATCACCGACACGCAGTCGCCCAGGCCAGCCGCGCTGAACTGCGCGAGGATGTCTGGAGTAGCATCTTGGCGAACCTGGATCACAGCACCCAGTTCTTCGTTGAACAGGATCGCGGCGATGTCGGCGGAAGTTTCTGCCAGACCGTCGAGGTTCAGGCTCAGGCCGCAATGACCGGCGAAGGCCATTTCTACGACGCTGGTCAGCAGACCACCGTCGGAACGGTCGTGGTAAGCCAGCAAGTGACCATCGGCGTTGAGGCCCTGGATCACGGCGAAGAAGGCTTTCAGGTCTTCGGCGTCATCGACGTCCGGTGCCTGCTTGCCGAGTTTGCCGTGAACCTGAGCGAGGATCGAAGCGCCCATACGGTTCTGACCGCGACCGAGGTCGATCAGGATCAGGTCGGTGGTGCCCTTGTCCATGCGCAGTTGCGGGGTCATGGTCTGGCGGATGTCAGCCACTGGGGCGAAACCGGTCACGATCAGCGACATCGGCGAGGTCACAGTCTTGTCGACGCCTTCATCGTTCCAGCGGGTGGCCATGGACATGGAGTCCTTGCCCACCGGAATGGTGATGCCGAGTTCCGGGCACAATTCCATCCCGACCGCTTTCACGGTGTCGTACAGACGCGCATCTTCACCCGGGTGACCGGCGGCGGACATCCAGTTCGCCGACAGTTTGATGTCGGAGATTTTGGCGATGCGCGACGCCGCAATGTTGGTCAGGGTTTCGCCGATGGCCATGCGGCCCGACGCCGGAGCGTCCAGCAGAGCCAGCGGAGTACGCTCGCCCATGGCCATGGCTTCACCGGTGTAGACGTCGAAGCTGGTGGCGGTAACGGCAACGTCGGCCACCGGAACCTGCCACGGGCCAACCATCTGATCACGGGCCACGAGACCGGTGATGGTGCGGTCGCCGATGGTGATCAGGAAGCTTTTACTGGCCACGGCCGGGTGATGCAGAACACGCTCGACGCAGTTGGCGATGTCGAGGGTCGACGGATCGAAATCGTCGCCCAATTCATTTTCGCGAACGGCCGAACGGTGCATGCGCGGGGCTTTGCCCAGCAGCACTTCGAGCGGCATGTCCACCGGGCTGTTGCCGAAGTGGCTGTCGGTCACGGTCAGTTGCGGTTCGGCAGTAGCTTCGCCGACTACGGCAAACGGGCAACGCTCACGTTCGCAGATCGCCTGGAAGCGTTCGAAGTCCGCCGGGCCGACTGCCAGAACGTAGCGTTCCTGGGATTCGTTACTCCAGATTTCGTGCGGGGCCATGCCCGGCTCGTCGTTTGGAATGTTGCGCAGTTCGAAGCGACCGCCACGGTTGCCGTCGTTGACCAGTTCCGGGAAGGCGTTGGACAGACCGCCCGCACCCACGTCATGGATGAAGCTGATCGGGTTCTTGTCACCCAACTGCCAGCAACGGTCGATGACTTCCTGGCAGCGACGTTCCATTTCAGGGTTTTCGCGCTGTACGGATGCGAAATCCAGATCCGCCGAGCTGGTGCCGGTGGCCATGGAAGAGGCAGCACCGCCGCCCAGGCCGATGAGCATTGCCGGGCCGCCGAGCACGATCAGCTTGGAGCCGACGGTGATCTCGCCTTTCTGCACGTGTTCGGCACGGATGTTACCCATGCCGCCAGCCAGCATGATCGGTTTGTGGTAACCGCGAACTTCGTCGCCACGCGGGGTGGTGATCGATTGTTCGAAGGTACGGAAATAACCGGTCAGGGCCGGACGACCGAATTCGTTGTTGAACGCGGCGCCACCCAGTGGGCCTTCGATCATGATGTCCAGCGCGGTAACGATGCGCTCAGGTTTGCCGTACGGCACTTCCCACGGCTGTTCGAAACCCGGGATTTGCAGGTTGGACACGGTGAAACCAGTCAGGCCAGCCTTTGGCTTGGCGCCGCGGCCGGTTGCACCTTCGTCGCGAATCTCACCGCCAGAACCGGTGGATGCGCCCGGGAACGGGGCAATCGCTGTCGGGTGGTTGTGGGTTTCGACTTTCATCAGGATGTGCACCGGTTCTTGCACCGCGCCGTACTGGCGGGTTTCAGGGTCCGGGAAGAAACGGCCGGCGACGGAGCCGACGATCACCGAGGCGTTGTCCTTATAAGCCGACAAAACACCTTCGCTGTGCATTTGATAGGTGTTCTTGATCATGCCGAACAGGCTTTTTTCCTGGCTCTGACCATCGATGTCCCAACTGGCGTTGAAGATCTTGTGACGGCAGTGCTCGGAGTTCGCCTGGGCAAACATCATCAGTTCGATGTCGTGCGGGTTGCGCTTCAAGCCGACGAAGGCGTTGACCAGGTAGTCGATCTCGTCTTCGGCCAGGGCCAGGCCCAGCTCGGTGTTGGCTTTTTCCAGCGCGGCGCGGCCGCCACCCAACACGTCGATCGCGGTCAGGGGCTTGGGCTCGGCGTGGCTGAACAGGCCGGCGGCTTGTTCAAGGTTGTCCAATACGATCTGGGTCATGCGGTCATGCAAGGCGCCTGCGATCAGCTGCGCTTCGGCATCGCTGAACTGGCCGGCGACGTAGAACGCGATACCGCGCTCCAGACGCTGGATCTTGGTCAGGCCGCAGTTGCGAGCGATGTCGCTGGCTTTACTGGACCACGGCGAAATGGTGCCGAATCGCGGCAACACCAGAAACAGACGACCGGTTGGCTCTTGTACTGGAACACTTGGGCCGTACTTCAGAAGGCGCGCAAGCACCTGCTGTTCGTCGCCGGTCAGGACGCCGTTAACTTCGGCGAAGTGAGCGAATTCAGCATACAAGCCGCTGACAGCCGGAACCTTCTGGCTCAGTTGCTCAAGGAGTTTGCTGTGGCGAAAGGCAGAAAGGGCAGGAGCGCCGCGCAGGATCAACATCTTCGGGACAGCCTCGGGAAGGGGTGTGCTTTGAGGCCGTGCATTCTAGCCTAAACCGCCCGCGACATCACCCGAAACGGTACGCACGACTGCACCCGAACGTCGGGCCGGGTATTCGGACCTGAAACAGGTGTGCGCCGCGGGTTATTTTTTCTGTCATGAAATGCTGTTCGGGCCCATTCCTGCGGGCTCCAAGCGGGTTTTAGACTCTCTAGCAGACAAGCCCTTCGCTGTCGAGATATGGCGCTCGTGGTCCTTTGCGTATACTGCGCAGATGTTTTCCCCAACGGCTTTGCGTCCGCGGTACGCCAAATGGCTGATCGCAACCGGACTCTTCCTGGTGCTTGGTGGCTGTGTTGATAAACCCAACACGCTGGAGCGCGTAAAGGAGGATGGCGTGCTGCGGGTGGTTACCCGTAACAGTCCCGCCACCTACTTTCAGGATCGCAACGGTGAAACCGGCTTCGAATACGAGCTGGTGAAGCGCTTCGCCGACGATCTGGGGGTCGAACTCAAGATCGAAACCGCCGACAACCTCGACGATCTGTTCAATCAGGTGGGCAAGCCCAATGGCCCGGTGCTGGCTGCTGCCGGTCTGGTCAGCAGCGAGCAACGCAAACAGCAGGTGCGGTTCTCCCACTCTTACCTTGAAGTCACCCCACAGATCATCTACCGCAACGGCCAGTCACGGCCCACCGACGCAGGCGATCTGGTCGGCAAGAAGATCATGGTGCTCAAGGGCAGCACCCACGCCGAGCAACTGGCGGAGCTGAAAAAGAAATCCCCTGGCATCCAGTACGAAGAATCCGACCAGGTTGAAGTGGTCGACTTGTTGCGCATGGTCGATGAAGGCCAGATCGACCTGACTCTGGTCGATTCCAACGAAGTCGCGATGAACCAGGTGTACTTCACCAACATACGGGTCGCCTTCGATCTCGGTGACGCCAGCAATCAGAGCTGGGCCGTGGCCGCCGGCGAAGACAACAGCCTGCTCAACGAGATCAATACCTATCTCGACAAAGTGAAGAAAAACGGCACCCTGCAACGCCTCAAAGACCGCTATTACGGGCACGTCGACGTGTTGGGTTACATGGGCGCCTACACCTTCGCCCAGCATCTGCAGCAGCGGTTGCCCAAGTACGAACAGCATTTCAAGACGTACGCCAAGAAAGAGAAAGTCGACTGGCGCTTGTTGGCGGCGATCGGTTATCAGGAATCACTGTGGCAAGCGGCGGTCACGTCCAAGACCGGCGTGCGCGGATTGATGATGCTGACCCAGAACACGGCGCAAGCCATGGGCGTGTCCAATCGCCTGGACCCCAAACAGAGCATCATGGGCGGCGCGAAGTACCTGGCCTACATGAAGGAGCAACTGGATGAGTCGATCCAGGAGCCGGATCGTACGTGGTTCGCGCTCGCAGCCTACAACGTTGGCAGCGGTCATCTGGATGACGCACGCAAACTGACGGCCAAGGCAGGGATGAACCCGGACAAGTGGCTGGACGTGAAGAAAATCCTGCCGCGCCTGTCGCAGAAACAGTGGTACAGCAAGACTCGCTATGGCTATGCCCGTGGCGGCGAGCCGGTGCATTTCGTGGCGAACATCCGTCGTTACTACGACATCCTGACGTGGGTCACGCAGCCGCAGCTGGAAGGCAATCAGGTCGCCGAGGGCAACCTGCATGTGCCGGGGGTCGACAAGACCAAGCCGAGCCAGGAAACCCCACAGCTTTAAATCTTCGCCGCCTTCAAAGACGCCATCGCGGGCAAGCCACGCTCCCACGGGTCCGCGTCGAGCACACAATTGTCGTTCAACCCGGACCCGTGGGAGCGTGGCTTGCCCGCGATGGCAGCGCCGCCGATCTAACCTTTCAACGCAGCCGCCAGAATCAGCGCCTTCATCTCCGACACCGCCGACTTGAACCCGACGAACAACGCATGGGCCACCAGCGCATGGCCGATGTTCAGTTCGTTGATGCCCTTGATCGCCGCAACAGCCTCGACGTTGTGATAATGCAGGCCGTGACCGGCATTGACGATCAGGCCCTGGGCCAGACCGAATGCCACGCCATCGGCCACGCGCTTGAGCTCTTCAGCGACTTCGGTTGGCGTCTCGGCGTCCGCATAACGCCCGGTGTGCAACTCAATGGCCGGTGCACCGACACGGCGGGACGCTTCGATCTGCCGCTCGTCCGCGTCGATGAACAGCGACACTTCGCAGCCGATCTTCGCCAGGCGATCCACCGCAGCCTTGATCCGCGCCTCCTGCCCTGCCACGTCCAGGCCGCCTTCGGTGGTCAGCTCCTGACGGGTTTCCGGGACCAGGCAAATGTGCGCCGGGCGGATGCGTTCGGCGAACGCCATCATTTCTTCGGTGACGCCCATTTCGAAGTTCATGCGGGTTTGCAGCACGTCCTTGAGCAGCAGCACGTCGCGCTCCTGGATGTGCCGGCGGTCTTCGCGCAGGTGCACGGTGATGCCGTCAGCGCCCGCCTCTTCCGCGTCCAGCGCTGCCTTGACCGGATCCGGGTAGCGAGTACCCCGGGCCTGACGCAGGGTGGCAACGTGGTCGATGTTCACGCCAAGAAGAATGCGATTGCTGGTGGTCACGGAAGCGCTCCTGAAATAAGGGAAAGTTCGGTGCACAGCATACACGGGGAGCTTGGGTCTGTTGACGCAAGCATCAACAGTTCCTATGGCTGCGAAACTATGGCTTGCGAAACAACTCGCGACTGACTAGAGGGCGACCGCCCAGATGAACGGCCAATGCCTGACGCATCAAGCGCTTGGCAGCGGACAGCGCACCGGGCGCGGACCAGTCGGCATCGGCCATGGCCAGCAGTTCAGTGCCGTTGAACAGGCCCGGTTGCAGCAGATAGACCCGCTCCAGGCCTGCATCCACTTGCAAGCGATACAGGCCGTCTGGCGCGATGGGGTCGCCGTGAATGTCGGTGTTCAATGCAAAGCCGTAACCGAGGTCGTCGAGCAAGCGCCATTCGAAAGAGCGCAGCAACGGCTCCAGCGGACGGCCTTCGGCCAGGGCGAGCAAGGTCGCGGCGTAGTGATCGAAAACCGCGGGATGAGGGTCTTCGGCGGGTAGCAGACGGATCAGCAATTCGTTGAGGTAGAGACCGCTGAACAGTGCCTCGCCGTTGAGCCAGGTGGAAACACCGGCGCTTTCCATGCGACCGACGTTTTTCAACTCACCCCGACCACGGAACTCGACTTCCAGCGGCACGAACGGCCGCGCCAACGTCCCGGCCTTACCCCGTGCGCTACGCAACACCGCCCGCAGCCGACCTTGCGGCGTAAGGAAATCCACCAGCGCACTGCTTTCGCGGTAGGCGCGGCTGTGGAGGACGTAGGCGGGTTGGCCGATTGGCGCGGTGGTCGACATGGAAATCGCAGTTCTCAATGAAAGAGCGCAGTTTTACAAACAACCCAAAACCAATGTGGGAGCGGGCTTGCCCGCGATGGCGGACTTACATTCAACATCTGCGCTGAATGTTACATCCTCATCGCGGGCAAGCCCGCTCCCACAGGGTTCTACGGTGCAGCGCAGACCGGGTTTACAGGTCGCCGTAACCCAGCGAACGCAGCGCGCGTTCGTCATCGGACCAGCCGCCCTTAACCTTGACCCACAGGTTAAGCATGATCTTGGAGTCGAACAGCAGCTCCATGTCCTTGCGCGCCTCGGTGCCGATGCGCTTGATGCGCTCGCCCTTGTCGCCAATGATGATTTTCTTCTGGCCGTCACGTTCGACGAGAATCAAGGCATGGATGTGCAGGGTTTTGCCCTGCTGCTTGAACTCTTCGATTTCCACAGTGATCTGGTACGGCAGCTCGGCGCCCAACTGGCGCATGATTTTCTCGCGCACCAGTTCGGCGGCGAGGAAGCGGCTGCTGCGGTCAGTGATCTGATCTTCCGGGAAGAAGTGATCGTTTTCCGGCAGGTGCTCGGCGATCACTCGCTCCAGCGTGTCCAGGTTGTGGCCGTGCTGGGCCGAGATCGGCATGATCTGCGCGTTCGGCAGCTGTTCCTGCAACCAGGTCAGGTGCGGCATCAGCTCGGCCTTGTCTTCGATACGGTCAGTCTTGTTCAGCGCCACGATCAGCGGGCCGGTCACGTACTGAACGCGCTCGAGGACCATCTGGTCTTCGTCGGTCCACTTGGTGCGGTCGACCACGAAGATCACCACGTCGACGTCTTTCAACGCCGCCGAAGCGGTCTTGTTCATGTAGCGGTTCAGGGCCTTTTCGCCGCCCTTGTGCATGCCCGGGGTGTCGACGTAGATCGCCTGAACGGCGCCTTCGGTCTTGATGCCGAGCATGTTGTGACGGGTGGTCTGCGGCTTGCGCGAGGTGATCGCCAGCTTCTGACCCAGAATGTGGTTCAGCAGCGTGGACTTGCCCACGTTGGGACGGCCGACGATGGCAACATAGCCACAGCGAGTTGCGGTTGTATCAGTCATTGCCATTCTCCACACCCAGGGCAATCAGTGCTGCGGCGGCCGCTACCTGTTCGGCAATACGACGACTCACACCCTGACCTCGGCTTTTTTCATTCAGTAAGATGATTTCACATTCGACGAAGAACGTCCGGCAATGCGGCTCACCCTGGATATCCACCACTTCGTAACGCGGCAGCTCACAACCACGGGACTGCAGGAATTCCTGCAGGCGGGTTTTCGGATCTTTGTTGGTGTCGACCAGCGTCAGGCCTTCGAACTCTCCGGCCAGCCAGGCCAGCACGCGCTCGCGCGCCATGTCCATGCCGGCGTCCAGATAGATCGCACCGATCAGCGCTTCCAGGGCATCGGCCAGAATCGACTCGCGACGGAAACCGCCGCTTTTCAATTCGCCGGAGCCCAGGCGCAGGTATTCGCCCAGGTCGAAACCACGGGCCAGTACGGCCAGGGTTTCACCTTTCACCAAGCGCGCGCGCAAACGCGACAACTGGCCTTCGCGGGCCAGCGGGAAGCGATCGAACAGCGCCTCGCCAGCGACGAAGTTGAGGATGGCATCACCGAGGAACTCCAGGCGTTCGTTGTTGCGCCCGGCAAAGCTGCGGTGAGTCAGGGCCAGGACCATCAGCTCCTGGTCTTTGAAGGTGTAGCCGAGCTGACGCTCTAGACGGCTTAAGGAGACGCTCACGGTTTACCCACGCTGAGTTCGTGGCTGGATTCCACCGCCATCGCCGTGGTGCGGCGCAGGCTTGGGACAATTAACGCTGTGTTCAAAAATAACGTCCTGAATATCGTTGTTTTCATGCTTCTGTCGCCGATTGTGCCGACTCCAGAAATGCATTCGGCGCTGTGTTCAACAGCGCCGTGTGTGATTACTTGATCAGGCCAACCCGCGAGAAATTCGGCAGGTGACTGAGTTTGGGTTCCGGCCAGCTCATCCAGACTGCGAAGGCCTTGCCGACGATATTCTTGTCGGGAACCATGCCCAGCAGATTCTTGGGAATGCTCGGGTCATCCCAGTAGCGACTGTCGTTCGAGTTGTCGCGGTTGTCGCCCATCATGAAGTAGTGCCCGGCAGGCACGGTCCACGAACGATCCGGTGCTGCGCGGTAGCGGCTCATTTCCTTGCGGATCAGGTGCTCGGCGATGCCGAGTTTTTCCTTGTAGAGCTCGGCACTGCCCAACGTGCCCGGCTCGGAGCCAACCAGTTGTTCGG